>CAYXWW010000094.1:0-13871 GCA_964468905.1 uncultured Rhodoferax sp. | reverse complement strand
CGCAGGCCGCCTTGCACCACCGGCCGCAGCGCCCAGCCTGCGCGCCCCGGCACTTGGTGCACCAGTGCAGAGCCAAATAGCATGCTAGCCCTCGCGGATTGTGCGCAAGAAGCTATCAATTGTGTAGCGGCTGGGGTTTGGCGCTGCGCCAGAATGTCGGCTGTGTCCACGCCAAAGTGTGCGCAGTCGTCCTGTGGCAGGTAGTAGCGCCCCCGTGGAATGTCCACACTGAGGTCTTGCCAGAAGTTGATGAGCTGCAAGGCACTGCAGATGGCGTCGCTGCGCTCCAGGGCCAGCGCGTCGGTCACGCCATACAGGTGCAGCAGCAGGCGGCCGACGGGGTTGGCGGACATGCGGCAATAGTCCAGCAGCGCGGCGTGGCTGGCGTAGCCTTCGGCAGCGGCAGACTTTTGGGTGTCTTGTACGAAAGCGTCTAGCAGATCGTGCAGCAGTTGGGGCGGCAAATGATGGGTTTGCAGTGCATGCTGCAGCGGGCCAAACACCTGCGGCCAGCGGGTGCTATGGACCGCAGTGGCTCCGCAGGCGGCCACGAGGTCTTGGCGGTAGTCGGCCAGTTCATCCAGACGCTGCTGCGCGTTTGCATCACCCTCATCCGCAATATCGTCGGCCGTGCGGGCAAAATGGTAGATGGCGGCTATGGGCGCGCGCAGGTGCGCGGGGCACAAGAACGATGCAACCGGGAAATTCTCGTAATGGGTGATAGGTGCGGGGTTTGCCGAAGTTGGTTGCATCCGGCGATTTTGCCAGCAGCCGCGTGTGCATTAGCATGGATGCTGCAATACAGTGGTTGAACTGCGCGCTTTTGCCGGACTAGACAAGGTACTGAATGGACAAGCAACTCATCATCGTTCCCCGTTGGGGTGGCACACCAGCGCATGATTGGTACCCGTGGCTCACGCAGCAACTCCAGGCGCAGCATGGCTTTGAAGCTGTGCACGTATGCAATATGCCCGAGCCGGGTGTGCCAACCATTGCGAGTTGGACCCATGCTTTACTGGAGGTTTTGAAGCCGCATGCCCCGCACCTGGACAAGGTCGTACTTGTGGGGCACAGTGTGGGTTGTCAGGCTGTATTGCACGCTTTGCAGCAATTGGGCACGGGGCAGACCATTGACTCAGCAATTCTGATTGCCGCATGGTGGACCGTTGACAACCCGTGGAATTCCATCCAACCGTGGGTGGAAGCAAAGCATGATTTTGGGCGCATCAAAGCGGCAACCAAAAACATCGCTGTGCTCTTATCAGACAACGATCCATTCACTGCTGACTACGTAGCCAATGCAAACCTGTGGCGAGAGCGGGTGGGTGGCCATGTGGCAGTGGTTCCAGGTGCCAAGCACTTCAATGGCGCGCAGGAGCCTGCTGTGTACGAGTTGATTGAAAAGTTTGTTTTGCCGTAGAGGCCGCAAGTGGTGTCTATCAATGCAAAGAAAATGCGCGTGCTGGTGGCATGCACGCTCGTCATCCACTCCCAAACGATGGCTCAGGATACAGGCATGAAAAAACCGATTGCTCCCAAGGCGTTTTATGCGACCGCATTGCAGGATGACGAGCAGTACGCTGCATTCAGTTCCGTAGCCACGTGGCTGGCCGAAGGAAGCGTGGTGCTGGTGGACTTGCGTTCCCCCGACGAATATGCAGCTTCGCACATCAAGGGCGCAAAAAATATTCCCGCCACTGAGCTCACAGACGAAACGCTTGCGAAAGTGATTCCATTCAAAACATCGCGGGTGGTTTTGTACTGCAGTAACAATTTTCAGCTGAGTCGCAAGGTGGCATTGACCACCATGGCCTACCCGGTGTTCAAACAACTGGGGTATCTGAACACGCTGGTTTTGGCTTCCAGTTTTTCTAATGACATCGCGCCTTTGGTGCTGGAAGGTCTGCAGCACCCATGAGCGTTCGTGCGCTCTTTAGTGCTGCCGTATTCAAATTTTGTAGCCTGAGGTAGCAACCGGCACGGAGTGGACGCCGGGCGTAGCTTCACACGGGATGAGATGAACGAACGCTCAACCGCTTTGCAAGGGCGAGCTCCAATGGCCCGCCCAAACAACTAGGTGATCCAAGAGTTTGCAAACGGGGCTACGCGCAAATTCGCGCACCTACAACCGATAAGTTCGATTTGCTGCGTAATCGCCTTAGATAATGGCAGTGCGCCCCGAAATCCAAAGTCAGACTGCGGGGTGCTCTTGGGCTTAACGGGCAATACAGGCCTGGGTTGAGGTTTGGATCACTTGCTGGGTTTCAACTGAAGTCGGTTTACGTTCCATTTCACCTTGGGGCACGACTTCTGCCAATTTGTAGACTAGGCACTTGCAGAAACTCTCCGCGGCATCGGGATCAGTTTTTGACCTAGTATTCAAACAACTGTTGTATCTAATCTTCGCGTAGGAGAGATCCCATAATCCAAGGTTATCCGTTTGCTGAGGTTCAGGCGGCGCGGGTCGGTCGTTGCCTTCACTGTCACGACAGGAAGTGGGAAGGTATTTATCAGGGAAGTCAGTCGAGCCGCAATTCCATGTCTTTCCGCCGTCACGGGTATAAGTGTATACGTGGCCCGTGACGCTACCGACATTGGCGGTAGCCACAACATCGGCGTACTGTTCAACAGCATAGACATCAATCGATTCAACATGCTTGGAGGCCGCCGCCTGTGACTTGATCTTGGTGATTTCTTGGGGAGTCAGCAGACCAGCGTTTGGGTTGCTTGAAATACGCTCCGTTAAAGCTGCACGCGGACCGGACAAGGAGAGTATGACCTCGGCGGTCTTGGCGCGGCTGGTGTAGTCCTGGTAAGCAGGCAAGGCGACAGATGCCAATATTCCAATGGCGGCAACCACCACAACTAATCCAGCGGCTCCGCCACCCCCACGACCACCGAACGGTACGAAAAATGCCAATACGTACGCCAATGGATTGCGGCCGGGCATTGAGGCGTTGGGGTTCAAAGTACGGGCCACACGCTTGGTCAAGTAGGGATAGCC
Source organism: uncultured Rhodoferax sp. (assembly GCA_964468905.1). Taxonomy (GTDB): domain Bacteria; phylum Pseudomonadota; class Gammaproteobacteria; order Burkholderiales; family Burkholderiaceae_C; genus Allorhodoferax. The sequence goes on along the minus strand of CAYXWW010000094.1, from coordinate 10,867 downwards.
GGCGGTGAGTTCATGAAAAGAAGGCCAAAAACCGATATTGGTTTGTACTTGATCGGTGTAGCGCTTCAGATCAACCGTTGCCCAGCGTTTTGCACCGGCACCTAGGGCCACCAGTGCCTTACCGGCAGATTCTGCATCTGTGCAACAAGCGTGACCGTGGCGATCACAGGAGTATTCTCGGGCGCGCGAATAGGCGGCACCAAGCAGTGGCAGCCACAAAACCGGCATTCGCCATAGATGGCCCGTCAAATGTTTTAGTTTTATATGGCCCAACTCGTGGCCAATATAAAAGTTGATAGCGCTAGGGTCGTGCTCTAGCGCGTCGACTACATCGCTAAACAAAATAACAAAGTTCCGCCCGAAGAAGCGTGTGGCAAAGGCGTTGAACATACCGTCACCGTGAAGGATGTATGCCTCAGGCATGGGGTCGATGCCTAGTTTCTGGCTGCAGTAATCCATACGTTGATGCAAGTCGGGGAATTGGTCGGCTGTGATTCGAATCGCCGTACCCCGTATGTATGCGACCCAAGCCGATTGCGCGAAACAGTAAGCGATAAAGCCTGCAAGCACGTATATTAGGGCTAGACCGACTGTGCCCACAATAAGCAGCAGCCAGCCAATGATCCCCAGCACAAGAGTGAGTTTGCCAAGCGTTTTTTCGCGCGGATATACAAGGTCAGACATCGATTCCTCCTGAAATTTTTTAGTTAAAGAGTACCTATGGGCAATCGGGTTGCGCCAAATCGGTGCGATCTTACTTTATGGCGGGGTGGTAGTGAAATGACACGTAAATGCTGCCACGCGCCACGCATAGACGCATCGCCCGGTCGAATCGTCAGGTCTGCAGCGCCTCAAAGCTGCGTATCTCGGATAACGCGTCAGCCAGACTCATCTCTCCCGCTTGCAGCAACCGTCCGGCCAGAAACTCGGTCAGCGGTTTGAGAACTTGTAGCACTGCCTTGGCCTCGCTGTAGAGGCGCTCGCTTTTGGCTTCCATGAGGCTGCGCGTTTCCTCATCCAATTCACGGCCGCCGCCAGATCGGTCCTGGGTCAGCGATCCGAAGTTCAGTCGCGTTTTGCGGTACATGCCCATTTCGCCCACGGCGTGGTACAGCAATTGGGTTACGCGGGCAATGTCGTTGTGCGCGCCGTTGGTGGTGCCGTCTTCGCCAAAAAACAGCTCTTCATTGGCCATGCCACCCAGCAGTACCCGAACGTCCTGTTCGATGTTGCTTTTGGACTTGAGCAGGTTTGCACTTTGTTTGTGGAATACAAAACCGAGTGCGTTGGTTCGTGCATTGGCTTTGAGTGAAATCTTGATGGTCTTCATTTCAGCCAACATCTGCGCCCAGTTGCCCTGGCTTGTGCGGCGCTCACACTCAAAGTCCACCAGAAAGTGCCCCAACTCGTGCACGGCAATGATGCGGCGATCGCGGTCCCGCTCCTGAGTTGTGTGGGTGTTGACATTACCCACCAGCACACGCTCGGCGGCGTGCATCAGCGTATCGGCGCTAATCATTTCGCTTGCCTGCACGGCCTTGATGCCGGCCTGGTTGACGATGGTCTCCAGGTCGGCCGGGCTGCAACCTTCGGTGACGTCCACCAGATGACGCAGGTCCAGGTCGGGCAGCACCTTGTCGGCGCGTTGATTCAGGTAGTGGCGGATGATCGTCAGGCGCTCCTCGCGGTTGGGCATGCGAAAGTCCACCTTCATCTGAAAGCGGCGCAGCATGGCCTCATCCATCTCCATGGTCTCGCTGTTGAAGTTGCTGGCCACGATCCATATGATTTCGGTATCGTCTTTGCTGCGTACGCCATCCAGCACGGACAGCAGCGTGTTGGCGGTGTCATCGTCAAACTTGCGTCGACCACCGCGCTGCATGAACAGGTCCTGCGCCTCATCCAGAAAGACGATGCACTGACGGCGTCGCCGGGCCATGGTCATGATGCGACCCAGCGTGTTCGAGCCACCGGACACAAAGCCCGTTTCCAGGTTGGCCGCAGAATGAAACAAAATGGGAAGTTGCAACTCTTTGGCAAGGTAACTTGCCAGTTTGGTCTTGCCAGTGCCCGCCGGGCCGCTAAACATGACATTGAATGGCTTGCTGATGCCGTACTCAGCGTACTCCGTGCGCCGCTCGTATTGGTCCTTGATCTGAGCAACCTCCGCCTTGATGTCGTCCATGCCCACCAGATCGTCAATGGAACCCTGCACCTGGTCGGGCTCGATAAACTTGAGCGACTTGTACTGGGCCTTGAATTGCACAACCAGGAAAGCCACCACTCCCAAGGTCAGCGCCAGCGACAACGCGCCACTAACACCCGCCCGCCAACTGTCTTTTTCAGAGGGTGGCCTTGCGTCGGCAAAGCGCTGGTCCAGGCGTGCGAACGTGTCCTGAGCACTGGCCGGCAGCTCAGCGCGTGGGATAAAAACCAACTGGCTGCCCCACGGTGCATTGACCGCCTTGTCGGCAATTATCTTGCTCTCCATATCGCTGGGGTAGTACGCATAGTGCTTGCCAAGGGATTCGATCAGAAAGATGCGCTCTGATGCGTTCCACAACAGTGGCGCATAGACCACCGTGATGCGCTCGACAGGGCTGGTATCCAGAAAGCGCAGCAGCGAACCGGTGCCAAACACAACGGGCAGTTTGTCATTGAAAGTCCACATTCCCTCACCGCTTTTTCCGGCAGCGACGATGGCGTTGACTTCTGCAGCCAAGGCGGCCTGTTTATGCAGGAGCGTGAACGAATAGATGCCCGTAGCTGGAATCAGTGCCGCCACAACCAGCACAGTCCATCTGATGGCGCGAGGCTGAACTGCGAACCAGTCCATCAACCAACGGATTACCTTCTTGATTGCAAGCCAAAGACCGGTGGGCGCCGGTTCCGCTTTGCCAGGTTTTGATAGATCTGCCATAGCCGTTCTTCGTACCTGAGCATCTTGCATGGAGCAGTCGGGGCCAGAGACTCAAAGAAGCCGCAACTGCCAGTCATTCTAGGCACCGCCTTTCGGATTCTGCGTGCGCTGGGAGACCGACAGCCCTGACAGTGCGCGTTTCAATTGCATCTTTCACTAAGGAGCATTCCATGAACCGCATCGTCTACATCGTTGGCGCCATCGTCATCATCCTCGCTGTCTTGTCGTTCTTCGGCCTGCGCTAAGACCGGAAGGCACCTGCCCCGAGCGACGGAGCAGCCCTCTTGGCTAACTTCTGCGAGAAAGAAAATGAGCAACACAACTAACAGTGTCAAAGACATAGGTCCACAACCTCAATCATTCGACATTGAAGAGGCGACTAAGGTCAATAGAAATTACCGTGCGGTCGCTTGGAGCGGGCGCTATTTGCAAGTCACGCTGATGTCCATCCCGGTCGGCGGCGACATTGGTCTTGAAGCCCATCCTGAGACCGATCAGTTTCTGCGCCTCGATGCCGGCAGTGGCAGAGTGCAGATGGGAAGCGCCAAGGACAAACTGACTTTTGAAAAAGATGTTTCAAATGGATGGTGCATTCTGGTTCCGGCTGGGACTTGGCACAACATCACCAATACCGGGCCGACGCCCATGCAGGTCTATGCGATTTATGCACCCGCCCATCACACGCCCGGCAAGGTGCATGCAACGGCGGCGGTGGCAGAGTCTGATAAAGAAGACGAGCCAGCGGTCTGGTCGGTGCAGACAAGCCACGCGCCTGACAATCTACCTTAGGCTACTGCGCGATAGGGGTCACTCGCGAGCGATTGCTCGTGGCCGCAGGCGGGAACAGAACACTACAAAAACAATAGCTACTCACGCCCATTCTATGAGGGCTAGCGGCCAATATCTCATGCAAGCGAGCTCCAATCGATCAACCACTGCACACAAGCGTTTATCAGCCGGACACAGCTTGGACCTCTGCGCTGAACGGGCTTTTGTCACCGATGCAATGTAGGAAGGTAAAGAGCTCCACCGTACGCTGCAACACAGACAGGCCCGCAACCGCAGGTTTAACGTCGCCCAATAGTTGATTGTCTGAGCATCCCGCTCAATCCATCTTCAACTGAAATTGGAAAAGCATATGAATCTGTCGACCACCCCACTGCCAAATAGCCTACCGGCTGACGCAGACATGGCTGAGCAGGCAAACCCTGGCCACGGCATCCCATCGCAGGATCCTGATGCTGCGGCACAGACTCCGCTAGAACCGCTGGATATTGAGCGCGAGGCCAATTCAGTATTGGTTGGCGGTGGCGTGATGGCAGGTGCGGCCACGGGCGTCGCCATCGGCGTTGCGGTGGCCGGCCCGGTGGGTGCTTTAGTAGGGGCCTCGCTGGGTGCGGTTGTTGGTGCATTGGGCGGTGCTGCCGTTGGAGCCTCAGCGAATTCTGAGGACACAGTGCACCTGCACATCAACGATACCGGTGGCAACGGCCCAGCCGTGGTGCTCATTCACGGTTGGCCGCTGTCGGCCCAGGCCTGGGAACCGCAGGTGTCTGTGTTGGCAGTCGCTGGCTATCGCGTAGTGGCGTACGACCGACGGGGCTTCGGGCACTCTGACAAGCCGGAAACTGGCTACAGCTTTGACACACTCGCCGACGACCTGCATCGCGTCATGGACCAGTGTGGACTGCAGAATGTGACACTTGTGGGTTTCTCTATGGGTGGGGGCGAGGTGGCAAGGTATGTCGCCCGCCACGGCGAATCGCGCCTGCGCAGCGTGGTGTTTGCCGCAGCCGTGCCGCCATTTCTGATGAAGACGGCTGACAACCCCGAAGGTCCCCTTTCTCCTGAGAAGGCGCAACAGAAAAAGCGCGCGCTTGCGCAAGACCGCAACGCCTACTTCGACACGTTCACCACGAATTTCTTCTCGGCCAATGGCGCACTCCAGGTCACCGAATCCCAGCGTGCCGAGGCGGTGGCCATTTGTCACCAATCAGCACAGCATGCGGCATTGGCATGCATGGATTCGTTCAGCACCACCGACTTCCGCGAAGACCTGAAGACAGTGACCGTGCCGACGCTGGTGATTCATGGCGATGCCGATGCGATTGTGCCCATTGAAGGCTCGGGCCTGCGGACCCATCTCGCAGTGCCCCACAGCCAACTGGTGAGGGTAGCCGGTGCACCACACGGGCTCAACGTGTCGCACGCAAAAGCGTTCAACGACGCGCTGTTGGCGTTCCTGCGAGCGCATCCCTAGAAGTCAGTCCACCTTCAAATCAACTGCCAATATTTCTATTGTCAAAAACAAACTACCAAGGATCTGCCATGTCGCAAGAAAGCTGGAGCGCCAAGCGCGAACGTCAGTACACCCATATGAAAGATAGCCTGCTTGAAGCTGGCAGGCCCGAGGCTCTGGCCCTTGCAATATGACTGCGCCGCTGCCCCCCATTCTTTCCAACGGTAGCCCTGAGAGCCCTGCCGTGGCCGCAGCCGAGGCGCTTGCCGTAGCGCCCTTGCTCGTCAGCAGCCTGGGTGCTATGGCTGGCTCGCGACTATTCACCGTCCCCACGGCCGCGCTGCTGGTGGAAGTGGCTGCGCGCCTATCCAGCGCGCAAATCAGTCTCGTCGTGGTGTGTGATGCGGCGGGGGCAGCAGTCGGCATCATCACAGAGACCATATTGGTTAGACGCTTGGGTTTGGGCCAAGCCGACTTCTTCACCACTCATGCTGGCGACGTAATGACGCAAGATTTCACAACCTGTGCGCCAGATGAGTTGCTATCCGATGTGCTGGCAACGATGCATGCGCGGGGCCTTATCCACATGGTTCTCATGAGCGCAGACAACAAACCCATGGGGGTGCTGAATGCGCGCGACGGGTTGCGGGCGCTGCTGGCGGCCGGTAACCACGAAGAGACGCTACTGCGTAACTACGTGATGGGCATAGGTTACCAATGAGAACGCAGGCATGAGCGCCCATCGCGCCAGGCCTATCGTCCTGATCACGGGTGCCAGCGGCAACCTGGGTCGCTCGGTGGCCCAGGCCTTGGGTGGGCACTACCAAATAGTTGGCCTGGACCGCGAGGCCAAAAGCGCAGCACCTGGCAGCGACAAATTCTCCGTGCTGGCAATGGATCTCGGCTCAGATCAATCGGTGGCGCAGGCGCTGCAGGCGTTTCGCGCGGCCTATGGTTCGCGCATTGCTAGCGTGGTGCACTTGGCCGCCTATTTTGATTTCACCGGCGAAGATAACCCGTTGTACCAATCGGTCAACGTGGATGGGACGCGGCGTTTGTTGCATGCTCTGCAGGACTTTGAAGTGGCGCAGTTTCTATACCCCAGCACCATGCTCGTGCACGCGCCGTGTAAACCCGGCGAAACCATCAACGAAGAACAGCCCATCGCTCCGGCCTGGGCTTACCCGAAATCAAAAGCGGCCGCCGAGGCCGTGGTGCGATCAGAACGCAGGCAAATTTCCAGCGTCATCTTGCGCCTTGCAGGAGTCTACGACACGCACACCATGGTGCCCACAATGGCACAACAGACGGCCCGTATCTACGAGCGTGACCTGCAGAGCCACCTATATTCCGGCAGCACATTGGTGGGCCAGTCCGCGTTGCACCGCGACGACATGCTGGATGCCCTCCACCGTACTGTGGACCGGCGCGGCCTGCTTCCCCCCGGTATCGAAATCCTGATTGGAGAGCCCGAGACGCTGGGCTACGGCGCGCTACAGGATGCCTTGGGCAAACTGATGCATGGGGAAGACGCTTGGCCTACGCTACAGCTCCCCAAACCGCTGGCCGCTGCTGGAGCCTGGGTGCAGGGCCAACTGGAGCCCCTGGTACCCGATGCCATCGACGGCGGCAAGCCACCCTTTGTCCGTCCCTTCATGGTGGCTATGGCCGACGACCATTCCGCGCTGGACATCCGGCGTGCCGGTCAATTGCTGGACTGGGAGCCGCAGCACAGCCTGGCGGATGAGCTCCCGCGTATGGTGGCAAACCTGAAGGCCGACCCGGTAGCCTGGTATGCCGCGAATGGTGTTGTAGCGCCGGGCTGGATCACCAGTACCAACGATGGCGAGGCAGCCAAGCCCAGCGAGGCGCCCGCCGCGCCGATTGGCGACGATAACCCGGATGTCCTGCGCACACGCCATGAGGCGCAGCGCCAGGCCGAGCATGGCGCCTGGCGCTGGGCGCACTTTGTCAACATCGGCCTGGGTAGTTGGTTGTTAACGCAGCCACTGCTCATTGGCGTTCAGGAGGCTGGGCTGTGCGCCAGTGAAATGGCCATGGGCTTGCTGCTGATGGTGGCTGCAAGCCTAGCGCTGTCGTGGCGCGCGGTGTGGGCGCGCTGGTTGTGTGCGGGCATCGGCACGGTGGTGATGGCGATTCCGTTTTTGTGGTCCACCGCCAATGGCGCGGCCTACCTTTCGGACACGCTGGTCGGCGCACTCATTTTTGGCCTGGCGGTGTGCAGCAAACCTGAACCGGGCTCATCGGCCATCGCCGCGCTCACGGGCCAGACCATGCCGCCCGGCTGGAGCTACAACCCGTCGGCGTGGGGTCAGCGCGTGCCCATCATCGTGCTCGCTTTGTTGGGTTTGTATGTCTCGCGTTATCTGGCGGGCTACCAGCTGGGGCACATTCAAAGCGTGTGGGACCCATTCTTTGCTGGTTCACCCACCGACCCTCGCAATGGCACCGAGGAAATCGTCACGTCTTGGGTATCGACCGCGTTGCCGGTGTCCGACGCGGCGCTGGGCGGCTTCACGTACCTTCTGGAGATACTCACCGGCTTGGTGGGATCCCGCCAGCGGTGGCGCACAGCGCCCTGGTTGGTGTTGCTGTTCGGCCTGATGATTGTGCCCTTGGGCTTGACGACCATTCTGTTCATCGTCATCCAGCCCGTTGTGCTGGGTACCTGGAGCACGCTAGCGCTGGTGGGTGGCGCGGCAGTGCTGATTCAGATCCCCTATTCGCTGGACGAATTGCTGGCCACCGGCCAGTTCCTGCGCCGCCGCGTCCGCGCGGGCAAGCCGTGGTTGCGCGTGCTGTTGGTGGGAGATACCGATGAGCTACCGTCCCCTGATGCGGCCCGGTTCATATTGTTCAATGACAGTGATGACGAGTTTGACCGACCCCTGGGCGTGGTGCTGAAGAGCATGCTCGGTGGCGGGGTCAGCCTCCCATGGAATCTGGCTTTGGCGGGAGCCATTGGCCTGTCGCTCCTGTTCACCCGGGTGACACTGGGCGCCGATGGTGGCATGGCCGATGCGCACCACATCATCGGCTGCCTGGTGCTGACCGTGTGCGCCGTTGCGGCCGCCGATGTCGCCCGGCCGGCACAGGCATTGAATGCGGTACTGGGAATTGGCCTGGTGTTGGTGCCGTTCGTTTTCGGTGGTGACATGATGACAACCGCAGTCACTGTTGGCTTGGGGTTGGCTCTGGCACTTCTTAGCGTTCGGCGTGGACCAATCAAAGAAGACTACGGCAACTGGAATCGTTGGCTACTCTAACGCTGGCGGTGGCGTGGTCCGCCGTGGTGTCTATATATTTGGTCTACCGACCCACAGACCTAGCTGCACTGGTGGCGCAACATGACGTTGCTGGGATCCAATATCGACTTGCAGCCTAGTGACCAAGTGTTGCAACACGCCGGCAAGGCGTGGAGTTTCGCAGTGTGACGCAGCAATTTCCGCTACAGTTTTGTCACCCGCCTAGTCATCGCTGCTGCGCTGCAAGCCAGGGCCTATGTGCGCTACACGAAAGACTTGCATCACAATCTATTGGTGGACGGCACAGTGCGGGTGGTGAATCCGTTTTTGGTCGTCGCGAACGAGGGATCTGATTGCTAACGCGTAAGGCTGAGCGTTTTTACGTTGTACCAAGGCTGATTCAAGCTGTCATACTGACTCAAGTGCTGCAAAAACGGATTGTGGAGGGCTCAATGTGATACTGGATTTGCGTACCGTTATTTTTATGGCGTCCATTAGCTGTGTCCTCATGGCGATTGTGCTGGTTGCCGCCTCCAAGGTGTATCCGCGGTCCGTCGGTGGCTTGACGCATTGGGGGTGGGGTTCGTTGGGATTTGGGGTCGCTGGCGTATTGTTTGCCCTTCGGGATCTAGCGCCGCAGTGGCTCAGCATCTTGGTGGCCAATGCGCTCTTTGTGGGTTCTTATGTTGCATGGTGGCGTGGCATGCGCTTGCTGTTGGGCCAACCGCTGAGCCCGCGGAGGAATAGCTATCTGGCCGTGCTGTTGGTCGTGGCATTCCTTGCATACTTTACGTTTGTACAGCCGGCTATTGCGCCGCGCCTGGTGCTTGTTTCCGGAATATCGTGTGTGTTTTTTGCCAGTATGGCCTGGCTGGTTTGGCGGTGGGGCCAGCGCTTGCGGGCCGACTTATTCTTTATCACCCTGATGGTGCTGGGGGGGCTTGCAACCTTGGTCAGGCTGGTGGCTGCGGTGATGAACCCTGCCAGTACGAGCGCCCTTTTGACGCCTTCAGCGCCGCAAATGGTCTATCTGATGGCATACAACCTAATGGCATTGCTAGATGGCATTGGTTTTTTCCTACTGGCGACCACCCGGCTGCAATCCGAACTGGAGCAAATGGCCAATCATGATCCGCTGACGGGCGCCATGAATCGACGTGCTCTTATGCAGAAGCTGTCCACGGAAGTGGCGGTTGCGCAGCGCAAGTCCCAAACCATGGGATTGATTGCGATGGATTTGGACCATTTCAAACGCATCAACGACACCCACGGGCACGGCGGCGGTGATCGGGTGTTGCGCCACTTCAGCGAACTGCTGTCGCAAACCAAACGCCCGCAGGACCTGTTTGCGCGGATGGGGGGAGAGGAGTTTGTTCTGGTATTGCCAGATACGGATTGGCACGGCACCCAGCTGGTTGCACAACGCGTGCACGCGGCGTTGAACGGTCCGCGCCCAGAGGGCGAGTTGCCCTACACCTGCAGCTTTGGTGTCGGCATCTGGACAGGGCGGCCAGCGTCTGCCGGTGAGTCGCAATTTCCGCAGAACGAATTGGATGCGTGGTTCAAGCGGGTTGATGACGCGGTATACCGCGCCAAGGCTGCTGGTCGTAACTGCATTGAGTTGGTGGTGGACAATGCTGAATAAATGAGAAGTTTGGCAAGTGGCTGGCAAGCTATACGCCCGTCCAGGGTGCTGCTGCCGTCAGCAAAATTTTGCAGCCTGATGCAGCAATTGGGCGGCGTGGACGGCAGGCACACGCACATGTTTCGAGGGCTGGAAGCCAATATGCCTCTAAAGCCCGAGTCGCGCGACGATTGCACCAAACTCCGACTAGGACCTCTGCCTAAACGGGCTGCGCCCCTCCAACTCTTCCAGATAGCCCGCAATCCCTGCTCCCTCGCGTTCCAGAAACCGCGCCACCGCATCGGCAAATGTCGGGTGCGCTAGCCAGTGGGCACTGGTGGTTTTAACGGGCAGCAGGGCGCGGGCCATTTTGTGCTCGCCCTGTGCGCCGCCTTCAAAGCGCTGGTAGCCGTGTTCTATGCACCACTGCAGCGGTTGGTAGTAGCAGGCTTCAAAGTGCAGGCAGTCCACACGCTCTAGCGCACCCCAGTAGCGGCCGTAGGCTACTTTTGCGTTTTCGCTGCGGAGACTGGGTGACAGCGTGTTCTGCTCCCCTACTTCTGTTGGCCCCGCCCGCTTTGCGGGCTCCTCCTTTACCTGCGCAGAACACGCTGTCACCCAGTCTCCTGAGCTAGTTTGGTCACTAGCCCTCGTGGAATGTGTATCTAGCGCTATCAAACTGCTAGCAATGGAGTGACCATCACGTTCGGCAATGAACAGCAGCCAGTGTTCCGGCATGGTGTCGGCCATGCGCTGGAAGAAGCTGCGGTTGAGGTAGGGGGCGTTGCCGTGTTCCAGGTAGGTGCGTTCGTAGCAGC
>CAYXWW010000093.1:0-13988 GCA_964468905.1 uncultured Rhodoferax sp. | reverse complement strand
TCCTATTCACTTTTGGCCCAACCCGTTTCTAAAGCGTTGCACTTCGTACTTGAATTCGCCGTTAAATAGGCCAGTAGCCCTCGTAAAACGTGCGATGGCAGCTCCTGTTTTCATAGCAATTGCAAAGTTAGACGCCAATCGTCTCAGCCCACGCCAGTGCCTGCACATGGGCCCAATTGACTTGCGTATTGCTCAGGCCCAGCAGGGTGGCGGCGCGCGCGAAGGTTTCGTCGTCGCCCGTTTCACACGCCACCGTCAACTCCAGGAACGGCGCGAGCGGCCCGGTGTGGTGCAGCAGCGCCTGGGTTATGGAGTCGGGCAGGGCGATGGTGGCCAGGGCTGCTTCCATGCTGACACCCAGCATCGTGTCCAACAGTGAAAAGACGCCGACCACAAAGGCGTTGTCGCACTCTTCAGCGGGCAATAATTCGGTTGCGAGCAATTCCATCAATCGCCCGCGAACCACTGCCGTTGTGCCAACGGCGGCTGGCGTATCCCCACTCTTGGAAGTGGTAAGAAGCAAGGCAGCCCATTTGAAAAGTCGGTTCAAGCCCAACAACATGACCGCGTGTTTGAACGACGTCACTTCAGTCCGCATGCCAAAGCCTGCCGAGTTAATGAACCGCAGCAGGTTGAAGGACAGGGTAGGGTCACGCTTCAACACGTCTTCAATCTCATTTGTGCTGGCTTGTTTGCGCACCAGATTGATGAGCTGCAAAATGGTGGCTTGCGCGGGCCGCACGGATTGCCCTTGCACGAGTACCGGCTTTGCAAACCAAAAGCCTTGAAATAGATTGACACCCAGATCCGACAGCATGGCGTATTGACCTGGGGTCTCTACTCGCTCGGCAATTAGTTCTGCACTGGTTTTGGCTTGCGCAAGCTTGATAAACGAAGCCAATGAATTGGGACGAATGACCGACAGGTCAAACTTGATGAAGGAAGCCAGCTCGAGCCACGAAGCATAGGGCTGGGTCAGCACCGAGTAGTCAAACGCCAAGCGGAATCCTCGGCGCTTGATTTCTTGCAGGTTGGGCAGCCGTTGCAAAACCTGGTCGGCCTCAGACACCGGCAGGGGCGGCACCTCCAGCACCACGCGTTGCGGTGTGATGAGATCGAGGTGGCCACCAGCCAGGCTGTCGTGGGTGCAATTGATGAAGATCGTCTTATTGCCAATGGGCGAATCGCTGTCCAGACCACTGAGCACGTTGAACAGCAGCTGCGCGTCGCTGGCCGCGGTGTGTCCGTGCGCCAGCGTGGAGCGGTTGAACAGTTCGTAGCCAATGACGGCGCGCTTACTGTCCAGAATTGCCTGGTGCGCAAACGCGATCGAAGGACCGGGCGCGGTGGGTGGTGCGAGTGGTTCAGTCATACATTGATTGGCAAATTGACAGTCGATTGTGCCTGCCCAGTATGCTCTTGTGGTGACAAATCCGAGGTGGGGAGTGCGTCAATTTCTGCAGCGGAGAAGCCGGCGCGTTTGCGCGCTTCCACATTGAAAGGGGGCTTCAGCCGTGGTGCACGGTGTTGAATGGCTGCGTCGGCATAGAACGCTTGCGGGTCCAACCGATGATGTTGGCACAGCCAGTGGTACCAATGGTTGCCAATGGCCACATGACCGACTTCTTCGGCCAGGATAATGTCCAAAATCCCCACTGCCGCCAGTGCCCGGGGCGTGCCCACTTTGCGCAGTTTGGTCTGGATGATGGGCGTGGCGTCCAGCCCTCGGGCTTCCAGCGTCCGCGGTACCAGGGCCATGCGGGCCGTCACATCCAGTCGCGTGGCCTCGCACATGGTCCACAGGCCATCGTGGGCGACAAAGTCACCGTAGTCGTGCCCCTCGGCTTGCAAGTGCGTACGCAGAAGGGCAAAGTGCTTGGCTTCTTCTTGTGCCACACGCAGCCAGTCCAGGTAGTAGGCTCGCGGCATGCCAGCAAACCGCCATACGGCGTCTAGCGCCAGGTTGATGGCGTTGAACTCAATATGGGCAATGGAGTGCATCAGGGCACAATGGCCCTCCGCCGTGAACGGCGAGCGCCGTGGCACTTGCTGGGGGTGGACAAGCTCGGGGCTGTATGGGCGACCCGGTTGACCGGTGTAGCCGAAGACGGTATCACAGTCAACAACATGGTTTGCGTGCAGATCCAAAGCCTGCAGGTCTGCCACTTTACGGTTGGGGTCGGTCTGGCAAAAAACCGCGAGGCAGTGGTGTCTGAGTTCCATGCTTGCGATTTTAGGGTGCGGACAACGGACCTCATGCGCAGGTGGTCATCGCACTTGCGCAGTGTCAATTAGCGCCGGTTGTTGCGGTGGTGGTGTTGGTATAGGGTAAGAACACAGAAAACGTAGTACCCACGTCCACCTCGCTTTGTACCTCGATCCGCCCGTGGTGCTTGTCAATAATTTGTTTGGTGATGTGCAGCCCCAGTCCGCTGCCTTCGCCAATGGGTTTGGTGGTGAAGAATGCCTCAAATATGCGGTTGCGAATCGCTTCCGCAATGCCGCTGCCCGAGTCGCCAATACGCACGACAGCTTCATCCCCGGTGCGGCCAATCGATACGCTCAGGGTGCCAGATAGGCCCATGGCTTGCAGTGCATTTTGAATGAGGTTGGTCCACACTTGATTGAGTTCGTCGGGCAGGCACATGACAGGTTCGATGACGTCGAAGCTGCAGACCAGATCAATGCCATGCTTGATTTGATTTCTGTAGATGGTGAGCACCGTCTCCATTCCATCTTGCAAATCAGACAGGATCATCTGTCCAGAAGAGTCTGACCGGGAAAATGATTTCAACGCAAAGACAATTTTGTTTACGCGTTCCACGGCGGAGTTGATATTGGCGCTGCAGCCAATGACAGACGCTACTTCCCTAGCTGTTTCCAGTACGAAACTGCTGTCGGCATGCTGCAGCAGAGGCAGATAGGTCTCAACATCTGCATGCGCATTCAGTTGCACCAGTACAGCAGCCTGCGCACGTGCATCCACAATACCGGCCCGCGCCAGTCGCGTGGCCGTATCCCTGACGATTTCTCGCTCTTCGCGCGTACTGAGCAGGCCAGCGCGCCCGCCGCTCTGGGTGATTAGTTTGCCAAATAGCGTGCGCAAGTCGGGTGGGAGCAATTCAAACAGGCGCGGTACGTGGGTCAACACGTGGTCCAACTCATCGGTAATGCTTTGTCCGCTGGACTTGATGGCACTTAGTGGTGTATTGATTTCGTGCGCCACACTGGCGACGAGTTGGCCTAGTGCCGCCATTTTTTCAGATTGAATCAGCTGGGCCTGTGTCGCGCGCAAATCTTTCAGCGCGCTTTCCAATGATTTGTTGACCTTCCAGTAGTTGGTGATTTCGGTCAGCAAGATAAACGTGCCAGGACGCAGGCCTGAGTCCGTCAAATGGGGCAGCATGGCGACCTGGATGGCACGGACGTCGCCATTCGGTAAATCTACCAGTCGTTCGTAGTGCACCGGGTTGCCTTTTTTAGCTTCCTCGATGTGCGGCAGTATGGCCGTATAGGCGGTCAGTCCAATGGCTTCAATGGCGGGCTTTCCCAAAATGGTTGAGGGCGTCCAGCCAAAAAATTCGGCGTACTGGCGGTTTGCAAAGCTACAAATCAGGCTGGGATACTCAAAGTAGGCAATCATGGCGGGGACCGAATCCGCGATCAGTTGCAACCGAATTTTTGCGGCGCGCAGATCTTCCAGCGTGGCCTCCATGGCTTGGCGATGCTGTGTCAGTTCGCGGTCGTTGGCTTTGCGCTGCGTGATGTCGCGCCAAGCCACACAGGCTGCGGGCATGCCATTGAACATGACGGATGTCGCGCGGGTTTCAACCTCAATGGGTGTGCCATCGAGTTTGAGAAAGACCATTTCCACGGTTGGAGCGGACTGTCCAAGCTGGGTAACACTCTTGGCCCGGGCTAACGCCATCGCGTGGTAGTCTGGGTGTACTCGGTCCAGCACGCGGGTTCCCAGCAGTTCTTGCTGTGATTGCGCGCCGACTGCCTGCAGAGCCGTTGGATTGAGATAGACGAATACACCATCTTGGTAGACGTTGATGGCTTCGGGTGACCATTCAACCAAGGTTCGGTACGTTTCTTCGCTGCGCAAGTGTGCAAGCTCGGCCTGTTTTCGCAGGGTAATGTCGGTCAAGGTCAGTCGCAACAGGCCTGCGTCCTGGGGAACGACTTCTGGTGATGCAGACAGTGCGACCCACAGCGCGCTGCCATCCTCACGAGTGAGTTGCAAGTCACACGCTGGCGCGGCATTTTTGTTCGTCGTTTGGTGGCGTTGCGCTGCATACATGGCCTGAAAGGATTCACCCACCATATGGCTAAAGGTGCGGGTCAAAAGGGTTTCGCGATCAACTCCGAACAGGGCGCATGCGGTGAGGTTGGCTTGGCGTATGCGGTCCGTTGCATCGACCGTCAAATAGCCAACTGGCGCATGGTCGTACAGTTCCTTGTTGAGCCGTTGTGCTGCCTCTAGCTCGCACCGCACGCGGTGCATTTCTTCGCGCTGCCTGATGATTTCCAGGTCTTCTGTGTCCATGAACTCAGGTTGCGTCATACGCTGAAGGAAGGGTGCACGGCAATGTCAAGGTGAACGTTGTGCCAACGCCTAACGAAGACTCTACGTTCAAGGTTCCCCCCATGGACTTGCAGGCTAGGTTCTTGACAATGGCTAGCCCCAACCCAGTACCACCACGGCCAATTTTCGAGCTGAAGAAGGGTTCAAAAATGTGCTCTAGACTTTCGGCGCCAATGCCGCTCCCGTTATCGGAAACGCATAGCTTTACCGCATCTTTTTCCTTCTCCGCAGTGATGCGAAGTTCCCCCGTGTCGCGACCCTCAAATGCATGCAAGTAGGCATTGTTGACCAGGTTGATGATGATTTGTCCAAGAGCTCCGGGCAGGCTGTCCATGGGCACGTTTTTAGGAATCTCGGTGGTGACACGGTACGGTTTCTGTCGCAGGCTGGGGGCTAGTGTTGCGAGAATTTCTTGTACGGTGGTTGCAAGATCAAAAGTGCGGCGTTGTTCGCTGGCCTGGTCTGCGGATACTTGCATGAAGTTCTTCAAGAGGCCCCTTGCGCGCTCCATGTTGCGCAGCAAGAGATCAGCGCCTTGCCGGGTTTCCATCACGTAGCGTTCAAAATCACTGCGTTTGATGAGCCCCGATCGCAACGCTTCCTCCATCTTGGTGGATGCTTCGCCGATCACGCTGGCAATAGTCAGGCTGACACCCAATGGGGTCCCGAGTTCGTGGGAAACGCTGGCGACCAGCGTGCTGATGGTTGCTTTTGCTTCGCTGCGGGTCAGGTCTTCCTGTTGGCGGCGCAAGGTTTCCAGCATGGTTTCCAAATCCGAATTGAGAAACTTCAACAGAGAGTTGGTGCGCTGCAATTCGCCTTTTTGGCTATAAGCAAGAAAAGCTGCTTTGACCGTCAGCAAAAAGTCGTCGTTGTTGAATGGCTTGTCCAGGAAACGGTAGAGGTTGGCATGGTTGATCGCTTGTTTGACGCCTTCAAAATCGCTTTGACCGGTCAGCATGATGGTGATGGCATCGGGGCTGACCGTATGCATGCGGATGAGAAGCTCGTCTCCACGCATTTCGGGCATCAAATAGTCGGCAATGATGACCGATATTTCTTGCCCATGCTCTACGAGTTCTTGCTGGAGTTGCAAGGCTTCGTGGGGGCTCTCAGCGATCTCGACGGTGATGCTGGGCCCCAGTGAGCCCAACAGTGTACGAATGGATTTCAGCAGACTGGAGTCATCGTCAACGCAAATAATTGTCCCGGTTGGCATTGGTATCCTTCAGTGCGCTTGGTTATATTCGTTTTGCACATGGCTCAATAATTCTACGTAGTCTCTCGCCATGGCAAGCCATTTGGTGCCTGCGTATTGCCGCACTACTTCATGCGCTATTCAAGCATTGATCGACCGTTTCCTTGGACTCCGTGTTTGTAAGACAAGGTCGTGCGTATTGGTTTTTTTGGAAGCAATCAATCCAGCGCGCCTAAATACTCTGCTGCGACCTTGGCAAGCCAATCCATCACCACGCGAACCCGTGTGGGTAGGTTGCGCCGGTTGGCGTAGAGCAGTGTCATTGCCAAAGGAGGCGGTAGAAAGTCCGGTAATACGGCTTGCAAGTGGCCCTGCGCCAGCAGATTGCGCACCCCCACCGCAGGTGCCTGGATCAGGCCCAGCCCCGCCAGGCACGCGGCTTGGTACGCATCAGCATTGTTGACGGTCATTGCGCCTGGCATTGTTTGCGTGTGTATTTGTCCATCGACAACGTAATCAAAACCGTCTGTCTTACCACCGAGCGTCGGTACGTAATGCACCAACCGGTGCGCAGCGAGGTCAGCGGGCGTGGCCGGTACACCGAACGCCGCCAAGTAGGCAGGGCTGGCGCAGTTCACCATCGGCATACTGCCGAGAGGGCGGCCAATCAGTCCGGAATCCACAATGGCGCCAACCCGTACAACACAGTCAAAGCCCTCACGAATCAGGTCCACCCGGCGTTCGGTACAGCTGAATTCCAGCTCCAGCAGCGGATGGCTGCGCAGAAGCTCGGGCAACCGTGGAATCACCGCGTTGCGGGCGAATCCGGTGGGCATGTCGATGCGAACGCGGCCGCGTAGGGAGGCCTTGCCCTGCTGCCGGAACATGCTTTGCAGTTCTTCCATGTCGACCAGCATGTCTTTGCAGCGCTCATAGTAGGCCTGACCGTCATGGGTCATTTGGACTTTGCGTGTTGTGCGCTGCAAGAGGCGCGTGCCAAGCTGGTTCTCCAGTTGTTGTACCGCGTTGGAGACCGTGGCCTTGGGCAGGTTGAGTGCCTCGGCCGCTTGCGTAAAGCTGGACAACTCCGCAACCCTCGCAAAGATGGTCATATGTTCCAGTGGATTCATTGTTCAATTTTAGATAACAAACAAATCAAAAAATTGGTATTTATTAAATATTTGGCAGTCAATAGACTTCACTTCATTGCAAACACCTTGAAAAGGACTTTCTGATGAACGCATTGACAACACCTACCAAAATTGCCCTGATCACTGGCGCAAGCCGCGGCCTTGGCCAGAACATGGCCCTTCAACTGGCGCGCCAGGGCGTGGACCTCATCCTGACTTACCGCACCGAAGAGGCACAGGCGCAGGCAACGGTGGCGCAGATTGTGGCCATGGGCGGCACAGCAGTAGCGCTGCAGTTGGATGTTGAAAACAGTGACGGCTTTGCGGCTTTTGCAGCGCAGGTGCAGACCACGTTGCACGAGCGGTGGCAACGTGAGCGCTTTGACTTTCTGGTGAATAACGCCGGGATGGGTATTCATTCGCCGTTCATGGAGACCACACGGGACCAGCTTGACCGATTATTCAGCGTGCATCTCAAAGGCCCGTTCTTCTTGAGCCAGTCCCTGCTGCCCTTGATGAATGATGGTGGCCGAATCATCAATTTGTCGAGCGGTTTGGCACGGTTTGCACTTCCTGGCCATGCTGCTTACGCCGCCATGAAAGGCGCCATTGAGGTGTTGAGCAAGTACATGGCAAAGGAATTGGGTGCACGTGGGATCAGCGTCAATGTAGTTGCCCCGGGTGCCATAGAGACCGACTTTGGTGGCGGTGCTGTGCGAGACAACCCTGTACTCAACGGCTTCGTGGCCGCACAAACTGCACTGGGCCGCGTGGGAATGCCCCACGACATTGGCGCAGTGGTGGCAAGTTTGCTGTTGCCCGGCACCGGCTGGATTAATGGCCAGCGTATTGAAGCATCGGGCGGTATGTTCCTCTAATGGCAGGCAGAGGGTAGCGCTTTCTTAAAATGGAAAGCCCAATGAGCGGGTAGCCCTCGTGATACAAGCGGAGGCCGCTATCAAATTATGAGTATCTACTGCGCTCGAAGTATGTAAGACCTATGATTTGGACGCATTGTGGAATCCAATACTTCGTTGTGGTGGTGAAATGCATCTATCTACTCATTCCGGGTACAGTCCCTAGCGTGCAGCTGTAGGCAAATATTTTTGAGGGAAAAGACGATGGGCATTTCTAGGTATCGCAACTACTTTCTGGTTTTCACCGGGCTTCTGGTGTCAATGGTTGCTGTGGCTCAAGAGGACATCCGTCTGTGCCAGGAGGGCTGGGCCAGCTATTCGTCTGGCAAGTACGAAGAAGCCATTCGGTTGTACGAAGGCTGTATTCAGTCGGGTCAGTTGACACAAGCGACGCTCGCCAGAACCTATCGCAATTTGGGTATGGCCCACAACGCAAAGAAGGGCGCTGCGCAGGCCGTCGACTATTACACGAGGGCGTTGGCTCTGAATCCCGTTGACTTTTGGTCAGATTACGTAAACCGGGGCAATGCTTGGTCATATCTCAAGGAAGACGACAAGGCACTTGCCGACTATGAGGCAGCCCTGAAGGCAAAGCCCGATTTGGGTGCTGCGCATTACAACCGTGCCATCGTTTATGAGCGGCTCGGCAGGACGGAACAAGCGAAAGCAGACCTTACCCAGGCCTATGCAAAGGGTTACCGATCAACGCAGCTTAGTGAGCGAATGGCGCTGTACCAATTGCCGACCAGCGATGAGCAGAAATTTGATCCCGATAAACCCCTTGAATCGACCGAGCAACTAAGCGGCGTTTTGAAACTGTTGGTGTCCATGGCCAACGGTAAATTCACCTGTTTCGAGAAGTCGTTGACGTTGGCTGATGTGCGCCCCGTTGTGCAAGAAGAATTACGCCGTAAGGGACTGACTGCACCCACGGCAAACCAAACTGCCGATGTCCTTTACACACTGTACCCTTGTCCCTTTGCACCAATCAGGCCTGAGTTGAAATTGGCTACGCAAGCAGAAATGGAAGGCGTGTGGGTGTTCCCAGAGTCTTCCTATCAGTACCGCTATTCGCCGCAGTCTGCTAACTGGAAGCAGGAGCCACCACCGTCAATGAAAATGTGTGACGGTATTGGTTTCTATGCTGGTGGAGAAATGCGTGTCATGCGCAAGGGGGGACCCGCTGGCAGCTGCCCGTTCATCAAAGCCGGTGATCTGGATATTGCGCGCCAGCTTCCACGCGTTTCAAGCTGGAACATGATTCGCGATGGGCGATTGAATGTTCGTCGTACTGATGTTGCAAATCATGTGGAGGAGTGGGATTTTTACTTGGTTAAGTCTGACTTTGAAGCTAGCGGCCTACAGGTGAGGCAAGGTAATCTGATCGGCTATCAGCGCAAATTGCCGGGAAACGACAGGAACGTTGCGACGATGTTTTGGCATTTGCAGAAGCTGCCGCAGTAGGGTTGCAGCACTGAACGACAGTTGTTTCTGTGTTGTGAGGAGGCGCCCGATGACATTGGCGCAGTGGTGGCTGATTTTTTTACGTCAAAGGGCCTGTAGCCCCCGGAATACAAGCGTAAACAGCTATCAAATTGGGAGTAAATGCCGCTCTCGAGTGTACCGTGCGCTGTTCATTGATCTAGGGTTGACGTGCGCGCGTCCGCTACGTGCGTCAGCTAACCGACGCACAGTGGCAACTTGCGTATGCTTTCTTGGCTTCTAAGCCCCTAGCCTACTGAAAGTGTCCCCATGGCCCTATCCGCAACCGCTGAAACAACGGACGGACCTAACCTCTCGCGGCGGCGCCCATCGCCATTCTCTTTGGCTGGGTGGAAGCAATTTGTAGATGTAGCCAAGCCCTACTGGTTGGGTGACCAAAAGAAGGCAGCATGGACATTACTGGCGTTGCTGATCGGCTTAATGCTGGCCGAGACCCAATTCGCTGTGATGCTGAATGCCCAGAGCGGTGAAATGGCATCGGCTCTGGCGGGCAAGGAGGCCGGTCGATTTTGGAATTCGGTGTATGCCTGCCTGGGCATATTGGCGTTCGCCGTGCCGATCTACGCTTTCTATTACTACATGCGAGATGCCTTCGCCAACCAGTGGCGGCGCTGGCTCACCGGCCGCTTTCTGGATGGCTACCTGCGCGACCGCAAATACTATGCACTGGGCTCGATGGGAGAGATCGACAACCCGGACCAGCGTATCAGTGAAGATATCAATACGTTCACCGGCAGGTCCATCCACTTTCTGTTGATATTTTTAGGCTCGTTGATGCAGTTGGTTGCCTTCAGCACAGTGCTGTGGTCCATCTCGCGTCTGTTGGTTGGCGTCCTGGCGGTGTATGCGTTGGTGGGAACCTTTGTCGCGCTCTACATCTTTGGCAAGCCGCTGATTCAGTTGAATTTTTGGCAGATTCGGCGCGAAGCCGACTTCCGCTTCGGGCTGATGCGCCTGCGCGAAAACGCGGAGTCCATCGCCTTCTACCGTGGTGAGGCACAAGAACGCGCGCAAATCGACAACAAATTTGGCAAAGTGTTCAACAATTTCACAAGGCTGATCAAGCAGCAGCGCGCGCTGAATATTTTTCAACGCGCCTTCAACCAATTGACCATCGTATTGCCTAGCGTGATTCTGGCCGACGCGGTTTTGTCGGGCCATATGGAAATAGGCCGCGCGGTGCAGGCGACCGGTGCGTTTGTTGCGGTGCTTGGGGCAGTCGCGCTGATTGTGGATAATTTTGAGAGCCTGAGCCGCTTCGTGGCGGGCATAGACCGGCTGCAGGCCTTGTCGAAACTGGTGTTGACCAACCCGACGGCGCTGCCAGCACCAGCCGACGACAAGCATCCTTTGATTCAGACCGAAGTGGGTGACCATCTCGCGCTGGATGCTGTCACCCTGTATACGCCGCAGTATGAACGCATGCTTGTTAAGGAACTGACCTTGGCTTTAAAACCGGGCGATGGACTGCTGATCACCGGTGACAGTGGGTGTGGCAAAAGCTCGCTATTGCGGGCTATCGCCGGCTTGTGGCGGGCTGGTACGGGCGTAATCCGCCAGCCGCCACTGGACGATGTTTTCTTCCTGCCGCAGCAGCCCTACATGCAGGTGGGTACTTTGCGCAGCCAACTCATTTACCCGGGCCTGCAGACGAACCTGAGCGATGCGCGCTTGCTCCAAATATTGGACGACGTGCATATGGAAGAGTTGGTCGAGCGCGTGGGCGGCCTGGATGCCGTGTATGACTGGGCAAAACTGCTCTCGGTAGGGGAGCAGCAACGCCTGGCCTTTGGGCGCGTGCTGGTGCGCCAACCCCGCATTGTCATTCTGGACGAAGCCACCAGCGCGCTGGACAGCGGCAACGAGTGCGCGCTGTACGAACGCCTGCGCAGCACAGGCACCACCCTCGTCAGCATCGCCCACCGCCCCGCAGTGCTGCGCCACCACACCCATGTGCTGCGACTGGTGGGAGCGGGCGCATGGGAGTTGCACGCTGCGGAGGGGTATCAATTTGATGGACCGCTGGTGGTTAAGTCGGCAGAGACTAGTGAATGCGCGGCAGGCCCCGCCGGACTCGCAGTGTTTGGCATTTAGGGGCAGTTCAACCGCAAGGCCAACCGCAAAGCCGTGCTGCCTGCGTTCCGTCCTTACAATTCGAGGACTATGGCACTCTACGCACTCGACAACATTGCCCCCCGCGTGGCCGACTCCGCCTGGGTTGCAGACAGCGCCCAGGTGATGGGCGATGTGGAGCTGGCCGCGGAAGTCAGCATCTGGTTTGGCGCAGTCATACGGGGCGACACCGACACCATACGCATTGGTCGTGGCTCCAATATCCAGGATGGCAGCGTGTTACATGCGGATATGGGCAAGCCGCTTACGGTAGGCGAATATGTGACAGTGGGGCACCAAGTAATGCTGCATGGCTGCACCATTGGGGATGGGTCGTTGATCGGCATTGGTGCCATCGTGCTCAATGGCGCAAAAATTGGCAAGGGCTGTATCGTTGGCGCTGGTGCGCTGGTGACCGAGGGTAAAGAATTTGCCGATGGGTCGATGATTCTTGGCAGCCCGGCCAAAGTGGCGCGCGTACTCACCGCAGAACA
This sequence comes from uncultured Rhodoferax sp., assembly GCA_964468905.1. Classification (GTDB taxonomy): domain Bacteria; phylum Pseudomonadota; class Gammaproteobacteria; order Burkholderiales; family Burkholderiaceae_C; genus Allorhodoferax. The sequence goes on along the minus strand of CAYXWW010000093.1, from coordinate 2,046 downwards.
ACAGGATGCGCTCAAAAAGAGCGCCGTCCATTACATCGACAATGCCCGCCGTTTTGCGAGCGGGTTGAAGAAAATCATCTAGTATTTTGTTAGGGCTGTTCGTGTCTGAATTGCATAAATTTATTTTTGACGGGCTGCCAGTGCGCGGTATGGTGGTGCGGTTGACCGATACATGGACCGAGATTCTGCGCAGGCGTGCTTCCAATTCCACCCACGGTGCCTATCCAGCCCCCGTGCGCGACATGTTGGGCGAAATGGTGGCTGCGGCGGCGTTGATGCAGGCCAATATCAAGTTTGATGGTGCGCTGGTGCTGCAAATCTTTGGCGATGGTCCGGTCAAACTGGCCGTGGTGGAAGTGCAGTCGGACCTGGCTTTGCGGGCCACGGCAACGGTGGCGGGTGATGTAGCGGGCAACGCCACACTTAGCCAACTGGTGAACGTCAACAATGAAGGGCGGTGTGCGATCACGCTCGACCCCAATTCCAAGTTTCCCGGCCAGCAGCCCTACCAGGGCGTGGTGCCGTTGTTTGATGACCGCCGCCACAAGATTGAAAAAATCAGCGCGGTGCTGGAGCACTACATGCTGCAAAGCGAGCAGCTTGACACCACGCTAGTGTTAGCTGCCAATGAGTCGGTTGCAGCCGGCTTGCTGATCCAGCGTCTACCCATGCAAGGCACGGCCAACTTGTCTGGCAGCATGGTGAGCAAGGAAAATGAAGACGAGATTGGCCTGAACGAGCACTACAACCGCATCGCCATTTTGGCCAGTAGCCTCAAGCGTGAAGAGTTGCTGACCCTGGACGTGGAAACCATTTTGCGCCGCTTGTTTTGGGAAGAAAGCATCACGCGGTTTGAACCTTTGGAGGGCGATACAGCACCGCGGTTTGCATGCTCATGCAGCCGTGAGCGGGTGGGGCGCATGATTGTGAGCCTGGGCCGGGAAGAGGCCGAAAGCATTTTGTCTGAGCGGCCCGATATTGAGGTGGGGTGTGAATTTTGTGGCGTGCAGTACCGGTTTGATCCGGTTGATGCAGTCCAGTTGTTTACCCCGCCCGTTGTGCAGGTGCCAGGTGGGTCAGGCCCGCATTGATTCCTGTTGAACGAGCTGACGAAACAACTGGTGCTCGCAGACGGCATCGGAACAGGTGTCGCAGTTCCAATGCCATTTACCTCTAGAGGTTGCCGGTTTGTCGCTCGCGTTGGTCAGGTAGTGTGTGATCGCTTGCAGCGCTGACTCCACGCGTTGTGTCCCGGTCCCATACACAACCGCATAAGAAACTGAATGTTTATCCAACAGTTGCCGCATTCGGTCGTCAAATACACTCGCGTTTGAAGGAGCGTGCAGCGCGGCAGTTGGAAGCTGCAGATCGAGCCCGGTCAGCAACGTTAAGGCATATTGGCGGTGTTGGACCAGCGCCTGTGCGTAATAGGAAGTATCCTGAAACGATAGGTCACGTGTCAAGGCGTCAATCAACGGGGTTGCCACCACTACTTCGCAAGTATCTGGTGCATTGCCAATGCACAGGGTCTCTTTAAGCGCTTCAGCTAAGGACGACTTTCCGGTACCAGCTGCACCCACAATTGCAACCTTGAATCGTGCAATGGGTCTCGCAGTCAGTGCTTGCAAACTATTTGGCAATCTGTACAAATATCTCGTTGGCTTTGACCATGCCCAGTTCCGAGCGCGCTTTCTCTTCGACGATTTCCAGCCCTTCGCGCAGATCATTGATCTCAGCGGCTAGGCGGTCATTCTTTCGGGCAGCAGCCGCATTTGCCTCGCGTTGGTCATCCAGGTGGCGCACAAGCAAGGCCACGTTGGGCACGCTGCCCCTGCCAAACCATAGCTGACCATGCAGGATGACCAGCAGGGCTATCAAGGCGGCAGGAACAACGCGATTGCCCATTTAAGCAAACGATACGAAGGGGGCCACAAATCCGCGCCGGGCCGCCCCAAGCGGATTTAGTCCCCTTGGGGGGCAGCGATCCGCGAAGCGGCGGAGCGTGGGGGCCATTTTTACTTCAGGTTGTAGAACGCAGCACGGCCG
>CAYXWW010000092.1:5998-14251 GCA_964468905.1 uncultured Rhodoferax sp. | reverse complement strand
TTCCGTTGCGCTTTGTACTTGAATCCGCCAACAAAATAGCCATCTAGCCCTCGCAGAATATGCGTATGCAGCTATCAATTTTATAGTACTTTTTTCTTGTCGTTCATCGCCGCCCGCACCGTTGCCTCAAACTCTAACGCTCCACCCGTCGCACTACAGACGGCAGGTACCGAACAATCCTTCGTCGCCGATATGGTTGTCGCTATCGCCAGACGATCACCACACGCATCGCAATCTACAACACCTCAAACACCCCCGCAGCCCCCATGCCGCCGCCAATGCACATAGTGATGCACACACGCTTGGCACCGCGGCGTTTGCCTTCTATCAGGGCGTGGCCGGTCAGGCGCTGGCCGCTCATGCCATAGGGGTGGCCTACGGCGATGGCGCCGCCGTTGACGTTGAGGCGCTCTGGCGGAATACCCAGTTTGTCGCGGCAATAGATGACCTGCACGGCAAAGGCTTCATTCAGCTCCCACAGGTCGATGTCGTTCACCGTCAGGCCCAGGCGGGCCAGCACTTTCGGTACGGCGTAGACCGGGCCAATACCCATTTCGTCGGGCTCACAGCCCGCCACTGCAAAGCCCAAAAAACGCCCCAGCGGCTTGAGGCCCTTTTGCTCAGCCAGCTTTTCGTGCATCACCACCACCGCGCCACTGCCGTCTGACAGCTGGCTGGCATTGCCAGCGGTGATCAAACCACCGGGCACTGCCGAGCGCAGACCGCTGATGCCCTCTGCCGTGGTGCCGTCGCGGATGCCTTCGTCATTGGTCACGGTGACCTGCTTGGTGGTGAGGCCAATCACTTTATCGGCGACCCCCATGGTGACGGTGATGGGTGCAATCTCTGCGGTAAACAACCCGGCAGCCAGCGCCGCCACGGCTTTTTGCTGGCTCATGGCACCATAAGCGTCCATGGCTTCGCGGCCAATGTTGTAGCGCTTGGCCACGTTCTCGGCGGTTTGCAGCATCGTCCAGTAGACCTCAGGCTTATGCTTTGCGAGCCACGGGTCGCTGAGCATGTGCTTGTTCATCTCTTGCGCGGTGCAGGAAATGGACTCCACCCCACCGGCCACATAAATGTCGCCCTCATTGGCGATGATGCGCTGCGCGGCCGTAGCAATGGTTTGCAGCCCTGAGGAGCAAAAGCGGTTGATCGTCATACCCGAAACGGTGACCGGGCAGCCGGCACGCAGGGCCGCTTGGCGCGCAATGTTGATGCCGGTAGCACCCTCTGGCGTGCCGCAGCCCATGATGACATCGTCCACTTCAGCGGCTTCAATGCCGGCGCGCAGGATGGCGTGTTCGATGACGTGGCCACCCAGGGTTGCGCCATGTGTCAGGTTGAAAGCGCCCTTCCAGCTTTTGGCAAGGGGCGTGCGGGCGGTGGAAACAATTACTGCTGAAGTCATGGTGTTCTTTCTGATACGCGAGGGTTCAGGTTAATTGAAGGTTTTGCCTTCAGCCGCGAGTCGCGCCAGCAAGGGCGCGGGCTGCCAGAATGCAGCGTCATCCAATGGATTCTTCGCAAAGCGGCCCATGGCTTGCACCACATTGAACAAGCCCAACTCGTCGGCATAGTTCATGGGGCCGCCGCGGTACGGGGGAAAGCCGTAACCAAAGATGTAGACGATGTCGATGTCGCTGGCCTTGTTGGCTATGCCCTCTTCCAGAATGTGGGCTGCCTCATTGACCAGCGCGAACACCAGCCGCTGCACAATTTCTTCGTCTGCAATCGTGCGGGGTGTGATGCCTTTGGTGGCGCGGTACTCTTCAATCATGGTGACGACTTCTGCATTGGGAATGGCATCGCGCTTGCCTTCCACGTAGTCGTACCACCCCTTACCCACCTTTTGGCCAAACCGGCCTTGCTCACACAACAGGTCGGCGGTCTTGCTGTAGTGCATGGTGGGCTTCTCCACGTAGCGGCGCTTGCGAATGGCCCAACCAATGTCGTTGCCCGCCATGTCGCCCATGCGAAAAGGGCCCATGGCCATGCCATATTTTTCCATGGCCTTATCCACTTGCACCGGCGTGCAGCCTTCGTCCAACAGGAAACCCGCCTGGCGGCCATATTGCTCGATCATGCGGTTGCCAATAAAGCCATCGCACACGCCGGACACCACCGCTGTCTTGCGGATTTTCTTGGCGACACCCATTACGGTGGCCATCACATCCATGGCGGTTTTTTCGCCCTGCACGACTTCCAGCAGTTTCATCACGTTGGCGGGGCTGAAGAAATGCAAACCGACAACGTCTTGCGGGCGCTGGGTGAAAGCCGCAATGGTGTTGAGGTCCAACGTAGAGGTGTTGGACGCCAAAATCGCGCCGCGCTTCATCACGCGATCCAGTTCCTTGAACACGGCTTGTTTAACGCCCATGTCTTCAAACACGGCTTCGATGACCAAATCGGCTTCGGCCAGATCGTCGTAGTTCAGCGTGGTGGTCAATAGCGCCATGCGCTGCTCGTACTTATCCAGCGCGAGCTTTCCCTTCTTGACTCGGGCTTCGTAGTTTTTGCGGATGATGGCCACGCCGCGGTCCAGCGCGTCTTGCTTGGTTTCCAGTATCTTGACGGGGATACCCACATTCAGGAAGTTCATGGCAATGCCACCCCCCATGGTCCCCGCCCCAATAATTGCTACTGACTTGATAGCGCGTTGCGTAATATCTGCGGGGGCTCCTGGCACTTTTGATGCCGCACGCTCGGCGAAGAACAAATGGCGCAGCGACCGGCTCTCCGACGTAAACATGAGGCTGGTGAATATTTCGCGTTCATGCGCCATGCCGTCTTCGAACTTTTTGCGCGTAGCGCTCTCCACAGCATCCACACACTTGGCAGGTGCCGGAAAGTTTTTGGCTACGCCCTTGACCATGTTGCGGGCGAACTGAAAGTACGCATCGCCCAAGGGGTGCTTGCATTTCAGTTGCCGCACCAGCGGCAGCGGGCGCACTGCTGCCACCGATCGCGCAAACTCCAGCGCTTCATCAAGCAAGGTGTCGGCTGACGCGGCCATCTTGTCAAACAGCTTCTGGCCCGGCAGCATGGCCAGCATCTCGCTTTTGACCGGCTCGCCACTGACAATCATGTTCAGTGCCGCCTCCACGCCCAGCGCCCGCGGCAGGCGCTGCGTGCCGCCCGCGCCAGGGATCAGCCCGAGCTTGACTTCAGGCAAGGCCACATTGGTACCCGGTGCTGCTATACGGTAGTGGCACGCTAATGACAACTCAAGCCCGCCGCCCATCACCACGGTGTGCATGGCCGCGATGACGGGCTTGGGTGAGTTTTCAAACAGGGCGATCAGACTCAAAAGGTTGGGTTCTTGCACCGCTGTGGGCGAGCCGAACTCTTTGATATCGGCCCCGCCCGAAAACGCCTTGCCGGCCCCCGTGATGATGATGGCGTGAACCGCATCATCTGCGTTGGCCTGCGCCATAGCGGCGGCAAGTGCTAGGCGGGTGACCAGCCCCAAGCCATTGACAGGCGGGTTGTTGAGTGTGATCGTGGCAACGTCGCCGTGGACTTGGTACTGGGCAGTCATGCTGGGCTTCCTCTAGTGATGGTGGCAATAACGCAAAATAGAACGATCGTTCACTTTTCATTGTAATCACGGCTAGACCTCTAGCCATTCCTGGCGAATATCAGGCCTTTCCCGCAAGCCATCAGGCGTGCCGTCAAACACGATGCTGCCGTGCCCCATGACCAGGCATCGGTCAGAAATATCCATGGCAATCGTCAGCTTTTGTTCAATCAACAGGACCGAGATACCGCGCTGCCGCAGGGTGCGCAAATACCCCGCAACCTGTTCCACAATTTTTGGCGCAAGCCCCTCGGTGGGTTCGTCAATGATGACGATGTCGGGGTCGCCCATGAGCGTACGGCACAGGGTCAACATTTGTTGCTCGCCACCGGATAAAACGCCGGCCTCCGTATGCTGGCGCTCCTTGAGGTGCGTAAACATGGCGTACATATCGTCGATGGTCCAGCGCGGTTTGGACTGGCCGCGTTTCTGGCCCAGCAACAAATTTTGGTGCACCGTCAATTTGGGGAACACGTCACGGCTCTCCGGCACGTAGCCAACACCGTGGTTAGCAATCTCATGCGTCTTGCAGCCCAACAATTCACGCCCATTCCACTGCACCGACCCCTGGCACTGCACCAGCCCCATGATGGCCTTTGCCGTGGTGGAGCGGCCCGATCCATTGCGCCCCAACAGCGAAACAATTTCACCCTGCCCGACTTGCAAATCCACGCCCTGCAGCACATGGCTCTTACCGTAATAAGCATGCAGGTTAGAGACCGTCAGCATGTCAGTCCCCTCCTGCTCGTGCATCCACCACAGTGGAGCCCAAATAGGCCTCTTGTACCCGTGCATTGGCGCGTATGGCGTCAGGCGTGTCAAACGCGATTACCTCGCCATAGACCACCACGGCAATGCGGTCTGCCAGGCCAAAGACCACCCCCATGTCATGCTCTACCGTCAGCAGCGTTTTGCCCTCAGTGACTGATTCAATCAGGGTTATAAATCGTTCGGTCTCGCTGCGGCTCATACCGGCGGTGGGTTCGTCCAGCAGGATGACGCTGGCACCGCTCCCAATGGTGATCCCAATCTCCAAGGCACGCTGTTCGGCATAGGTCAGATTGGCAGCCAAAACATCACGCTTGGTGTCCAGGTGAATCATTTCCATCAACGCCTGGGCACGGTCATTGGCATCATCCAGATTCGCCAGAAATTTCAAAAACGTGTAGCGATAGCCCAAACTCCACAACACGCCACACCGCAGATTCTCAAAAACACTGAGCTGCGGAAAAATGTTGGTGATTTGGAAACTGCGGGACAGACCCTTGCGGTTAATTTGGTAAGGCTTCTGCCCATTGATGCGCTCGCCGTGCAGCAAGACATCACCTGACGTGGGCGCAAAGCGCCCGCTAATCAGGTTAAACAATGTTGACTTACCTGCGCCGTTGGGCCCGATAAGCCCCACCCGTTCACCAGCGTGCACGGCGAGATTGATCCCACGAATGATCTCCGTGTTGCCAAAACTTTTGCGCACCCCGCGCAGTTCCAAAGCGGGAATTGACGGCATAGCTGGAGTAGCTGGAACCGGCGGGTGGGCGTTCATGCCACTCCCTTTGCCTTAGCGATGCGCTCCATGTGGTCCTGCACCACGCGCCACTGTGCGGCAAACCGCCTGCGCACCCACTCAAACAAGCCAAAACCCACTGCCATCACCGTCGTCATGGCCAGCCAGCTCGCGCTGCTGGCGGTATCCAGGGTGGTGCCCATGTAACGCACTTCAGACCCCAGCGCTGCATTGAGCTTGGTGTGGTAAATCATTTCCAAAAGCCCCCCCGCCCCATACAAACCCAACAGGCCAAACGTGCCCAGCCCCACATAAGCAGGGATCAGGCTTTTGAGTTGCCCCATGCGCGCAACCCGCACATTCAACATCACCAGACTGGCAATGCCGCCCGGTGCAACCATGACCATGATCAAAAAGGTCAAGCCCAGATACAACAGCCATGCCCGGGTCAGCTCGCTCAGTACAACAGAAGCCAACACCATCAACACGCCGCCAATGATGGGCCCGAAAAAGAAGGTCGTACCGCCCAGAAAGGTAAACAAAAGATAGGCTCCCGATCGGACAGTGCCCACAACTTCTGCCGTCACAATTTCAAAGTTCAGCGCCGCGAGCCCGCCCGAAATGCCCGCAAAAAAACCGGCAATGATGAACGCCATGTAGCGAATGTGCTGCGGGTTGTAGCCAATAAACTCGACACGCTCTGGGTTGTCACGAACCGCATTGAGCATGCGCCCCAACGGCGTACCTGTAAAGGCAAACATGAGCACCACCGCCACAAAGGTGTACGCCGCAATCAAGTAGTACACCTGTAGCGCAGATGAAAAAGTAATACCCCACACTGCCGCCCCAACCACGCGATTGCCCGACACTCCAGCCTCGCCGCCAAAGAAGTCTGACAACATGAGCGACATGGCAAACACCAGCTCTGCCATGCCCAAGGTGATCATGGCAAAGGTAGTGCCAGACTTGCGTGTGGTCACAAAGCCAAACAACATGGCAAACCCCATTCCGGCAAAACCACCCACCAGCGGTATCGCGCTCACAGGGACCGGCAGCCCACCGTGCCCGGCAGCGTTCAACACGTGCATGGCAACATACGCCCCCAATCCACTGTAGACGGCGTGGCCAAAGCTCAACATCCCGCCTTGCCCCAACAAAATATTGAATGACAGGCAGGCAATGATGGCGATGCCCATTTGCGATAAGAGGGTGATCGACAAGCCGCTGTCAAAAATGCGTGGCGCCAATAGCAGGACAACCGCAAACGCGCACCACACACTGAGCCGGCCACGGCTGATCCACGTGAAGCGCACTTAAACGTCCCGCCTTCCCATAAGGCCCCGGGGGCGAAAGATCAGCATCAAGACCAGCAGCAAGTACGGCAGGATAGGTGCGACCTGTGACACAAGGGCATAGTTCACTCCAATGGCAAAGGTCTGAACCACTCCAATCAAAAGTGACGCGAGAAACGCCCCCGCCAAAGACCCCAATCCACCGACCACCACCACGACAAAAATAACTGACCCAACCGTGCTTGCCATGGCGGGCTCGGTAACAAACGTGCTGCCACCAATCATGCCTGCAAGCCCAGCCAAGCCTGTTCCCACGCCAAACACCAGCATAAATACACGTGGCACGTTGTGGCCCAAGGCTTCAGTCATGTGGGGGTGCGTCAGAGCCGCCTGAATGACCAGCCCCACGTGCGTGCGATTGAGCAAGCACCACAAGCACAGCAACATCAACAAGGCCACGAACATCATGAAAGCGCGGTTCAGTGGAAACGGTGAACAAACCACGCGCAACGCCGTGTCGGCCGCTTGGCAGGCCTCTGCTGGTGCAGCACCCCACACAAAACCCAGGCCGTTGACCGTGTGGTTGATCAGCGTAAAGGCGGGGCCGCGCAACATCTCGGGTGGATTGAACTCGACCGACGTGCGGCCCCAAATCAGTTGCACCAGTTCGTAGACGATATACGACAGGCCAAACGTGATCATGAGCTCGGCCACGTGGCCGAAGTGGTGCACACGGCGTAGCACCCAGCGCTCGAAGAGCGCACCCATTACACCCACCATGAGTGGAGCCACAACCAGCGCTGGCCAAAAGCCCAGTGGGCCAGCAAGGGTGTACCCCATATAGGCACCCAGCATGTAAAAGCTAGCGTGCGCAAAATTGAGCACGCCCATCATGCTGAAAATCAAGGTAAGCCCGGCACTGAGCATGAACAGCAAAAGCCCATAGCTCACGCCGTTGAGTGCTGAAATGATGAAGAATTCCATCGGTAGCTAACTGAGTGCCATTTCCATAGCAATCGAGTCTAAGGCCAGACGGCCCCGCGCGCGCCAGACGGCGGCGCTAGACGCCACTCTTTACCCAGGACGCTTCATTTGGCAACTGGTGGGCGTACTGGCAACGTAGGAGGCATAGGTTCGGACAGGTGCCAGCGTCATGGTGCCGTTTTCAGGGCTATAGGGGTATTGTTTGTCCGCCTTTTGCCAAACGGACATGACCAATGGCTGCTGCAGTTGGTGGTCTACTTTGCGCATTTCCACCTCACCATTGAAGCTTTTAAACTTCAAGCCTTCCATGGCGGCTGCCACTTTGACAGGGTCTGTTGACTTGGCTTTGGCCATGGCCTCACCCAGAATCGAATAGACGTGAACGATGGCACCGGTGTAGAAGTCATCATTGAATTTGGTCTTGAACTCCCCCATCCACTTGTCCATCTGCCCACCCATGTTGTAGTGGTAGTACGCCACCTGAAACACCCGGCCTGCCGCATGGGTGCCCAAAGCGGTGGGCGTGCCGGTGACACCGGTGTAGTACGTGTAAAACTTGCCATCAAACCCGCCATCGATCGCCGCTTTGACTAGCAACGACAGGTCTGAACCCCAATTGCCGGTTATCACCGTATCGGCACCCGATGCCTTGATCTTGGCAATGTAAGGGGCAAAGTCGCGCACCTGGGCCAATGGGTGCAAATCTTCCCCCACCACCTGAATATCGGGCCGTTTGCGCGCCAGCGTTTCTTTGGCGTATTTCGCCACTTGCTGCCCATGCGAGTAGTTCTGGTTGAGCAGGTACACCTTTTTGGTGTCCGATTTATCGGCGATGAAGGCGCTCATGACTTCCATCTTCATTGAGGTATCCGCATCAAACCGGAAGTGCCAAT
>CAYXWW010000092.1:608-5988 GCA_964468905.1 uncultured Rhodoferax sp. | reverse complement strand
AACGAGTGCGGTGTGCTTGCTGATGGCATCAATGAGTGCGCCGGAGACCGAAGATCCATTACCCTGGGCGATATAGCGCACGCCCTGGTCTACCGCCGACTTCAGGGCATTGAGGCTTTCGGCGGGGCTAAGCTTGTTGTCCATGCCCACCACTTCAAACTTGACGCCCGCAGGATTGGACTGGCTGAATTTTTCGGCGAAAAATTGAAAGCTCTTCAATTGATTGGAGCCCACGGGCCCCATCAGACCGGTCAAAGGATCGATCCATGCGATCTTGACGGTCTCACCCTTCTGGGCCAACGCGACCTGGGAACACATGACGACAGACGCTGCGGCAACCCATGTAAATGTGCGGTTCATTGAAGTCCTCCTTTAAGAATTCACCATCTGCTGCAAGGTTACAAGCTGTTGCGCGACCCATTGCAAGGGTTTTCACCAACCAAGAAGTGCAGCAACAACGGATTGCGCAACCCGCGATCCTTCAACACAACGACACTTCGACCAATGGCCTCTAACGCCTTAAACGACAATAGCGCATGCATGAGACTTCTTCAATGGGCCCAATAGAACTCCTGCCGGGGTGGCAATGGCAGAACAGTTTTGCGACCTTGGGGCGTGATTTTTTCAGCCCCATGGCGACGCAGCCGGTAGCACAGCCCTACCTTGTGGGGCATAGCACCGCGGCGGCAGGGCTGCTGGGTCTGCCCCCTGGAGCAATCCACGCCCCTGAGTGGCAAAACATCTTGGCAGGTAACCTTGTAGCCCCTGGTTCACAACCGCTGTCCAGCGTTTACAGCGGCCACCAGTTTGGGGTATGGGCCGGCCAATTGGGTGATGGGCGTGCAGCACTTTTAGGAGAGCATGTACCACCTACTGGCCACGGTGGGATCACACATGAAATTCAGCTCAAAGGATCGGGCCTCACGCCCTACTCGCGCATGGGCGACGGACGCGCTGTGTTGCGGTCCAGCATCCGTGAATTCTTGTGCAGCGAAGCCATGCATGCGCTAGGGGTACCCACCACCCGCGCCCTGTGCGTCATCGGTTCTGACCACCCGGTCTACAGGGAGCAACCCGAAACTGCTGCAGTGGTCACCCGCCTCGCACCAAGCTTTATTCGCTTTGGCCATTTTGAACATTTCTGCCACCACGACCTGCTGCCGCAGTTGCGCACGTTGGCAGACTACGTGATCGACAGGTTTTACCCGGAATGCCGCACGACTGCACCAATGAACGGCACGAGCTCTGTCCCCGGCAACGCAACAGGCACTGGCAATGTCTACGCGAACTTTCTGCAGGCCGTGACCGAGCGCACCGCCAGCATGGTGGCCCAATGGCAAGCGGTGGGGTTTTGCCACGGCGTCATGAACACTGACAACATGAGCATTTTGGGCCTGACCATCGACTACGGGCCGTTTCAGTTTCTGGATGCGTTTGACCCGGGACACATCTGCAACCACTCCGACAACCAAGGCCGCTACGCTTTTTACAAGCAGCCCAATGTCGCCTACTGGAACCTCTATTGTCTGGGGCAGGCGTTGCTGCCGCTCATTGAAGACCAAGACCTGACGATTGCCGCGCTGGAGACTTACAAAACCGCATACCCCAAGGCTTTTGACGCCTGCATGGCGCGTAAGCTGGGTGTGCCACTGGATGCGGGCGACCCAAGCCCCACCCAACAAGCAGATCTGCGCCAACTGACGCAGGACGTGCTGCAACTGCTCGCCGCCAACCGTGTGGACTACAGTATTTTTTGGCGCCGCCTCAGCCATTGGGTGCAACAACCGACCGACGTGGCGACGGCAGCGGTGCGCGATCTGTTTGTAGACCGCTCGGCAATTGACCCCTGGCTGCTACAGTATTCAGAGCTACTCACGCATATTCCACGAGGGCTAGCGGCCAATTTGATGCTCAAGACTAACCCCAAGTACGTTTTGCGCAACCATCTGGGTGAACTGGCGATCCGCGCCGCCCAGGGCAAAGACTTTTCAGTCACGGCACAATTGCTGCACGTGCTGGAGCACCCGTTTGACGAGCACCTTGACTTTGAGTCTTTTGCCGACTTTCCTCCGGCCTGGGCCAGCGGCATTTCCATCAGCTGCAGCTCCTGATGAACGCTTGACCCCGACACGACTTGTATATTTTTGTGAAAGCACAGCCATGACCTACCCCATCACCAAAACTGACGACGAATGGAAAGCACTGTTGGCGGCCAAGGGCGCAGAACCCCGCGCGTTTGACGTGACCCGCAAGGCCGCCACCGAGCGCCCTTTTACCGGCAAATATGCTGACAATTTCAAGAACGGTACTTACCACTGCATTTGCTGCGATACGGCGCTCTTTACCTCCGACACCAAATTTGACGCCGGCTGTGGTTGGCCCAGCTTTGACCAAGCCATTGCAGAGGGCGCGGTCGCTACGCACATAGACCGCTCGCTGGGCATGGTACGGACCGAGGCGCTGTGCGGCCACTGCGGTGCACACCTGGGCCACCTGTTTGACGATGGCCCCACCGACACCGGCCTGCGCTACTGCATGAACTCGGCCTCGTTACACTTCAGCGCTGCATGAAAACACCGGCATGAAAATTTTTCTAGACTTCTTCCCCATCCTGTTGTTCTTTGCAGCCTACAAGCTGCACGACTGGTTTGGCGTTGGCAAAGATGAAGCCATTTATTTCGCAACTCCCGTGCTGATGGGTGCAACCGTGCTGCAAATGTCCATCATTTACGCGATGGACAAAAAGCTGACCACGATGCACAAGGTCACGCTGGCGCTGATTCTGGTGTTTGGCGGCATTACGCTGGCCCTGCATGACAAGCGCTTCATCATGTGGAAACCTACCGTGCTCTATGCGGGCATGGCCATCGCGCTGGCGGTCTCCATCTGGGGCATGCGCAAAAACTTCCTCAAGGCCATGTTGGGCAGCCAACTGGAATTACCAGACGCCGTGTGGCACAAACTGAATGTAGCGTGGGTGTTTTACGCCGCATTCATGGCCATCAGCAATGCCTACGTTGCCACCTACTACAGCGAAGATGCGTGGGCCAATTTCAAAATATGGGGCTATGTCTTTCCGCTGGCGTTTTTAGTTGGCCAAGGCATTTTTATTGCTCCGCACTTGAAAGCTGCCGAATCGGACGCTGAAAAGGCCGAAAAAGAGAGCGCTCCATGAGCATCGCCCCCACCACTGAGAACATCGAAATTCGCCTGCGCGAGCGCTTGTCCCCCACCCGCCTGGAGGTTTTGGACGAGAGCTACAAGCACGCCGGCCACGCTGGAAGCAATGGCACCGGATTTGGTACACACTTCCGTGTTCGCGTAGCTTCACACTTGTTTACAGATTTAAGTCGGGTGGCACGCCACCGGCTTGTGTATGATGCGCTGCAAGATTTCATTGACCAGGGTTTGCATGCCCTGGCGATTGAAACCGAAAGTTCGCCAAACGCAACTCCCGTTTGACACGCCGTTTTTGGCAACTAATTTTTTGAGTACCCTGAAGGAAATCGCATGAAGAAGCAAATTTTGTCCGCACTCGCGACCGCCAGTCTGCTGGCCGCTTTGGCACCCGCAGCTTTGGCCCAGAATGTGGCTATCGTCAACGGCAAGGCCATCCCCAAGGCACGTGTGGACGCACTGGCTGAGCAGGTCAAGCGCTCCGGACGCCCCGTGTCACCGGAAATGCAAGGCCAGCTCAAGGATGAAGTGATCGCCCGCGAAATCTTCATGCAAGAAGCCCAGGTGCGCGGTCTGGACGCCACAGAAGACTTCAAGACCCAGATCGAACTGGCCCGCCAGGCTATCCTGATTCGCGAGTTGTTTGGTGATTACCAGAAGAAGAATCCGGTCACCGACGAAGAAATCAAGGCTGAATACGACAAGTTTGCGGCACAAAACAACGGCAAGGAATTCAAAGCCCGCCATATTTTGGTAGAAACCGAAGACGAAGCAAAAGCCATCATTGCCAAGCTGAAAAAGGGCGGCAAGTTTGAAGAAATTGCCAAGAAGTCTTCGAAAGATCCAGGCTCCGGTGCAAAAGGTGGCGATCTGGACTGGGCGAACCCCGGCAGCTACGTGAAAGAATTCTCCGAAGCCCTGTCGGCTTTGACCAAAGGCAAAACGACCGATACTCCGGTCAAGAGCCAGTTTGGTTACCACATCATTCGCCTGGACGACACGCGCGATGCCGTGTTGCCCAAGTTTGAAGACGTGAAGCCACAAATTGCGCAACAGCTGCAACAACAAAAAATCGCCAAGTTCCAAGAAGAACTGCGCGCAAAGGCCAAGATCGAATAAGCTGGGTACCCACTGCCCACCAGACACAAAACGCGGCTTAGGCCGCGTTTTTCCGTTGCAGGGTCCGCGTTGATGCACGCGTTTATGCATTCGAACTGGAAGCCCCATGAAACTCCTTCGATTTGGCCCCCCAGGGCGTGAGAAACCAGGCCTACTCGACGCCGATGGCCACGTACGCGATTTATCCGGTGTGGTCGACGACATTGCCGGCAGCGCCTTGCTGCCCGAGCAGTTGGCACGCATCCGGTCGTTGAACATCAGCGCATTGCCTTTGGTGCCCGGCAAACCACAACACGACCTGCGCCTGGGGCCCTGCGTGGCGCACACCGGCAAGCTGATCTGCATAGGCCTCAACTATTCCGACCACGCAGCGGAAGCCGGCATGCAAGTGCCGCCCGAACCCGTCGTCTTCAACAAATGGACCAGTTCCATCTGCGGGCCGGATGACGCCGTAGAGATTCCCCGTGGCTCCCACAAAACCGACTGGGAAGTGGAGCTGGGCGTGGTCATTGGCCAAGGTGGCCGGTACATTGAAGAAGTCAATGCCATGGCCCACGTGGCAGGCTACTGCATCGTGAACGATGTCTCCGAGCGTGAATACCAGCTGGAGCGCAGTGGCACCTGGGACAAGGGTAAAGGCTGCGACACCTTTGGCCCCATGGGCCCGTGGCTGGTGACGGCCGACGAGATACCCGACCCGCACGCCCTGCGCATGTGGCTCGAGGTAGACGGCAAACGTTTTCAAAACGGCTCCACTGCCACCATGGTCTACCAAGTGCCTTTTCTCATCAGCTATCTGAGCCGTTTCATGAGCTTGCAGAGTGGTGATGTGATCTCCACCGGTACGCCGCCCGGCGTGGGTATGGGACAAAAGCCGCCGGTGTTTTTAAGGGCTGGTCAGACCATGCACTTGGGAATTGACGGACTCGGCACACAAACCCAACTGGCAGTACAAGCCTAGGAGGGCCTGGGCGGCAGAGCGTTCTGCGCAGGTCAAGGAGGAGCCCGCGCAGCGGGCGGGGGACACGGAGCAGAACGTTCTGCCGCCCAACAAAAAACTGAGGCTTGATGTATGTTAGGAGCG
>CAYXWW010000092.1:0-598 GCA_964468905.1 uncultured Rhodoferax sp. | reverse complement strand
GCTGGCGGCGCCACGGTCGTCGTGCTGGGATAATGGGCACCCATGTCTCTGCCCGATTACCAACTCGAACTGCTCGCCCCCGCGCGTGATGCCGACATTGGCATCCAGGCCGTCAACCACGGCGCGGATGCGGTCTACATCGGTGGCCCATCCTTTGGCGCACGCTCCAGCGCCGACAACAGCGTTACTGATATTGCCCGGCTTGTAGGCCACGCGCACCGGTTCAACAGCCGTATCTTCGTGACCATGAACACCATCCTGCGCGACGATGAGCTGGAGGGTGCACGCAAGCTGGCCTGGCAGCTGTATGACGCAGGGGTAGACGCCCTCATCATTCAGGACATGGGCCTGCTGCAGATCGACATGCCGCCCATTCAGCTGCATGCCAGCACGCAGACTGACATCCGCACACCCGAGAAAGCGCGCTTTTTGCAAGACGTGGGCCTGTCGCAAATTGTGCTGGCGCGGGAGCTCACCCTAAAACAAATCGCTGCCATCCGCGCGCAAACAGACCCGACCCGTTGCACGCTGGAATTTTTTGTGCACGGCGCACTCTGCGTGGCCTACAGCGGCCAGTGCTACATCAGCCACGCCCACC
>CAYXWW010000091.1:12368-14470 GCA_964468905.1 uncultured Rhodoferax sp. | reverse complement strand
CAGCAGCAAATGCTGGCACAGCGGACAGCGTAGTGAGTGCGACGGCAGCGGTGAGTGCCTTCAGCGTGAATCGACGTGAGTTCGTGACTTGCATGGGTGTGTTGACCTTCCAAAGTTAAAGAAAACCAGCTTCGATATGCGCCACAGTTCAGAGCGAGCTGTTTTGCGTATCGATGGGTTAACTTTAGAGGGGGATCGCGCGAAGTGAAATACGCCGAGTGGCGTATCCCAAAACCCGGATGGGTTCGAATGCGCTGGTGGTGGTCGGTTCAGAACCGCTTGCGGTAGCCCACAGCCAGAAAGTCTTCTCCATTTGCGCCGTAATTGTTCAGCAGGTCATAGATAGAGCACCGGTGGTGCAGGCGCACAAAGACTTCCTCAGATTTGTCGGCGGGCCGTGAAAACGCTAGCTCGATCATCAAAAAATTCAAAGTGCGGCTGCCATTACCGTCGGGGCCGCGCTCCAAAGGGCTCACAGCACTTGTGTAGGAATAGCCCAATGGGGCCAAGCGCAAACTGGTTTGCAATAGGCTGTTCCAGGGAAAGCTGCTCCAGCGCACTACCGGTGCCACAGCCACTTCATTGAGCGCATGCAGACCGAACTGCTGGCCCAGCATCGCGTCAACCTCCAGCGACAGCGGAAGAGACTCCGATTCCCAGAGCGTCTTACTCGCGGTGATCGCAAGCATGTATTGGTTCAGGAATGTGGCATTTCCGTTGACCAGTCCCGCTGGTTCAGTGTCATAGTATTGGCCACCATACACACCGAAGCTCCATGGGGCAGAGCCACACACTCCACTAACTGGAAACAACAGGTATACAGACACTGCCAACGAGGCTGCGACGCGTCGCAAGGTGGGCATGGAGGACATCGTGGAAGAGGCGGTGAACGTGGAACCTAGACCCGCGACACCTCAGGCGGTGGCAATAGTGGCACACACGCCCTGCACCGGGTCGCAAAACATTGTCGATGCATCCTGGTCCAAGCGACATTTGGCCTTTGTCAACTCGCCCATTAACTGGTCGATCTGGTTCAAGAACTCTTCGCGACTTGCGTGGGGTTGCTCCGTGAACATCGCCGTGGATCGCTCCGCAATGGCGAACTCACCAGCCTGGCGCGCCCAACAACGAACGTCGCAGTAGGCAATGAGCGCCAGCTTTCCCAAATCACTGTCGCGCCGTGCCTGATACAAGTCATGCATCAAATCATCCAGGCCCAAATACATTGAATTAGTCATGTTGCAATGCAGCATATGACTTGATTCTGACTGAATTCTTACAAAATGAGATGCGTTATTTGGGCAATCCGCCTAAACGTGGACAGCGCCACCTTGGCAGCGACTCCCTTCTCATTCGAGGACGCCATCAAAGACCGGCTCACACAATACTTCTGTCTTGACGGAGTTCGCGATAAAGCACGACGCATGTGCGCGGTGGTGCAGGTCTTGCAACTCCCTTTGGTTAGGTATTGCGCCCATCGCAAACTGCACATCGGGCCGCAACGTTACCCGGGTCATGGCCAATTGGCCATCAGCATTGCGCCCCATGATGCCAACAGCCACGTCACGGTATTGCTCTACCACCCAGCCCGCGCGTGCCGCAAAATCCAAAAACCACAACATATGGCAACTCGACAGGGACGCGACAAATGCCTCCTCAGGGTCAACCGCCACCGGGTCTGACTGAGGCACTCGCACTACATGGGGTGAGGATGATGCCGGTACAACGACACCGCCATCAAATTGCCATAGGTGGCGACGGCTGTAGAGGTTGTCAACAAACAGCGCGCTGTCGCGCTGCCACAAAATGCTTGTCGTGTATTGGGCCATGGCGGGAGCTCTCGTTGTGGCTGCTAACAGGTCAATTATCAACTTGCGTGTAGTTCTGGCACACCGTGCCGATATACCTTTTATCGCCATTGCGCGTCCCATTCTCGTGTGCAAGAATGTAACGCGAAGGGCCATAGATGTCCCAAGGGAGCGTGAAATGAATGCCATCCAATCGGTCGGTAGTGACACCAGTCCTGAGTTGCTCAATGCAATTGTTCAGGCCAGTGAATCCTTTTCCATCGTTGCATCGCAGGATATTGTCGATGTAAAGGG
>CAYXWW010000091.1:0-12358 GCA_964468905.1 uncultured Rhodoferax sp. | reverse complement strand
GGTCCAAGGGGCAACCGGTATCCGTCGCCTTGCAACAGCGGTTGCTCGAACGAAAGCTTCAGTCCCCCTTGGAATCCTGCCTGCAGGCAGAAGACGGCGTCACTTTATTCAGTCTCCATGAACAACTTACCCAATTTTTGGATGATGGGAGTTCTTTGGCTAAGGCTTTGCGCCCATGGAGTGGTTCGCTTACTAATGAGCTCAAGCGCATTCCCCTGCATTCTGTGGCGCAACTATTGCTCACCACAGCATTGGCGACGCGTCCGGAGACGCTTCCGCACGCTGTTCAGGCGATGGCCTTGGCTGGCGCACTGGCAAAGACCCAAAGCGCAGGTGTCGATATACGCATGGCAATGATCGCGGGCTTGCTGCACGACATTGGCGAAGTCTATATTCAGCCCTTGTACTTAGACCGGAGCGCGCCGCTGGACCTGCTGGGACACAAGCATTTAGTCGTCCATCCCCGGGTTGCCCAACTATTACTGGACAGCACAACGGATTACCCCAAGGCGATCAGCCGCGCAATTGGCGAGCACCACGAAAGACTGAATGGTGCAGGTTACCCAGCACGCTTGCAAGGCGATGCAATATCACCCATGGGACGCATGCTGGCCGTTGTGGAAGCGGCGCTCGGAGTCATGCGCGGCGCACAGTCGCCATTGGCGCGTGCCAGTTTTGCATTGCGGGTACTGCCAGGAGAATTTGATCCACTGTGGACGAGCCCCATCTACAACATGGCCGTTAGTGCAAAGGAAGATATCCCATCACTCACAGACCAAACGGACGATGTTTCACCATTGGAAACCATTGGCCAACGCATACAGACAGCGTTCCGACTCAGTTCAGAACTCAAGGATCAAGAGCGCACGGGTGCGCACATAGCAATCATCCATACAGCACTCGAACGCCTGGGCCGCTTGCGTGTGGCCTGGAACGCATTGGGCATTTGGGGACTATCCCATTCCGCGCTGTCAGATGCCGAGCGCGCCGAGGTGTCAATGGCCCGCAAGGAACTCGATTTCCGTTTAAAGGACCTGCAGCGCGAGTGCATGCTGCTTGCTGAGCGAATTGAACCCACTGAAAGGGCCCAGCTAGAACCTCTTTGGGAAGGCATGCTCGCGGCTTAAATCTCGCCACTGTGCGATCGAACCGCTCACACAACACCCTAGTATCCCGATGGGTCAGCGGATGAAGGATAAGATAACTGCCTATCAGAGGGGTAGTTGTGAATCGGGCAGATTTCATCCACTTGGTACGAATCAGTGAACAGGCAAGCGCCGACGATAGTGACACTTATCGCCGTAGCGTGGCGCTGTTCGCCGCTCTCGGCTACCTGTGGGTGATCAGCTGCCTGGCGATTGGCATTGGCCTGACCGTGTGGACTTTCCATTCTTGGGCACACCATGGGTTCAGGGTCTTGCATGTTTTTCTTGTCTTTACCGCAGGTGGCCTGCTGTGGACATGCATGCATGCACTGTGGTGTCCAGTTGAAGCGCCATCAGGGTTTCAGTTGACTGAAGCAGACGCACCGTCACTTTTCAAGACACTGCGACGTATCCGCAAAAAGATCAAGGGCCCGCCCATTGACCACGTTCTGCTGGACGGGAGCTTCAATGCAAGCATCAGCCAGATTCCGCGCTTGGGCATTTTTGGCGGGTCCACCAATTACCTCACTATTGGTCTGCCACTCTTGCTTGCCGTAGACAAGCCGCGCTTTATGGCCGTTTTGGCACACGAATACGGCCATTTGCGCGGTGGCCATGGAAAGTTTGCCGCATGGATATACCGTACCCGCCGCAGCTGGACGCGGCTTGAGCAAGGTATGCGCAACGACACGGGGATCGTTGCCTCGGCAACGCAGACTTTTTTGCGATGGTACTTCCCGCGCTTTATGGCAAAAACGTTTGCGCTGGCAAGACAAGACGAATTTGAAGCGGACCGCATTGCTGGAAAACTACTGGGGCGTGACGTGGCCGGTGCCGCACTCACCGAAATTTCAATCAAGGGCCAGTGGCTCAACACCGAGTTCTGGCCACTGCACTGGAGCGCAGCTCTCAGCAGCGTGCGGCCCATAGGGCCCTTTAAAGCCATGCGCACGTTGCTGACGCAACCGGTTTCTAAGGAATTTGCCGGGCAGGCGCTGCGGCAAACACTAATTCAACTCAGTGACGAAGTAGATACCCATCCTGTGTTGCGAGACCGCCTGGAAGCACTGCACGCCAGCAAGCACTTGCCTGTTTGGTCAGCCCGACCCGCGCTGGACTTATTAGGATCTGGAGCTGCAGATTGGGTAGCACGCCTGGATAAAGAATGGTGCCGCGACAACGCCAGTGATTGGAAACTACATCATGCTTACCTCAGCCGTGTGCAGATCGGAATAGACACACTCACAGCAAGCATCCGGAGAAACAATGCGGACGAGATGACACAACTAGGCGATCTGCACCGTCGACTAGACGCCCATGCAGATGTTCTCACATACTACGAACGGGCGCTTCAGCTTTCTCCTGGGCACGCTGCGGCGCTACGCGGCAAGGTGAACTGCCTACCCGAAGGAGACCATGCCGCTCGCATGACATGCCTAGAGCAATTGTTTGAGCAAAGCGTCGCAAACCGGTGGTGGGCCTGCGGCACCGCAGTGCGCGCACTTGAGAAGAGCGTAAGTGCGGGACACCCTGACGAACGAACTTTAAAACTGTGGCGAGAGCGGTTGCGCGAAGCTGACAGCGCCGAGAGCAGGGCGTGGGACGAATTGACAGAATCACCACTCTTCCAGTCCATTGCACGGCACGACCTGAACGATTTTGAAAAGGGCGAGGCGCTGTCTGACTTGGCACGATGCAAAGCCGTAACGCGCGCATGGTTGGTCCGTAAAGTGCTGGCCGAGTTTCCCTACCGACGATGCTACGTGCTATTTGTCGAATTGCCCAGTCTCAATGACGACGCGCGCTACATGCTGTGCCGGCAGTTAGAGCAGACGTTGGATTTACCAGGCCAGGTGTTCGTGCTGTGGGCAGGAATATCACCTACGTTGGGCGATATCCAGCGCTATGCGTTTGACCCCCTTTATGTAAAGGCTCTGACGTAGGTACAAAACTAGTCAGTTCGTCCTTGCCATGGCACCGTGCAGGATCGTTTCAATATCAGTCGTAATCGCAATCAATTCCGTCGCCACTACCGCAAACTCTCTGCCCGCAGAGCCGGCGCGTGCAGCAGCAATTCGTGCATTCATAGCCACAACCAGCGCCTGTTTTGAAATCGTTTTAATTTCTTGCATTGCACCCTTGAGTTGCTGTTCCATCTGTTGTGCATGCGTTCGCGCTTCCTGCTCATGAATCGTGGTCAGACTATTGAGTGTGCCCAACAGCGCGGTAGATGCTTCCACCAGTTGCGCCAACAGAACGGGGATCTGACGCTGCCAACCACTTTGGATTGCGAACAAGGCCCGATCTGCCAGTGCGATGAATTCTTGAATTTTCTCGTCACCGCGCAACGCGCCGAAGTATGCATCGCGCAAAGGCATGCCAAAAACACCTGGCAAATCCTTGTTGCCCTTTACCAGGGTCGTGTGAGCCTCTTTAAACATTGCCAAAGCATCAGCCGCAGTCTCGAGCGAACCTGCATGACCGTTGGCGGCAAGCACTGCATACAGGACCACGCGCTGGGAAGTAAATCGGCGACGACCTGACAAATTGATAAGCGCCGCAAATACCTCGCCAGAGTGCTCTGGTTCAACATTGCGCAAGGTCCTAACGGAACGGTCTGTAACTGCAAGGTACATGAGTTGCTCCCTATAAATGATGAAATTGACTGCACCAGACGTCTATGTCCGGGAACAATAAGTGGCACGCAAATCGGCAAGCGTCATTGGCCGTGCAAGTAGGTACCCCTGAATCAAGTAGCAACCAGACTGACGCAATACATCGAGTTGCTGGGCCGTTTCCACCCCTTCTGCAATGACATCCATTTCCAAGTGGCAGCCCAAGTCCACAATAGTCTCGACAATTGCACGGTCATTGCGCTGGTGCGACACATCTCGTACAAAAGACCGGTCAATCTTGAGAGACGAGATTGGCAGATTCTTCAGGAGCGCAAGAGAAGAATGCCCCATTCCAAAATCATCCAAACTAATGCCAAAGCCGAGTTGCCGTAGTGCGCGCATCACCGGAATGACCTGATCGGGTCTGCGCATCAACATGCCTTCCGTAAGTTCCAGAGACAGACAACTAGGGTCAAGATTGAATGCCTTGACCTGTGCAAAAAGTGCGCCCGGCAAACACTTGTTGGTGAATTCCGACGCAGCCATGTTGACATGTAGCTTGAGATTGCCCAGCCCCTCGATTCGCAAGGCGGCCAAATCTCTGCATGCCTGCTCAACCACCCATTTGCCGATTTCGATAATCAGTTGACTCTGCTCGGCAATCGGGATGAAAACATCTGGCGGGACCATAGTTCCATCTTGGCGCTTCCAGCGTACCAGTGCCTCCACCGATTCCAACGCATTGCGCGAGACATCAAAGATCGGCTGGTAGACCACATACAGCTCATTACCTTGCAACGCATGGTGCAAGTCCGTCTCGAGAGAAAGACGCTGCGCAATAGACGTTTGCTGTTGCGCGAGCGCATGCGTGTTGCTGAGTGAAGAAAAGTGTGATCCGTCACGCCCATTATTTTTGATACGGTACATCGCAGCGTCGGCACTTTGGAGCAGAGCAGCACACGTTTCGCCACATTGCGGGTAGGTGCTTACGCCAACGCTGGCAGAAACTGTTACTTCTATGCCCTCGTACACAAATGGTGTCCGCGCTGCACGTAAAACACTCTCTATCAAACCTGCCGCATCAGGCAGCGCATGTGGTGGAATCATGAGCGCAAATTCATCGCCACCCAGTCGACCCACTCTGGCTCCGTCCGGTGCTAAAGCCAGCAGTCGTTGCGAGAACTCGGTGAGAACCTGATTGCCCGCTTCGTGCCCGAATGCGTCATTGATGGGCTTGAAACGATCCAGATCGATGAATGCCAGCCCAAACACCGCACCTTGCCGGGCCGCCGAAGCGCAGGCATCAGTGACCAGTGCATGGAAGTGGTTTCGATTGGACAGGCCCGTCAGGGTATCAACCTGCGCCAAATGCAGAATCGTCGCCTCGTGCTCGAGACGTTGTGCCATCTGCGCAATGACCGCCCCGATGGTGGTGGAGACTTTGGGTAACTGGGCTTCAGGTTGTCGCGACAGGCAACTGTAGAATTCCAGCACTCCCGGACTGTGCGTGCGGCCATCTGCTGCAACGTAGGTAACCGGAAACACATAGCCGGACCACAGCTTGCACTCGCGGTCATTCGTACGTTGTGCAAACCGCATGTCGTTGACAATGTCTTCCACCCAGTCCGGACTTCCAGACTGCCATACACTGCCAACTAGCCCCTCACCTGGCAACAACGAAGCCGAAGCACTTTCCCGCCCAAACGAACCCAGATCCAATTCCGGGTCGTGCCAGAAGTTGCTACATACCAATCGGGTAGTCTCTGGCGCGGTTTGCTCCGCGGCCCAATAGGCCCCCCAATCCCAGCCCAAGTTTTTGCATATCAGTTGAATGATGTTGGTAATCGCATCGCCCAATGAATGGGTGCCAACCAAAAATTCAGTTAGTTCAAAGCCAAGGCGCTCACGCATGGCTGCGTGCTTGAGCGGCGTCACGTCCACCACAATGCCTGAGACTACCATTGCCCCAATTGCATCAGCCGGAAAGGCAGTCATTCGCAACCAGCGCATTCCTTCCTTGGCGCTGATCACACGGAAGTCACTTGTCGCGGAACAGGGGCTGGTACCCGTCAACTGAGACAGCAACGGCAACATGTCATCCATCACGACGTGGATAAAGCAACTGTCCAGTCCCTGATGATGCAGGGACTCAACGTTCAGATAGCGGGCGGCAACACCCGACAGAATAATTTGACCAGATTCAGGATCAAACCACCACCTCCCAAACGCGGCACTTTCTTCCAATGCTGTCGGCGTCGCGTTGAGGGTCAACGCCCGCAGAAGGCTTGACGAAAGTGAAACGTCTTTCGCGACGACAGGTACTCCGGCTTTGAGCTGTTGCATGGTGCGTCAGGCTGATGACTAGGCAAACAGCTTCGCACGTTCCATGCCACACCAAATGCAATGAATCGCGCGTAGAGATTAGGGTGCTACCCACTTTTGGTGAGCCATCGAACACTTTTGGTGCAGTGCAGCATTGCGAGGCGCATTTCATGCACCGCCCGGCAACACCGCACAGGACAACAAGTGCTGTCTAGACCTGTGGATACCTCACCCGACCTGCCACGCACCGACTGGCCCGCAACTTGCTTGGTGCTGCATCGGACCAGACAGCTTCTTCACTTTTAAAGGAAAAGATCAACATGCACCCAACGTTTACCCGCGCAGCAATTTGCACCGCTGCTTTCACATGCGCCCTGTCGGCACAGGCAGCAACCTTTAGCGACACATCCATCGCCTACCGCTATGGAACCGAGTTTGCCGAGCCGTTCAACAACAGCGCCATCAGCAAAGACATCCTTACCCTGAACCATGTCAGCGGCTTCAAGTACGGTAGTAATTTTTTCAACGTTGACATGCTGATGTCCGACAACAAGGATCCAGCGTCCGCCGGGTCTGGCAATGGGGCCCAAGAGGTCTACATCGTCTTCCGCAACACACTGGACCTTGAGAAGATCAGCGGATCACCCTACAAGTTTGGTCCCGTACGCGGTGTTGGAATCACCACCGGTTTTGACTACAACACCAAAACTGATGCCGGCTACAACTCTAAAAAGCGCATGGTGGTAGCAGGCCCCACCTTGATGATGGATGTGCCCGGCTTCCTCAACATCAGTCTGCTGGCCATGTGGGAAAGCAACGCGCCGTACAGCACTTTCAGCGGGGTTTCAACACCACGCTACAGCTACGACACACACGCTATGCTGGGAGCCGTTTGGGGTATCCCGTTGGGGAGTGGTTTCTCGTTTGAAGGATTTGCCAACTTCATCGCCGCCAAGGGAAAAAATGAATTTGGTGGCGACAGTGCGGCTGAAACCCTCATCGATATGCAAGTCATGTATGACCTGAGCAGTGCCGTTGGGACTACGCCCAATAGTTTCAGAGTGGGCATCGAATACCAATATTGGAAGAACAAGTTTGGTAACGACAGTGATGGCCCAGCAGGTCGCGGTGCATTTGCCAAGACACCTATGGTGCGACTCGAATACCACTTCTGATTCAGCCCACACCGCGCTCCCACCCACCCCTCTTACTGCGGACCCGTTAACGTATCCGCATGTTGGCCACTGTGGCTGCCACAGTGGAGGGCGTGTGTACCCCTTGAGGCGCCCCGGCGTCTTCGGTGCCAAATTCTCGTTTGAAGATCATTCAGCCTCCTCCTTGGCAACGCCTGTCTTGCATAACTTTACAAGGATAAACTTGAATCCTGTGGTCATCTAGATCATGATGCGAAGATACCCACTGGAGCACGGCAGATGATTACAAACAATATCCGATTGAAACCCGCAGCCTTAGCGATTGTGCTCACGGCGGCGACGTTGCTCACTGGCTGCGCAACGATTTCAACGGTAGAGAGCGATGTGCGCAGCTACTCCGCAGCATCCACACCTGTGCAGGCAGGAACCTTCACATTCGAACGCCTTCCGTCGCAAGACCAGGACGCCGAACAAGCAGCGCTGGTGGAATCCATGGCGCAAGGCGCGCTGCAGAAGATCGGTTTTACCCGCGTTGACACAGGCGCACGCTACAGCGTTCAGATTGGGGCAGAGTCGTCCGAGGCCGCACCAACTTACTCAGAACCCTTTTATGCTCCCCCGTATTGGAATCGTCCACGCATGTGGTTTGGGCGGCCGTTCTACGCGACCCCGTGGCCAGAACGTGAGGTCTATCTGACCCGTGTGCATCTGGAAATACGCGACCTGACCACTGGCAAAGTGGTCTACGAAGGCACAGCGACCAACGAGCAATCGTGGTTCAAGGCCAACCGCGTTTTACCCGCCATGTTTGATGCCGTATTGGTCGACTTTCCTTCGCCCCCCAAGGGTGTGCGCAAGGTGATCGTGAAACTAGCAGATGCTCCATAAGTAATACTGCGCGGCAACGCAATGCGGCACTAGCCTTCAAACTGCGGATGCAACTGCCGTATCCGCGTCATGGCCATACCAGCCGCTGCGGTGCGGGTCTCCACACCCATCTTCACAAAGATGCGCTCCAGGTGCTTCTTCACTGTCATGGGGCTGCTACCCAGAATGTCGCCAATGTCTTTGTTGGTCTTTCCCTTGACCACCCAGTACAGCACCTCGGCCTCTTTGGCGGTGAGTTTGAAGGACAGGCTCATGGCTTCAATCACCGCACTGTCAGAGACTTCTCGCATCACGATCAGCCAATCACCATCTTCGGCTCTGGCATCGCTATCGCCGATTTGCTGGTGCAGGCGAAAGGTTAGCCGTGTGGCTCCGCGCTCTATCGCCATACGTGGCTGCTCGCCACCTTGTGAAGATGGTGTGAGTTTGGGCAGGCAGCTGCGTAGCCAAGTGAGCACAGGCTCTGGCGTGGTGGGCGCAACCGTTCCACAGTACCGCTCCAGCAGGTCACGCGCCAGCGGCGTTTGCCACATCAGCGCGCCGTCAGTGGCACGCACAGTGATGGTGGCGTAGCCAAAGGCATCCAGCGCATTGCGGGTCTGGCGGCGTTCACGCGCGCCCTGCAGGTGCACATGCATACGAGCCAATACTTCTTTCGGCTTAATGGGCTTGGTTACATAGTCCACACCACCCGACTCCAGCGCGGCAACCAGGTATTCCGTTTCTGTGAGGCCTGTCATGAAGACGATAGGGATGTGGGCAGTTTGCGCTTGTGCTTTGAGCCTACGCGCCACTTCGAATCCATCCATGCCGGGCATCATGGCGTCGAGCAACACAATATCGGGCAATGCTTGCGCAGCACGGTGAAGCCCGACTCGTCCAGCCCATCATTGATTGGGTTGGAAATTTGAAGATACCGTGGCTGATATCACGCTGGCGTTGAACTACCTGACGGCTCCACAACCGGCTTGAAACTCGCGGTATCTAGAAACAATTCAACTAGACCCAGCTCAATCACATGACTCCCACAAGATAAGCCACGTATCCGATGAGTTCACGGAAGATTGAATAAATGTCACGCAGTTCAAAGTAACGTGCATGTGCTGCATACACAGGTTCTATTCCTGCCCGTGAAAAAGCGAGCCTACATCTCGGAATGTGGAAGTATTGGGATATCACCAAAGCACTAACCCATTGATGTCTTTTCGCGATCGAGGCAACATTTTTTGCAGTAGCCGCAGTTGTTACTCCGAGGCTATCCACAATAACCTTATCGTGCGGTACACCTCGTCGCGCCAGGTAGTCTTTCATGACCACCGCTTCGTCGAAGCCCTCGCGCCCGACGCCGCCACTGACAATGATGTTCTTGAAAAAGCCACGGTGATAGAGCTCCAAGGCCATGTCGAGACGCGCAGCAAGGCGACGCGATGGCACCCCATCTAGATTCACAGTATTGCCTAGAATCACTGCAACGTCGGCCTCGTGGATTTCGTCACGCATCCCTCGGACAACCAGCGTGGCAGATGCCAAGAGGAACGCAGCAATAGCTACTACAGTGATGATCGCAACAGCACGCAAAACCCGCCTATGCATCATAGTTCTGCGCACTACGCATGCATTAAACGTTAACGTTGAACGGCGATATGCGACCAATTGGTTGGATCATCGGTTCAACTCGATGCCACTCAATCCTCATCCTTGAAATCGTCTGGATCGTCGTCCAGAGCAGTCAGGATAACGTCCCGGCCCTCGTAGGGCATGTTTCGCGGTGTATCGTTAAATCGCAAAACCCCAATAGCGTTTCCCGCTTGAAAATTTGCATGACGCAGTGAAAAACGGCACGTCAAGTCCGGTAGTCCGTCACCATTTACGTCCTTGAATTTTTTGCTGCAATTGACTAACGAACGCTCGGAACCAGTTCTCCCAAATGTGATGCTTCCCTGTGCGACGGCCTTGGTTGCGTCAAAAGTTCTGGTCGATAGAATCGCGACCTTCAGTTTTCCCATGCTCTTGGGGTTGACACGGTTGGCTGGCTTGGCCGGACGAATATCGATAGGCGTGAAGTAACCCTGCACGTCAACGACCACCCGCTGCGCACCGGTCGCGGGATCGAAGATGCTTATTGCGGACAATGCCTTGGAGGTAATCCCCGCATCGGCGAACGCAATCCGGCCATCCGGCATCCAAACTGGACCGCCTCCCCCAACGTCTCCCACTTTACGCAAGCCACTGCCATCTGGCTGAATGCTCCAAATCTTCCATTCGTCGGGACCCGTTCCTCTGTTTGACGAGAACACAATACCCCTTTTCCCCCAGTTGGGAGCACGGTCACGAAAGACACCTGTAGTGAGTGACCTGAGTCCTTTACCATTTACGTTGACAACCATCAGCGTTGACACACTATTCTCGTACTTAGAGAAAACGATTTGATCCCCTGCTGGCGAAAAGCTTGGATTACTCTGATACCCGGTTGTGCTAACCAGCTTGGCTGGCTGGGTACCGTCTGCATTCATGGTCCAGATGTCCCTACTATCAGCCTTATCCGACACAAAAGCAATCTTGCGTCCGTCGGGCGACCACACGGGGGAGCTGTTGTTGGCACCATTGGCGGTGAGCTTGAGCGGGTAGGCCCCATTGGCTTGCACGATCCAGATGTCGCTGGATTCGGTTTCGCCAATAATGGACCTATACGCTATCTGCCGCCCGTCTGGCGACCAGGCCGGCTCCATATCCGTGTTCGCAATGGACGTGATCGAAGGTGGTGAAATCTTGCGCAGCCGACTGCCATCCAAGGCCGATATCCACAGGCTTGCCGACCCGTCAAAATCTGCGGAGAACACCAGCTCCTGACCCGATGGTGATGGCGCAGGGTGATTGGCAATGACACCGATCTTATCGTCGGAAGCTTGGCTGATACCGTAGGTGAACAGCGCAGCTAACGAGAGGCACAGGCTAACTGACAGTTTTTTCATGGTCTGATCCCTTTAGTTTCCAAAGTAGGCGTCGAGGGCGGCTTTGATACCGGCGGCCAATTTGGTCGCCGAGCCGGCTGCGTGCAATTTTTTCTCATCGTCCCCTGAGAGTCGACCTGCCTCGACCAGAACTGCAATCATCTTGGGCGTGACAGTGTCTTTCAGCACCGCAATTCCGTTGTCTTCCATTGCGCCCCGGTTGTTGACAGCCAAGGACGCTGAAACCTTTACGGCCATCAGATCAGCCAGAGTCTTAGCGGCAGGCCTTTTGTAGTTCCATAGCACGGAAGTCCCATTGCCAAATGGGCTCGATGGAATGAAGTTGCGCGCGTTGATATGTATCGAAACAAATGCATGCGCTTTGGCGTCAATTGCGGCCTCCCCTCGCTTCTCAAACGTTGGACAGTCGTCGACGCTGTCTTTCGTCAGGACCACCGTGTATTTCGAGGCCGCCAGGCGCTTGAACTCCAGCGCAATAGCCATGGTGAGCTCGTCTTCCTTCAGATAGCCCGGCGGAGGGTCGTTGGCCGGAAAATCCGTAGCGCCGATGGCACCAGGAAGCATGCTCTTCGAGGCGCAGGCGTATCCGTGCCCTGGATCGATTGCGATGATTTTGGGCGTTCTTTTCGAATCAGGGTAATAAAGCAGCCTGAAAGCTACACTCTCATAGAAAATGCAGTACATCTGGGGATCGCCGGGAACTGAGTATTTATTCTCTGGGTTTGGTATCGGTGGCCCCGAGACGTCAAAGCCCGGTGTGTAAAGTCCTGACTCATAACCCTTGTCCAATACCCATGCAATGCGGTAGGGCACAACGGTGGCGAAACGGCCAATGCTAGCGTAATCGCAGGCACTTTGTGGCGATACGCGGTAGGCTGCTGGTGTATCCACGCCAGAGTAGGCAGCCCATCCAGGGTCGGCGTGGGCAAAGTTTGTTCCGAAAAATATCAGCCAGACGAATGACCAGGCAACGATGTTTGTCAGGCCGAGGCGACGTTTCAAATTCTTCACCATATTCATTGGGCCTTTAAGGGTAGATAGATTTTGGAGCGCCGAGTGTAGTTGACATGTTGCCTTGTCTGATTGCGGGGATAGAGGCCATTCAATCCATCCCCAAGATCGCGGCCCCAAAGTTTCTTCTTAACCTTCAAACTGCGGATGCAACTGCCGTATCCGCGTCATGGCCATCCCAGCCGCTGCGGTGCGTGTCTCCACACCCATCTTCACAAAGATGCGCTCCAGGTGCTTCTTCACTGTCATGG
>CAYXWW010000090.1:0-14549 GCA_964468905.1 uncultured Rhodoferax sp. | reverse complement strand
ACTGTCAGCCACGATTGCCGTCAGTGGTCAATAGGGGATGGCCGAACGCATACACCGCAATAGTGGCGGCCAGCGTAATAAAAAGACCAGTTTCGGCAGGGTCGGATAGGCATTGCATGAAGGCCTCCTTGCATGGCATGAGCCGCCAGCGTGTGGTGGAGTCTAGCGACGTGCCAAGTCTACGTGCCGGACAATCAGGGCAACTTTATCAAGCGCCGCGTGCGCATCGGCCAGCACGCGGTCGATTCCGCTGCCTTGGCTTGCCGCCACCACCAATCGCGCACTCGCACAAATACGCAAAGCACTGAGCACCATGCCGTTTCGACTTCCGCAGTTGACAGGCTGCCCCAGTTGACACCGCACATCCGCACCCTCATCATCCCAGACCTCAGAGAGGTCTTTGGGCAACAGGCTATACACCCGCAGTGTTTCGTCGGATGTCAATGGCCTGCGCGGCTCTGTAGCACTGCTTTGTGGGTGGTACAAAACGAAGGGGAAAATTGTTTGAATCGTGTCCCATCCAGCTGGGTCGCCGATACCACGATATAACGTTGGAACGTCGATCACTTCAAACAAAGGATCGTTGTTCAGGCGCGCCAAGACGCTCGCTTTGAATTGGGTCAGGACATTCGCAATCATTGCGTCCGATACTGACCGGAACGCACGCAATTCAAATATCGCGGCATGCCAGCGCGCCAACATGCCAAAGTTTACTGAGTCGTCCAAAGCAGCGGCGCTGTGCCAATCACTTGGCCAATCCGATTTGGCCGAATACGCACTGAGCCCACTAGGTACAGGGTCTAGGCGTAATCTTTGCGATGCACCATGTGGAATAAAAAGTGCGCCAGAAAATGTGGGCCCGGTCAAAAACTTTGACCCAGTGACCGCCACCATAAAGTCATGCTCCAAATAGCCAGCTAACGTCGTCTGTGATAGCCTGAATTGGCAAGCGTCTATCAGTACCTCTACAAGTCCGGGAAAGCGCTTGTGCAAGGACATAGCGCAGGACGGACTAGGTGCAAGTAGGCCAGTCTTTGATACGTCAACAACGACAAGAAGAACGGGTTGGCCAAGGGCTCCCGACTCGCAGACCAAACGTTCTACATCCTCATTGATGGCGTCGATCGATCGAGCCTCACCGGAGCGCGTTCGAATGGGCACCGAAATCAGTTCAAGAATGCTGCCATCCGCCAATGGCATTCCTTCTGCGACGGTTTGTCCCAATGCAGAATGCCCACTGAAATGGAGGCCCGCTAACGCCGTGGGCACTCCTCGGCCGGTCTCAGCCGGGTCCATGATGACGATACGAGTCGGCAGCACTTTGCCGTGGCCGCCGCACAACTGTCCGCAAATGAGGTGCAAGTCTGTGCCGGATGCAGCAAAAATTACCTCGGAACTGGCTACGCCACTCAAATCTTTGAATTCTGTGCGCAGGCTCTCAATTTCGCGGGCATACACTTTTGATGTTGGCGCCGTTTCAATAGCCTTCGAAATTCTGTTGCGCAAGGTCTCTGCCGCCGCAAATCCCTCCGCTGAGATTGTTGAGGCGGTAGATGAACCAAAGGCCAACAAGCTGGCGTCAGGCAGCGCACCGCAGCCATAACGATTTCCACTGCCATCGGAGCTCTGAGCAATTCGTCCATCCCCCCCGTCCAACAGAAGTTGTGTGGTCGCAGGGAAGCTGGTGGTCGCCACCCGTCTGTCCACTACAAAGTTGGGCATCGTCGTCATCTGACTGAGCAACCTACGCAAGCGGCAAGTGGTTGGTTTTTGAATTGCGATTTTGCAAAGAAAACCTGGTGGTGATTCTCTGGTGCAACTTACCTATCACGAAAAATCCGACCCAGCGGATCACTCCAAATAGCAAAATCCCCACACCAAATAAACCAAGCTTTCCCCCCAATGTAGGGAGATGCTCCGCTTGGCGCAATATCACTGTAATGGCTTCATTCACGCCGATTGCCGCGCCCGCACTCGACGCCATTACCAAAATAAAGAAGGCTCTGGTAATGTTTGGAATCAACAAAAGCGCACCAATATGTGATCCTTGCCGCCACAGCTGAATGCTTTCTACGCCGTTGTCAACGATATACGAAGCGACAAATGGAAGCAAAGAAATCGCTACAGTCATTACGCCAGACAAAGCAAATGGTGCGCCAAACAGTGTTGCGTCTCTGGGTATTGCGTTCAACAGAAAAAACATAATCACAAAAGTGGGGGCCCCCCGCATCAACGCAATAAGGGGCGTAATTGCAGTTGCTACTTTTGTTCCAGATGCCATCAGCAGGGTCAACGGCAGTGCCAACAGCAGACCAAATACCAAAGCCAGTGCAGCTATCTTGAAATTCACCAACATGCCCGCAAACAGCAGTGGGAAAAAGTCAGATCCCAGAAGTGACATTAAATCAGTCATGCTGCATACTTTCTCTCAAACAGTTCGCGCAATTTCCCGCAGAACCAGACAACGACCATGATGATGGCGGTGTAGAAAATTAACAAAATCCAGTAAGTAGTCGACCGACCGCTGGAGAATGACTGGATGTCCGTCAGCGAACTCAATAACTCGGGAGCCCCGACAAAACTCGCAATCGGTGTACCCTTCGCGGCGTTGACAAGGAAGGCCACAATCTGTGTTGCAGATCGACTCAACGCCAGCCGGAACATGGATTTCTCGCCAACTTGAGGATCGATCCCTTCTGCCTTCAGCGAATCAACTGCTTCGCTGATTGCTTGACCAGCATTGCTGCCATTGCTCATACCCAGCGCGAGAATAGCGGAAGTGAGTGCCAATGCACCTGAAAACGGCATGATGACATTTGCTATAGCGGCAAATATGACCAAGGTTAATACGATCGGACTAGACTGAAAGGCAAATGCAACGCATTTTGCGGACCAACGTAGTGGCAAAGCGGTAGAGCTGAGTGCTGCGCCAAATGCGAGCGAAAACCCAAACGTGGCGCACAATGCCCCGATGATGAGAATGAGCGAATTCACAAGCCCGCCTTGAAAAGTCTCCCACGCCGCTTCCAGCTTGAACATCGGCAAGCTGATTTCATTCCCAGTCGCGGTCTTGTACCACTCTTCAAAGGCTGACACGTTTTTGACAAACGCGGTAGGCCTCTGAACAGCATTCAACGCTGGGAGCACGCATTCGGAATTGCTCTTGCCTGAGGCAGTATTGCAGGAGGATGATTGCCAAGTCACTTGCTGTTTACGCAAGAAGGCGGTGTCAATCGAGTTCTTTTGTGCGATAGCCAGGAAAATCCCATCGCGATGGTAGATTTGACTCAAAGAATCCAAGGCTTGCGCCAAGCCGTCACTGCCCTTGTTTGCAACTGCCATGCCCCACGGCACTTGTGAAAATCCAAACTTCGAATCAAAACGAGATGAAAAATTCTCCTTCGCAAAAGACTCGGCGAAAAAGCTATCGTCCTGCGCGGCAAGCGTACAGGTCCCATCGAGCAACTTTTCGGGGAGAACTCCCGCGGTTTCGAACAACATGATGCGGGCTTTGTGCGCGACAAGTTCGGCGTTGGAGCCATTTCCAATCGTTACGCAAACAGCCTTTCCTCTGACATCGTCCCACTCGCGCACTAATGTGTTCTTCGGCCCCACAATAATGGATTCCGATTGATAGTAGTGTGGCCTGATGAACCTCGCTTGACTATCACGTTGCGTGTTGTGCCCCATCGTCGCGATAACCAAATCGATACGATCCTCTGCCAGCAATGAAATGCGATTGGCAGGTGTGACTTTGATGAATTCGGCAGTGACGCCAAGTTTATCGGCGATGGCCTTCGCCACGTCTACGTCATATCCCTGCCGTGCTTGACCGCTACCAGTAGAAAATAGCGGGTATCCTTCACGTACACCCAGACGGATCTTCCCCTCGCACAATATCCGAACCAATCGATCAGCCTGAGGATCTTTGCAGGCAGCAGGCGTTTTTAGTCGAGCGGCTGCTATTGCCTGTCGAAAGGTCTCATCTGGCGAGGTAACTTCTTGGGCATGGATCAGCAATGGGGAAAGAGCGACGATGAATGCAAACAGCCACTCAGTCCGTTTGGCTCTATACCAACTCCAAAAATAAGAATGCATTTTAGGTGGGTGCTTTCTGGGTTCGAATTTCAACAATATGCATTTCGCCAAATGTCAGTTCGCCGTATCGATGAATCGTATGCCCTTGTTCTTGTTCTAATACGCTGGCAGTCATCTGCGTTACTTTGTCGCTTGGGATATAGACCAATGTTGTGAACGCGATGTGCAAACTCAGACCATGGCTCTCGACGATCGCACGCGAAGCGTCAACGCCGTTGAATGCGTTGTGCGTAATAAAAGCCCGCCCCGATGGGCTGAGGTGTTTTGCCAACCCGTGCAAAAACGGGTCTAGCAAAGAACGCCCGTTATCGCCGCCCGTACTCCAGCTCGCTAACCTGCTCGGCATCTCACAATGGGGCATTGGAAAATGGGGCAAATTTGCGGCAATGAGGTCAAAAGTTTGACCTTCCACGGGTTGCCA
Organism: uncultured Rhodoferax sp.; assembly: GCA_964468905.1. Classification (GTDB taxonomy): domain Bacteria; phylum Pseudomonadota; class Gammaproteobacteria; order Burkholderiales; family Burkholderiaceae_C; genus Allorhodoferax. Next base: position 10,030 of record CAYXWW010000090.1, on the reverse strand, counting down.
CATATCGCCACGGTACAGCTCGGCAATGTCTTTGAATCCTAGTTCCGTAAGTAATTCCGTACTTTCGCTGACTGCGCTTTCCTCGACATCAATGCCGACAAGTGACCGCGCGCCAAGGCTCCCCATGGCAGCCAAAACCGCACCGCAGCCACACCCCATCTCCAGGGCGCTAGCACCTTTCAGTCTGTCGCCTTGCTCTAGTAGGACCTTAATCAACGCCGCTGTGTACTCGCTGGGGCGTAAAACTGGATTGAATTGCATTCTTAGGTGTCAAGTCGTTTGACAAATTCAAGTGCTACCGGATCATGGGGGAATTCCGCCAAAATTTTGCGGTAAAGCGCGAGTGCTTTCACGTTGTCTTCGTCCTTTGAGATGGCGTCGTACGCATCTTTGGTCATTGCGTTCAACTTCAGGACTTCAGCCGTTGGCTCAAATTCCGGGCCCGCTCCGAAAGCGCCCATCACTTCGTAGATCTTGATTTTTGAACGCCGTCCTTTGACGGCAACGTCGTCAATCGGCCGAACGCTTAAGCGCTCACCAGCCTCCTTATAGGTGCTGTGACTAATGCACACCCGCGTACCGTACTCTTTGTTGATGCCTTCCAGGCGAGCTGCAACATTGACGCCATCGCCCAATGCGGTATAGGCCATACGCTCGCGTGATCCAATGTTTCCAACTAGAACCGCATCACTGTGGATTCCAACGCGTACGTTCAAGGGCTTTAGTCCTTGCGCCTCCCAGTCACTGTTCAAGCGCTTCATCTCGTGTTGAATCCGCAGCGCGGCGACACACGAGCGCCAAGCATGGTCTTCCAGTAATGTGGGAGCACCCCAAAATGCCATCACACCATCGCCAATGAACTTGTCGATCGTGCCAAATTCCTGATTGACCGCCTTTGTCACCACTTCCAGGTAGGCGGACACCCTGAGCAGCAATTCCTGCGCTGGACATTCTTCCGAAAGCGTGGAAAAAGACTCTAGATCCGAGAAAAAGATCGTTAGGAACCGGCTGTGTCCACCTAGTTCAAGCTTTTGCTCAGACTCCAGGAGTTGTTTGACCAGACCAATGGGTACGAACGACGCAAATGACTTCATTGCGGAGTCCAAAGTGTCAATGGCTTTGGATAGCACTGAAATTTCGCTAATCGGAGAACCCAAACTGGGTAGCGTTTCGGTGTCCAGCTCTTGAATACGATCAACTTTCCGGGCCAACTTTTCGAGCGGCGTTGCAATGATCCCCGAGAGATAATAAATAATAAGAATTTGCAGAAAGATGGCAATTAGGCCAAAAACAAAAAGCCGTTTGTTGTTTTGTTGAAAGCCGCCGGTGAAGTCATCAATCGGTGTAATATTAAAGAGCTGCCAGCGTTTGCCAAACTCGGCCGGCAGCGAGGTAATGCTGCCAACGTATTCCTTGCCGCCACTCTCAAAGAAAAACATATTCTCATTATTGCGCGGACGAAGACTAAATGCTGTGGCTGGTAATTCGTTTTGCAGAGAGGTAATGTGCTGAAGTTCGACCCTACCTTTTTCATTAATATAAGTTTTTGCCTTGTCGGAATTGGCAATAACACCGCCACGCTGGTCTAATAAGTAACTCACAGTACCCGCGCTAATTTTTCGACTGGCCAGATATTCGGACAGTCCATCGAGCGTCATATCGGCGGCGGCTACGCCCAACAATTTCCCTTTTGCATAAAACGGGGCAGCAATCGTGAATCCAATAAGCCCACCGGCAGCGAATACCTCCGGGTCAGTCATGGTAAGGGCGCCAGACTGAGCGGTACTTACGTACCAGGGCCTCTTTCTCGGGTCATACGCCGTTTCTTTGTCTGATGTTCCAATCTCTTGGCGATCTGCACTCAGAAATGCATAGTGTTCCATTGTTCCGGATTTCTTTGTGGGAACAATATTGCGATATGCATATTGAGCTCCTTCCGGTGGGGTTTTGTCGTGAAATTTAAAATCAGGTTGGACGCGGCGGGCCTGTCTGAAGGAACCATCTTCCAAACCTGCGTAAACACTAACGATTGATTTATCGTGCTGGAGTACGCTGTCAAAGTACTTTAGAGCCCGATTGTCAGAGAAAAATTCTTGCTGTTGATTACCAATCTCAGCGCTAGAGCGGATCATTGACTTTAGCGGGTCAAAATCTCGTTGGATATTATTAATCGCTTCGATTTTAAATCGCTCAACCAGCACAAGGGCATTGGCTCGGGCAATATTGTCATTTGATACATATGTGATTGCGACAATCGCAAAAAATACGGGTACGGTCAGAAAAATAAATGCCGTCAGAATGCTAGGTTTCAGCCGTAGTTTGTTGCCTGTGAGTCGAGTCATGATTTCCTCAGAAAAAGCCTAATTAAGCCGACAGATTGCACAAAATACCCAAATTCATTGGACTGGAAGAATGTGGCTGACCCAGTTCAGTCTGAACCCTAAAGCTATGGCGCACAATCGCCTGATCTTACAAGAAGTTACATGTTTTATAACTTCGCGCGCACTTTTGATAGATGGGTGGGCTGTGCAAATGCGCACTGCCAAGTATGACTTGATGTAGCGACCATTGAATGCAGGCTAACCCTTAAGGTGACTGTTTGGCGGCTGTTAAGCTAGCGCGCTTGTCATCTACAGGAAAATCCATGCCCGTTTCGCGCTTGCGTAAGTTTTGTCTTGCGTGCACCCTTATTGTGGTGGGGTTGCAAGCACAAGCCGCACTCAATCTGGGCGACACCATCCCGGTTGGCCCACAGGTCACCAAAGGGCAATTGGCTAATGGGCTGACGTATTACATTCAAAAGAATGCGCGCCCCGAAAAACGGCTAGAGCTGCGGTTGGTGGTCAAAGCTGGTTCCGTATTGGAAGACGAGGATCAACTGGGCTTGGCGCATTTTGTGGAGCACATGGCGTTTAATGGTTCCACTCATTTCAAAAAGAATGAGCTCGTTTCGTACCTGGAGTCGATTGGGGTCAAATTTGGTGCCGATCTCAACGCCTACACCAGCTTCAACGAAACCGTCTACAAGTTACCCATTCCAACTGATAGGAAGCAGAACATAGACAAGGGCTTCTTGGTTCTGGAGGACTGGGCGCAAGGCATTAGCTTCAACGACGCCGATATTGACCTGGAGCGCTCCACCATCCTCGAAGAGCTCCGCCTGGGCAAAGGTGCGCAGGAGCGCATGGACAGAGTCATGCTGCCCCGGTTGTTTGGCGACTCGCTGTACGCTAAGCGCTTGCCCATTGGCACGGAAGCCAGCGTGAAGGAGTCCAAATATGAAGCACTGCGCAGGTTCTACAAAGATTGGTACCGGCCGAACTTGATGGCGGTTGTCGTCGTCGGCGATATCGACACGGAGGAGGCGCGTGCGCACATTGAATCGCACTTCGGTAAGCTAAAGAACCCTGCGAATGAACGCCCACGCACCTATCCCACCATTGGCACGCGTGCGCAGTCAGAAGCCTTGGTTGTGACTGACAAGGAGGCCACGAACAATGTCATGTTGATTCGCTACCCCGTAGTTGCAGACCAGCCGGATATCACGGTGGGGGACTACCGCCAATCCCTGGTCGAAAAGCTTTTTGGTGCCATGCTGGCCCAGCGCATGCAAGAGCTGACCCAGCAGGCCAAGCCACCATTCATAGGCGGTGGCAGTAGTAGCGGCCCTTTGGTTCCCGGATACCGTTCGTTCAATTCCAGCGCCTTGATTGGCCACATGGGGACCGAAATGGCGGTCAAGGCACTGATACAAGAGAACGAACGCGCACGCCAGTTCGGTTTCAGCGCGGCAGAGCTGGAGCGCAGCAAGAAAAACCAATTGCGGTACCTGGAGCAAGCGTACACAGAGCGTGAGAAGACTAATTCTGAAACGTATGCTGCCGAGTACATTCGCAACTACCTGCACCAGGAGAGTATTCCAGGCATAGACAACGAATTGGCCTATGTGCGGGAGTTGTTGCCAACCATCGGTTTGGCTGATGTCAATCAGATGGCCCAGACCATGATCCCGGAAAAGGCCGCAAAGCTTCTGGTCTATTTGGGTAGCAGCAAAGCCGACAACACCCCTCCCACCGAAGCACAACTGCTTGCCAGCGTACAACAGTCGGAACAGGCGGCCGTCACAGCCAAAGTGGAAAAGCCCGTCGCGACCACTTTGATGGCCCAATTGCCAAAGCCGGGCAGCATCGTGGCAGAGCGCCACAGCCCGCTACTGGGGGTGACCGAACTGGACCTGTCCAACGGGGTCAAAGTCATCCTCAAGCCAACAGACTTCAAGAACGACGAAATCACCATGAGCGCCAATCGCTTTGGAGGTCAGTCGCTGTATGGTCAGGCTGACAAGTACAACGCGTTGTATGCCAGCGGCATGGTTGGTGCAATGGGCCTGGGCGCGTTCACGCCGACCGATTTGCAAAAGACTTTGGCTGGCAAAGTGGTGCAGGTCAATACCAGTTTGGGTCTGTATAGCGAGAGTGTGAGCGGGTCTTCGAGCAATGCCGATCTAGAAACCATGCTGCAAATCCTGAGCCTAAAGTTGGGTCCGGCCCGCAGGGACGAAGATCTCTACCAGTCATCCGTATCACGCTTGCAAGATGCGGTGAAGAATTTGCTGGTACAACCCCAGGCGGTGTTTACCGATGCTTTGCAAAGCACCTTGTTCAACACCCACCCCCGTTTACAACTCACGCCCCGGCCGTCTGACTTTGAACAAGTCGATCTGAACCGCGTGCTCGCCATTTATGGTGAGCGCTTTGGCAGTGCCAAGGGTATGACGTTTGTATTTGTTGGCAGCTTCACAGTGGATAGCATCAAGCCGCTGATCGCGCGCTATGTGGCTAGCTTGCCTACACCGGACGTGCCAACACAATACGTGGACTTGGGTGTGCGCCCCATCACCGGAGTGGTTAAGAAAGAAGTTCGCAGCGGCATTGAGCCCAAGAGCTTGGTAGCCATCACTTTTACAGGTCCTGCCACCTATTCTGAAGAAGAACAGTTGCGTGTGAGTGCGATGGTGGAAGTCATGAACATTCGCATCATTGACGTCTTGCGGCAAAAGCTCACCCTTATCTATGGCGGTGGCATGCGTGGTGGGGTGGAGCGTACGCCTTATGAAAGCTATTTACTGGGTCTGACATTGCCCTGCGCGCCGGAAAACGTAGACAAGGTCATTGCCGCAGCCATGGGCGAAATCAAAAAGCTCCAGCAGACAGCAGTCGATGCGTCAGAACTGGACAAAGTCAAACAGATCTGGACAACCACCTACCGAAAGAATCTGCGTGAGAACAGTTATTGGCTCAATCGTTTGCAAAGTGCCGCTCTGTACCAGACCGACCCCGAGGCCATACTGAAATACGAAGCGCAGGTGGCAGCCATCACGCCGGCTGACCTGCAAGCCGCAGCACAGCGATACCTTAACCGCGACAACTATTTCCTGGCCGTATTGAAGCCTGAGAAATAGACGCTGCAGCTAAGGCCTTGGCTTCAGGGCTTTGGACTTGCCGAGGCCAGAAATTTCTCAATCTGTTCAAAAGCCTGGCGCGCCTCGGTCAACTCGGGGTGAAAGATGTGCCACACATGCACCATGCGGCTCCAGGTTTGCAGCATGACGGGCGAGCCCGCTACGCGGGCCTTATTCGTGTAGCGCACACTGTCGTCGAGCAGCATCTCCTGGTCACTGGCGTGCAGCAGTAGTGGTGGCAGGTTTGCCAAATCGCCATAGATTGGCGACACCAGTGGGCTATTGGGTCGTATGCCGTGGCGTATCCAAGCCACCCACAACAATGCAGACCGTGGCACCCAGGCCAATGGCCCAAATATGGGGCCTAGTACCGCGTCCGTCGTAATGTTGTTGCGCAAGCTCGGGCTGCCCAGTGTGTAGTCGGTCGAAGGGCACAGCGCAACGGCAGCATCCGGCGCACTCAGACCCTGGTCCCGCACCCAGGCTATCAGAGCCAAGGCTAAGCTGCCACCTGCCGAATCGCCCGCCACAAACACTGCGCTTGCCGGGGCATTTCTATCTGGGCCATGGTCCAGCAACCAGCGGTACGCGGCGCGGCAATCCACTATGCCATCCATGCGCGTGTGCTCTGGCATCAGCCGGTAGTCGATGGCCAGCACTGCACCGCCTGTCATTTCTGAAAACTTGGTGGTGATGGGGCGGTGGCTGTTCGCGCTGCCCATCATCCACGCGCCGCCGTGTATGTAGAGCGTGCGGCGCGTGCTGTCTGCGCCCGGTGCCAGCACCCACTCTGCCTCTACGCCATCGGCATGCACCGGCACAAACTGCGCGTCATACGTGCGGTGCGCGTTCATTGTTTCCATGTAGTCGCGCAGCAGCTTGACCTGGCGTCTGTGGGGTGTTGCCCGCACGGCGGTAGTAATGTCGCGCAGAGACTCCAACACCGCGCGTTGCTCTTCCGTCTGCGCAGTGCCGTTGGAAAAGCGCTGGCGCCCTGGCTGGGGCTGGTCGCGCCCCACATTGTCAAAAATGCTTAGATCCGCACCGCGCAGATACCACGCCCCGGCAAACCAAATGGCGAAGCCAAGTGCTACGGCAATCAAGATCCATTGCATCACGACATTTCTTTCTACAAGTAAGAGTTGTTGATGCCATTCTGACCGAAACCACCATCGCTGTGCGTGCTAAGCTGGCCGTCTGCTTGAATCTGTGCCCTTAAAGGAGACTGCCATGCCCGGACTATTGCCCCACGTTGACCCTGATGGCCTGCTGGAGTTTTCAGTGGTCTACACCGACCGAGCGCTCAATCACATGTCGCAGCGATTTCAGGGGGTGATGAAAGACATCTCTTCCATCTTGAAAGAGGTTTACCACGCCGAGTCTGCCATTCTGGTGCCTGGCAGTGGAACCTTTGGCATGGAGGCGGTGGCGCGCCAATTTGCCACTGGCAAAAAGACACTAGTCATCCGCAATGGTTGGTTCAGCTACCGGTGGACGCAAATCTTTGATATGGGACGTATCCCCAGCACGTCTACCGTGCTCAAAGCCCGCCGTGTGGGGGGTGCCAAGCATGCTCCGTGGGTACCATGCCCGGTGGATGAGGTGGTGGCCACCATCGCACGCGAAAAGCCTGACGTGGTGTTTGCACCCCACGTCGAGACGGCTGCCGGCATGATCTTGCCCGACGACTACCTGCGTGCCGTAAGTGACGCCGTGCATGCGGTGGGCGGCTTGTTTGTGCTGGACTGCATAGCCTCTGGAGCCATGTGGGTAGACATGCAAGCCACTGGTGTGGACGTGCTGGTTAGCGCGCCGCAAAAGGGCTGGAGCAGTTCACCGTGTTGCGCCATGGTCATGCTCAGTGACCGCGCCCGCGCAGCGATCGATAGCACCACCAGCACCAGCTTTGCCTGCGACCTGAAGAAGTGGCTCCAGATCATGGAAGCCTACGAAGGCGGCGCCCACATGTACCACGCCACCATGCCCACCGACGCGCTGACGCGCCTGCGCGACGTGATGCAAGAGACGCGCAACTACGGGTTTGAAAAGGTGCGGGCGGAGCAGATCGAATTGGGCAGCAAGGTGCGCGCGCTGTTTGAGAGCAAAGGCATTGTCAGCGTAGCCGCTGAAGGATTTAAGGCACCTGGCGTGGTGGTGAGCTACACCGAAGACCCTGGCATGCAATCAAGCAAGAAGTTCTTGGCGCAGGGCTTGCAGACGGCAGCGGGTGTGCCCTTGCAGTGTGACGAGCCAACAGATTTCAGCACCTTCCGCGTGGGCCTGTTTGGGCTGGAGAAGCTGCACAACGTGGATAGGACGGTGGCGCAGTTGGCGGGGGCCTTGGAGAAGATTGCTTAGTTGGATGGCGGCAGAGAGTGGGGCAGTGGTCCCCGCCTCATGCTGTCAAACGCCCAGAAATCGGCGGGGACCACTGCCCCACTCTCTGCGAACAGGGTTGGTTGCGCGATAGATGGAGAATCAGTTGTGGGGCGTAAGCGGCTGCTGACGAATTGCAGCTTTCAGACGTTTCAACAATGGTCTTCAATCCAGATTTGACATGTGTTTCTACGGCAACACCCGCGCCTTGCCTTCAACCCGCAAAATAAACGGTTCACCTTCCTTGGCCCACTTCTTACAACTCACAAAAGCTGACAGATGTGATCCAAGCAGCGCTATAGATGGCTCTTCCTTGATATATGGCAAAAGCGAAACCGCCATGGGCTTATCGACTCGCATACACGCCATTAACAAGAACTTTTGTGCGTTCCAATCCGCCGGGAACTTCTTCAGCACATCTTTCATCGACGCCTTGATCAGATTCCAATCAAATGCTTCAGAATCCACGAGCAAAGGGTATTGGTCGATCGCAATCCAAAACAACCTGACATGCATCGGATTCCCGGCCACCTCGGTTCTAAATTTTTCCGACGTTTTAACGAAATCAATCATTGCTTCCAACGTGCCACCCCACATTGGATCTAGCGCTGCCATTCTGGCAAAGAATAGTTTTTCGTATGTTGGATGTCGAGCGACTCCCTCTTCAAATATCCGTTTGAGATTTGACCGTGATTCGTTCGCATAGAGCCCCACCAATAGGCGCTTTGCGTACCATTCTGGATTTGCCGATAGAACTGCTTTTTTTGAATCTAACAAATCACGAGCGCTCTCCATCAAACGTTTGAATTCTTGATGCTGCGCTGGGGTCACTGTGTTGGCATATCCACCACTACGCACATTCCATGCTCTAGCTTGCAGCGCTGCGCTGTGGATCAGTGCTGCGTTTAGCGATTTGGGGTGAGCCTGGCTATAGGCCGAGGCCATCGCAACGACTGTCTCCCACGGTTGCTGTCGTCCTTCCACTCCCGGTTGTGTTTGCGTCATCACCGCAAGTCCGTCAGACAGCGCGTCGTAAAACAAATTAAGCGTTGCCCTTCCGTCCGGGGCCCGAGATTCCAAATTAACCAGTGCACTGGCGGCCCTGTCCAATGCATCGAAATCACGCTGGTAGACCAGCGCTTGAATAGACTCAGAGTAGGTCCTTCTCTCAATTTCAGAACGAACCTCCGCATTTGCACTGCACACAACGAATATCGCCAATAAGACAAGAACCAAGGACCTCATGAATTCTCCCTCTAAAACTTTATATTACGTTGGTATGTATCCGCTCTCCTTCGAAATCAAGCGAGAGAGACAGAGCTACCGCACGCGCAACATTGTCGCACTTAGGATCCGCCCTCGATCCGCATAAAACCATTGATTTATTGATCTGTTTGGTTGCGCTCTGGTCGTTAGAGTGACTTGGTTACGCCAAACATGCCAGTCGCACAAGTCATCCTGCGGGTTGCTATCTAGTCCTTGCATGGCCACCTGCAGAGAGACTGGTATGGAGTACGCAGATTGGCAGCTTCTGTGACCGCTATGCGTCTAGTCCGGGCATTTGTCCTTCGCAAAAATCACCACCACCTAAGGCGAATGGTGGGGCTTGCGGGCGCAGGCCGCACTCGCGGTTGCGCCAAAGTTGGTATGCAAGTCCTAGTGTTGACGAAACAAAGCTGGAGTGCCAAACAAGTCCGCCCGCGACGCGAGCCGGAGAACGCGAGCCACGCCGTTCGCCTTGCGCGAAACATAGGCATGCAAGGTAGCCCCAGCACTAAAACCGCGGCAAATCCGGATGCTTAATCTGCCCCCCGCGCACCAGCATCTTCCCGTACTCCGCACAGCGCTGTAGTGTCGGAATCACCTTGCCGGGGTTGAGCAAACCTTTGACGTCAAACGCGTGCTTGATACCCATCATCTGCGCATTCTCCGCAGCAGAAAACTGCACACACATCGAGTTCAGTTTCTCCACCCCCACGCCATGCTCGCCGGTCACCGTACCGCCCATGGCCACACTGGTTTCCAGAATTTCGGCACCAAACAATTCGCAGCGGTGCAGCTGATCGGCATCGTTGGCGTCGAACAAGATCAAGGGGTGTAGGTTGCCGTCACCCGCGTGGAACACATTGGCGCAGCGCAGCTGGTACTTCTTCTCCATCTCCTGAATTGCCAACAGGATGTCCGCCAGGCGCT
>CAYXWW010000089.1:2281-14619 GCA_964468905.1 uncultured Rhodoferax sp. | reverse complement strand
ATAGTGGCAGCCAATGAGTGCGATCAACAAGCCAAACACCACGGACTTGCCCACGGCCAACCAGAGATTGGAAATCTTCACCGCCTTGGCCAAGGCGACCACAAAATAGGAGGGCGTGAGCCCCATGGCAATGTCTGATGCCAGCATGCCACCCAGCAAAGCCGCCAAAGTGGTCCAGACCGCCAGCAGCGGCATGGCCACCGCCATGGCCAGTGCCCGCGGCATAACGAGACGAAAGCCCCGGGGTATGCCCATGACCTTCATGGCGTCCATTTCTTCCGTCACCCGCATCACGCCAATCTGCGCGGTAATAGCCGAGCCCGATCGCCCTGCAATCAGGATGGCAGCCAGCACCGGCCCCAATTCACGAATCAGGGCGATACCCAGAATATTGACAATGAATGCGTCTGCGCCAAATTGGCGCAACTGCCGCGACATCAAGTACGCCAGCACGACACCAATCAAGAAGCCCACCAGCGCCGTGATCGGCAATGCAGTGGCACCAATACGGTAGAGGTGGCCCGAAATGTCGCGCCACGGGCCAGCGCGCGGCGCGCGCACCAAGCGCGCAACGTCAATCAGCAACTGCCCCAGCAAGCGTATGGCGCCCACCACGTGCTCTTGCATGCGCACGGTGAACGCACCGAGCCGCAAAAACCACTCCCACGTGGTGGTGCGTCGAGGCGGCGGCAGGTCCGCTGAAAATTTGGCAACCCGCTCCAGCATGGCGCGTTGCCCTGGCTGTGCATGCACGATGGCTGGCCACTGGCGCTTCCATGCGTTCCACAACAGCTGCGCACCGGTGTGGTCCATGCGCTGAATGCCACGCAAATCCCAGGCGTGGCCCGCAGCGGGCAGGGCTTGCAGATCCGCTTGCAAGGCATCCCAGTATTCCGGTTGCGCCAGTGTCTCGGCGGCCCAGCGACCGGACACTTGCGCGCAGACAGCTTCCCCCGCGTGCACAAGGGTGACGCGTGGCTGTGGGTCCGCCAGCATGGTCTGTGACATGGATGCAGCAATCAATGGTATGCCCGCATGGTACAGGCAGACGCGGCCATGCAAAATGGCAGTCTCCCTTTACGCTTGGCGCAGAACCTGTACATGACTCCATCTACCGTAGCTTTTGCCACAACCGACGAGCTGTCTATCGAACAACGCGGCGTGGTGCTGTGGCTGACCATTACCCGCGAAGAGCGCCGAAATGCCATGAGCCACGGCCTGTTGGCTAGCATGGCCCAGGCAATAGCGGCCGCGCAAACGCAACACAACATTCGCGCCGTCGTCATCACCGGTGCTGGCACCAAGGCTTTCTGTGCGGGGGCTGATCTGCAGTCGGACAACGCATTCACCACAGACGACCCTGCGCCGCGCGGGCACCTCGCCCAGCTATTGCGTGTTGCCCGTGCCAGCACCGTGCCACTGGTGGCACGCGTGAACGGGGCATGCATGGCCGGCGGCATGGGTTTGCTGGGCATGTGCGATATGGCCGTGGCGGCCAGCCATGCGGTGTTTGGACTGCCCGAGGTGAAGGTGGGCGTGTTCCCGGCGCAGGTGCTCTGCGTGATACAGCACTTAATTCCACGGCGAAAGCTGGTGGAGATGTGCCTGACCGGCGAACCCATCACCGCCATGCAAGCACTGGAATACAAGCTGGTGAATTACGTGAGCGACACCGAACGCGATGTGGACGCTACGCTGCAGTGGCTGCTGGACCGGCTTTTGGACAAGTCACCGGCAGCCATTCGCCATGGGCTCTACGCCATGAAGACGATGGACACCATGGAGTTTGACGAAAGCCTGGCCTTTGCCGAAGCCCAGATCGCGCGCATCAGTGCAACAGACGACGCATTGGAGGGTCAAAAGGCGTTTCGGGAGAAACGTAAACCGGTGTGGCCCAGCCAGTAAATCAGCCTTCGGGGGCATCAATATAAATGGCCCGAAAGTCGTTCACATTGGTCAGTGTTGGGCCTGTCACCACGGAATCGCCCAGGGCTTGAAAGAAACCATGCCCATCATTGTTGTCCAGGCTGGCGCGCGGGTTGATGCCCTGGAACCAGGCGCGTTGCAAGGTGTTGGGTGTCAAGCAAGCACCCGCAATTTCTTCTACGCCATCCACACCGTCGGTATCGCCAGCAATGGCGTAAACGCCGGGCAGCCCATCCAATGCAACAGCCAGTGACAGCAAGAATTCAACGTTGCGCCCCCCGCGCCCGGTGCCGCGAAGGGTTACCGTGGTCTCGCCCCCTGAGAGCAAAAGACAAGGCGGTGTGAAAGGCTGCGCGTGGAGCGCCACCTGCCGCGCGATGCCGGCATGGGCCTTTCCAATGTCGCGGGCCTCGCCTTCCAGGCTGTCACTCAGAATGTAGGTCGGCACGCCTGCCGCACGGGCCAGCGTTGCAGCGGCCTCCAGAGCCATCTGTGGCGTGGTCAAGGTTTTCACCGCGGCGCGTGCCAGACGCGGATCGCCGGGCTTTACGGTTTCGCCCGCGCCGGTCTCAAGCCATGCCCGGGCAGCATCGGGTATTGCGAGACGGTAGCGCCGGATGACGTCCAGCGCGTCTGCGCAAGTGCTACGGTCCGCCACAGTGGGCCCAGACGCAATATCTGCAGGGTCATCGCCCGGCACATCCGAGATGAGCAGTGTGAGCACTTGCGCGGGGTAGCAGGCGGCGGCGAGTCGGCCACCCTTGATGGCCGACAGGTGGCGCCGCACGCAATTCATCTCCGCAATACTGGCACCACTTTGGAGCAATGCGGCGTTGATCGCCTGCTTGTCTTGCAGGGACAGCCCCTGCGCGGGTGCCACCAGCAAGGATGAGCCGCCGCCGGAAACCAATGCGATAACAAGGTCATCCGCCGTTAAATTGCGCACCAGGGCCTGAATGCGCTGGGTCGCCTCAAGGCCCGCAATGTCGGGTACAGGGTGTGCGGCTTGCACGACTTCTATGCGACGGCAGGGCACGTCGTACCCGTAGCGGGTAATGACGCTGCCCTCCAGCGGCCCAGGCCAATGGTCCTCCAGCGCGCGGGCCATGGCGGCCGATGCCTTGCCCGCACCGATCACAATCGTTCTCCCCTTCGGCGGCGCAGGCAGGTGTTGGGGCAGGCACAGCGCCGGCTGCGCCGCAGCAATGGCGGCCTGGAACAGGCTGCGCAGCCAGGTGGTGTGATCAAGGTCGGTCATGTCGATGGTCATCTTACGCTCGCTCCAGCGGTTATCTTTCAATGCGGGTGCAAGGCCGGCTTCGGCCGCACGCACGAGTTGATCTGTGCGACTTGCTTTTTCACCACAGTCGTGCAACTGGTGCTAATAACGGTGGTAATGTCATGTGACGAGTTGCACTAAGGGCATATCAATTGACGGAAGCAGCTAGATTTCGTCCGCCTAGGGGTATGGCCTGTCTTGCACTCTTTGTTTAATTGCGATAACTTGGTGCTTCGGCTGGATACCAAATCGGACCAACCCCGTGTTTTGTTCGTGTATTACTGGTGAAATCTTATGAAAAAAACAATTTCGAGACAGGCAACCCGCTGGCCATCAGCCGCTTCTTTCACCCTACCAGCAATATTGAGAGCATCGCTTCTTGGCGTGAAATTCCTGCTGGCAGCATGCGTTATGTCTGCCACTGTTTTTGCGCAAGCATTACCGGAGCGCATTGCGTTCCAGAATATTTTGGCGAACAAAGATGTGGCGCTGGGGGAAGTAGATTCCATCTACCAAGATCGGGAAGGATTCATGTGGTTCGGTGGCGGCAACGCACTGATTCGCTACGATGGCTATGAATTCCGGGAAATCAAACTAAAGCGCCAGAACAGCCGCGGGGCCACAGAGGAAGTCTCGGTCAAATTCGCACTGAACTTCATGGAAGATTCCAAAGGGATTCTTTGGATACCTACGCGCGAAGGACTTTTCTACTACGACGCGCGGAGTGATGTACTGTCGATGGTCCCCGATGACCCGACCAGCAGTATTCGACTCTCCAACGCCGCAATCACCAAAGCGATTGAAACTGCCGAAGGCGGCATGGTGCTCTCCACCTATACCGGCCTGATCAAACTGGACCCGGTTAAAAAGACATACAGCGCCTTTGATCCGCAAGGCCTGCCCAAAGGCATCCGCGTCAACGGGCTGGAAAAAGGAGATGCCGGCGTACTGTGGTTGGGCACCGTTAGCGGTCTCGCGCGTCTGGATTTGAAATCCTCTACTGCTACTTTAATCAAGACGTTCCCGCAAGATGCTAAAGACGACAGGGCCAATACAGTAATCGATTTGGCTGCAGACAAGCAAGGCAACTTGTGGATTGGCACCTCACGTGGCCTTGTCCGTTTTGATCCCAAGACGCAAGGCATGCAGCGCTTCGAAAAAGATCCCACAAACCCTAAAGCGCTGCTGGGGGACGATATTTGGAGAGTCTTTGTCGACGCCAACAATGTGCCCTGGGTAGCCACCGATGGGGGTGGGGTTGCGGCTTATGTCGCTGCCGAAGGCCGGTTCTACAACTACACACTGGTTGAAGGCCGCGATGGCAGCCTCAGCTCAAAAGTGGCGCGCACCGTTTTTGAAGACAAAAGCGGTGACGTCTGGGTTGGCAATTACCCCAATGGCATCAACTATTTTGATCGCTCCAGCGCAGCCATCGTTTCCTACGCGCATGAAGGCCCCAACCCGAACAGTCTGAGCAATGATTCCGTTGCTGCGGTCAAAGAAGACAAATTCGGCAACCTTTGGATAGGAACGGACGGCGGTGGCTTGAACTATTTTGATCGTGAGAAAGGTACTTTTACCAGCTACCAGAACCGCCCCAAAGACCCCACTTCTCTTTCCGCCAATGCCGTTCTCGGAATATTGATCGATAGCAAAGGCACGGTTTGGACAGGTACCTGGAGCGGCGGACTCTCATCGATTGATCCAACAACCAGAAAAATCACCAATTACCCTATCAGTACAAAAGTCCCCGTCCCAGGAAAATCTGTCTCGGATTCTTTAAATAGTCCAACTGTTTGGGGAATCAGAGAAGACAAAAATGGAATGCTTTGGCTCGGCACGCACACGGGCGGCCTTAATAAATACGACCCAAAGACCAAGCAATTTACGCACTACGTCCCCGATCCAAACAACCCCGACTCACTAACCAACATCATCGTCTGGTCAACGTTTGAAGACTCCAAAGGCAACTTTTGGGTACTCACCTCGAATGGCCTGGACTTGTTTGACGAAAAAACAGAGAAGTTCACGCACTTTAAGAACAACCCGGCAGATCCCGCTTCGTTATCCAATGATTGGATGCTATCCATGCTGGAAGACTCTAAGGGGCGTCTTTGGTTCGGAACCAACTCCGGTTTGAATCTATTCAATCGCGAAAGAAAAACGTTTACGTCGTTCCTCAAAAAGGACGGGCTCAATAACGACGGCATCCGCGCGATTCTGGAAGATGAATTCGGAAAACTATGGCTGCAAACCAACAACGGAATATCCGTTTTGGATCCGGAAACGAAGAAATTCAAAAACATTAGCCGCATTGGCGGTCGTCTTGTTGGCGGATTCCACACACAATCCGGCACGGTGAGCAGCAAAAAGGAAATCATTCTCGGTGGCTATACCGGTCTTCGCATCATTAAACCGAAGGATATTGCGAAGAATGAGACCAAGCCGCCAGTCGCTCTCACAGAATTCAGAATATTTGCGGACAAAGTGGAGGTCGGTGGACCAGATGGCTTGTTAAAAGATGCCATTAACCACACGAAGAGCATCACGCTGGACTACACGAAATCCATGTTTGTCTTTGGGTTTACGGCACTCAATTTTCGCGATACTGAAAAGAATAGTTATGCGTATAAGCTTGAGGGCTTCGACAAAGATTGGATAGAGGCTGGTTCGCAGCGACAGGCCAAATACACCAACTTGAATGCCAGCACCTACGTGTTCCGTGTCAAGGGGGCGAATAACGATGGCGTATGGAATGAAGAAGGAAAGTCCATCACTATCGTCCAAATGCCGCCGCCGTGGCTGACGTGGTGGGCCTATTCAATCTATGCCCTACTGGTACTGGGGGCCATTGGTTGGTTCATTCAAAGCCAGCGCAATAAGCGCAAAGCAATCGAAGAGCAGAACAGGATTTTGGAACTCAGAGTGGCTGAACGCACTGCAGAGTTGCGCGTGAAGAACAATGACATTCAAGCGATGTTGGGCAACATGCCGCAAGGCCTGTTCACCATCGTGGAGGGCGGAAAGATCCACCCCGAGTATTCACGCTATTTGGAATCCATTTTTGGCACGACCGAAGTGGCAGGACAAGACGTCGCAAAACTTCTGTTTGATGGTGCAAAGATTGGCGCCGACGCCATGGATTCTGTCAAAGCTGCCATGTTCTCCATTATTGGAGAGGACAGCATGAACTTCGATTTCAACTCAGCACTCCTTGTGACAGAGTACCAGTTGGAACGCAACGACTTCACCAAATGGCTGGCACTGGACTGGAGCCCCATCATTGACAATGACGTCGTCAATAAACTCATGGTTTCCGTAAGGGACGTGACGCAGCTGCGTCAAATGGAAGGCGAAGCCAAGGAACAAAAGCAGCAGATCGACATGATCAGCCAGTTGCTGAATTTGAGCTCTGATAAATATGGCAGTTTTGAAAAGTCAGCGCAGCGGTACCTCAAGGCCAGCAAAGACCTCTTGTCCGAAGGTGCGTCGAGCAGTGGTAGCGACGAAGTTGAATTGATTGCCACGCTCTTTAGGCACATGCATACGATCAAAGGCAATTCGCGGATTTTGGGCTTTACACACTTGAGTAACGCAGCGCATGACGCGGAAACCATTTTCAGCAAGCTGCGTGAATCTGGCGAAGCGCTGGACCGTGCCGCGCTGAGTGAGCAATTGGTCACAGTGGAGAAGTCACTCGATCAATACGCAAACGTCTACCGTGAGGTACTGGGCCGTGGCAAAGAGTCCAAGGACAGCCGGCAAGATGGTATTTGGATGAATTTTTCCGGGCTCGACAAGATTCAATCCATGGCCGAAGCCGCAGAATTCAAAGGCATCAAGCACTACATTTCTGTACTGCGCGCAAAGAGCCTTGAAAAGATCTTGGGCGACATCGTCAGATCGTTGGATGCCATGGCGGTCCAACTGGAAAAGAGTGTGCCGCGGGTCGCATTTACCAGCGATGCGATCTTGATCGAGAACAACTCGTTCGAACTCTTGACTGATGTTTTCTCCCACATCATGCGGAATAGTTTGGACCACGGCATCGAAGGCGCGACGGACAGAGTTGCATCCGGTAAGGACGAGTCCGGGGTGATCTCAATCCGCACCTTCGTCGACAAGGAAAAGCTGTGTATTTCTATTCAAGATGATGGCAGGGGCCTGAACATGGCGGCACTGAAAAACAAGGGTGTTCAGCTTGGAAAATGGAGCCAAGCGGACGCCCCGGCAGAACAAGACATTGCAAACATTATTTTTGAGTCTGGCGTGACAACCAAGGCTGAAGTCTCTGACATATCGGGTCGAGGCGTTGGTATGGATGCCGTACAAAAGATGTTGCGAGAGGCCAAAGGCGAAGCCCGCCTTGTTTTGCACAAGGACAAGCCTTCTGCAGAGGGGTTCATTGCATTTGAATTGATCGTTGAATTACCTTCATCTGCTTATGTGCAGGCGCAGTCATAGGTGTTAACCTGACGCTAACCATGCAATATTCGATACTTATTTTTGCCTTGGGGGCAGCCGTTGGTGGCGCCTTGACAGCATGGTTGCTGCAAAGCAAGAAGCGGTCTGCTGTGTACGACGCAGCAGCTGCCAACCGCCAATTACAAGCCGCGCCTTCAGACGAAGAACTGCTGCAACTGGAACAACGGCTGCAAGACTGCGAAGACGAGTTGGCACGGGCTCAGAATGAAGCGGAGCAATCGCTCGACAGCATGTTGCGGGACCATGAAGCAGCCATGCAACAGCTGCAACAGGACTACTCTGAGCACCGTGACAGGATTGTTGGCAATTGCGACACCATGGGCGAGGAGGTTGGCACCCTGCTGGGACTCGTTAAAACCTTCGAACGCTGGCACGCTGACATGAATGTGCTGATTCGGCACAACCGTGAAATGCACGTCATGAACGACGACTTTGCAACCATCGTGCGGCAAATGGTGATTGTTACGCTGAATGCCTCTATCGAGGCCGCGCGCGCAGGCGAGCAGGGCCGCGGATTTGCCGTGGTCGCCGGCGAAATGCGCAGTTTGGCATCACGGGCTGAAAAACTGTCCAATGACTACCGAAACCGGCTCTATGAAAACGATCTGATCACCACGACGACCTTCCAGGGTCTCCAGGCAGGCGGCAAGATGATCATGGGATCTGTTACAGGGCTGAACCTGATCAACAACAAGGCCAAAGAAACCCTTTTGTCCTGAGGTTGCCATCCATGCTCAGCTCCAACGCCCAACGCTCGCTCACACAGATCCTGCATCAAGGACTCAAGGCTGGCCTCTTGGTGTCGCCTGATGATCCGATAGAAATCACGCCTGTTGACGATAACTCTGCTTTTGCCAGTGCGCAGTTTGTCATTCTGAGCGTATCGTCTTATCTTTTTCGGCTAGCGGTCCTTATTTACTTTTCCCCTGATGAACAGACTAAGTCACACTTCGCAGCGATCAATAAAGTGGATGTCCAAAACATGGATGTGCAAGCATTTGAGGATGCCATCAGTGAATGCGGCAATATCTGTTGCGGCAGCCTCAACCGCGAACTCGTTGCAGCATTTCCACATGTTGGCATGTCGACCCCCAACATCCTCGACCGCCGGTGT
Source organism: uncultured Rhodoferax sp. (assembly GCA_964468905.1). Classification (GTDB taxonomy): domain Bacteria; phylum Pseudomonadota; class Gammaproteobacteria; order Burkholderiales; family Burkholderiaceae_C; genus Allorhodoferax. The sequence continues at coordinate 5,815 of CAYXWW010000089.1, read as the reverse complement.
GCGCAGTACCTCAGCGTATTGGGCAGCACCTATCAGCAGCACTACGACGTCACGATTCCTGACGGACCACGGTTTCATGCGAGTTTGTGCTTCAACGCATTTGCGGACCTGGACTTTGATATCCAGATCGTAGAGAACGAAAGCAGTGGCGAGCTTGAAATGTTTTAATTCACCGGAACCATTGAAATGACAGAAAACACCAACCTAGTAAGCAAAGTTTTAGTACTCGACAGCGACCCTGCTTGTTTTGAAACCATCAAACGGTTTTGTGACGACAACAATTTGGTCGGTCTGACAGCCCAAGCAGAAAATGTGATGACCGTGTTGCGGTCCAATGTTGATCTGGGTGGCATCTTGCTCTCCGAAAATTATGACGGCCAAGCCCTCGGCGGCCGGCAATTGGCAACCCGCATCCATGCCATCCGCCCCGAGCTCCCCATCTTTCTACGGCGCGAGTCGGCTGCCCATCTGGACGACGTCAGTCCGTCTGAGCGGCAGTCTTTGAGTGCGGCCTACACCATTGATGCCATTGATGCTTTGCAGGGCTCGGTGGGAGAGTTCATTTTCGGCCTCTCGTATCCCAACGTGCTGGTCAGGGGCATATCAGAGATCACGAAGGTCGTTTTGGAAAGTCAGTTCAAAGACGTAACTGTGGAGGTGGGACAACCCTATATCGTGCACGACCGTTTGATTTACGGCGAAATATTCACCCTGATTCCCATCGAAAGCGCGTGGTGCAGGGGTTACATGATGCTGCAGACCGAAGAGATGGCCTTGTTAGAACTGGCGCGCGCAGACAAGACCCATATCGAAGCGTCCGAGGCGCTCGATTTTCGCAACCTCAACAGCGTGCTGGGCGAAATCACCAACCTGGTATGGGGCGCTTTCAAGAACCGGTTTGTGCAAGACGCTGACAGCGGGCAACACTTGTCGCAGGTGCCGCTGATCGTCAATCACCTGCACCGCTACATTTCATTCGGGTCAGAAAACCCTCAGCTGTGCTTCAAATATACCCTCACCGATTCCAAAAGTGCTGAGGGCCGTACACTGCTGATTTACCAAAAGTTTGTATTCAATTTGAACTGGTCTCCTGACGACTTTCAGGAAAACCAGCCACTGGTAGAGGATCTGGTCGCTTCTGGCGAACTGGAAATGTTTTGAAGTTTTAATGGAGAGGTAGCGATGGCACAAATACTGGTAGTGGACGATTCAAGCACGGTCCGCAATGAAGTGGGTGATTTTCTGAAGAAGAATGGACTCAATGTGGCGTTTGCTGTAGATGGAAAAGACGGTTTGAGCAAGCTCTCAGCCGATCCAGCGATCAAGCTGATCATCTGCGATGTGAATATGCCCAACATGGATGGCCTGACGATGGCGGAGAAGGTGCGCTCAGAGCTCAAAAACACGGCAGTCAACATCATCATGCTGACCACCGAAAACTCACCCGTCATGAAGGAGCGGGGTAAGGCAGCAGGCATCAAAGGCTGGATCGTCAAGCCATTCAAGGGGGATGCCGTGATCGCGACGTTCAAAAAATTGGTTGGCGTCTGATATCGCGTCTCAGGGTCGCAGGGGCAGCCCCTGTATTGCGTCAGGTTTTTGACATTCTTCGCAACGCATAATTGCGGCGCGTTGCTGTCAATGGACGCGCAATAGCAAGGATGCGTCCATGCCTTTATCGGCAGGTGGCGTTTGCTAAAGTCAATTCGCCCTTCGGGATTTGACTGGCCGCGCCCTGAGACGGTCAAGAGATATTTGGGGCAAACTGCCTCTCAGAGTGGGTCGAACGGCAAACACGAATCCATACACGGCCAAGCGCGACTTCCTTTACAAAAGGGTGAAAGCCGCAACGGCAATGAGTGTTGGAAGGGCCGCCCCTACAAGTAGCTCCCCCGCGCCAATTGACTCATCTGCAAAGCCTCGCCTTAGCAGCGCGGCACCTGCAGGATTCGGCGCATTGGCGATCACAGTCAATCCACCACCTGCCACGGCCCCGGCCACTAAGCTGTATTTGGCCTCGTCAGAGATGCCCACGATCAACGACCCTAAGTAAGTTAATGCAGCGTTATCAGTAACTGCTGTCAACGCGGTCGCACCATAAAAAAGAACCTTGGGAGACATACTGGACACAATCGGCTGGAGCCACCATTGCTGCATGCCCCCCAACACGACTAAACCCGCAAGGAAGAAAGCCACCAGCAGCGCTTCTTTAACAATCAGCTGGTTTTGAAAACGCTCGTACGCCTGTGCAACTCCGAGGAACATCAAAAATAGCCCTAAAAATGCTACTGGATGGTGCGCAAGTGCGACGACTGCAGCCAAGAAGGCCAGATGCACGGCCACCAAGACATGAGGCATTTTGTCGCGGGCGGAGTCGTTTATGGGCACACTGGCATCTGACAAGTGGCTGCGCAACGCGACAACTGCGATGGTCGCATTCACCAAAACTGCAACCGCAGCCTTCCACCCAAACGTAACCAGCATGAAAGCGGAAGTCCAGTTCCACGCGGATGCAACCATAAGTACCGGTGGAGCGGCGAACGATGTCAGCGTCCCACCAATGGAGACGTTTACGAACAGAACCCCAAGGGCGAGATACTTCACACGCTCAGGCACTACAGGTTTGAAAATTTGCGGGGCCAACATGAGCGCCGCAATAGTCATAGCTGCAGGCTCAGTAATGACGGACCCCAACAGGGGAACAACAGCTAACCCAAGCCAAGCCGTTGCCAACGATGTGCGAACCGGCAATAGCCGGGCAATTGCACTGACCGTTGCCATGACCACGTGCAAAACAGGCTTCGACGCCGCGATGACCATCACTACAAAGACGAACAACGGCTCCGTGTACTGCCGAGATTCCACGTAGGCAAGTGCCTTTTCACCACCACCGACTATCGCCATGACGAAGACAAGTACGATAGCCCAGAACCCGAAGACCACTTCGACCTCGCCCAGCAAATGGAACAGGCCAGCGTGGCGTGTGTATCGGTGGGACAGTCGCTCAAACAGTTTGGCTGAGAATGTATGGGCCAAGGCGACTGCAAAGAGTGCGGCAGCAATCAGTTCTATGGACAGGTAAGGCATCAGATTCTCGTGTATAAAAATGCTGCGTGGCGGCCCGACCATCGCAAGAACCTGACCCCAGAATGCTGTGGTCACCCGCGTATATTCTACGGTCAAGTAACCCTGCAATTGGACGGCCAACACGCCGCGCCGCACCATCGACCGGTAACGGGGTAGCGTTTTCTCTATCTTGAATTGACACTGGCACTGGAAAATCTGGCGTCTGCACCTGGTGCCACGCCAACTGTTTGACAGCCAAACTGGCCCCCAGCCCTCGTAAAACAAGCGTAAGCAGCTACCAAAAGCATAGTAAGCTTGGTGAGAGCCCCGTCGTTTACGATAGCGCATGAGCGAAACCACGTTTGACTACATCATCATCGGTGGCGGTAGTGCCGGCTGTGTGCTCGCAAATCGTCTGACCCAGGATAGTGACGTCGAGGTATTGCTGATCGAAGCCGGTGGTAAAGA
>CAYXWW010000089.1:0-2271 GCA_964468905.1 uncultured Rhodoferax sp. | reverse complement strand
ATCATCATTGGCGCTGGCACGGCTGGCTGCCTGCTGGCAAACCGGCTCAGCGCCGACGCCTCCAAGCGCGTGCTGCTGATCGAGGCAGGTCGCAAGGACGACTACCACTGGATTCATATCCCCGCAGGCTATCTGCATTGCATGGGCAACCCGCGCACCGATTGGCTGTACAGCACCGAACCGCAAACTGGCTTGAATGGCCGCGCCCTGCTCTATCCGCGTGGCAAAACGCTGGGTGGCAGCAGCAGTATCAACGGAATGATCTACATGCGCGGCCAGGCTCGCGACTATGACCAGTGGGGCCAGTTGGTAGGCGATGCCACCTGGGGCTGGGAGCACAGCCTGCCTTACTTCATGCTGCATGAAGACCACTACAAGGGTGCCAATGCAGCCCATGGCGCGCGCGGCACTGCCCCAGCATTGATGCAAAAAGATGGCAGCATGTACCGCACGCTACTGCGTCACCACAACGCAGGTGGCGAATGGCGTGTTGAGAAGCAGCGCCTGCGCTGGGATGTGTTGGATGCATTTGCGCAGGCAGCGGCCCAGGCGGGCATTCCCGCCACCGATGACTTCAACCGCGGCAACAACGAAGGCGTGGGATACTTTGAAGTCAACCAAAAAGACGGTTGGCGCTGGAACACTGCCAAAGCATTCTTGCGCCCCACATGCTATGGGCGGCCGAACTTCGAGCTCTGGAACAGCGCCCAGGTCGCACGGCTCACCATTGAACCCGCCACCCCAACAACACCGTTGCGCTGCACCGGTGTGCAGGTGTGGGATGGCCACAGCATGGTGGACGCGATCGCCCGCGCCGAGGTGATCTTGTGCGCCGGCGCCATTGGGTCTCCACAGATATTGCAACTGTCGGGCCTGGGCCCCGCACAGCGGCTGCAGGCATTGGGTGTGCCGGTGGCAAAGGACATGCCGGGCGTGGGCGAAAACCTGCAAGACCATTTGCAGATTCGCACCGTGTTCAAGGTGCAAAACGCCACCACGCTCAACTCTCAAGTGCATTCTCTCTGGGGCAAAGCCAAGATCGGCATGCAATACGCGTTGAAGCGCAGCGGCCCCTTGAGCATGGCACCCAGTCAGCTCGGCGCATTCACCCGAAGCGACCCCGCGCAACCCTACCCCAACTTGCAGTACCACGTGCAGCCATTGAGTCTGGATGCCTTCGGCCAGCCATTGCACCGCTTCGATGCCATCACCGCCAGCGTGTGCAACCTCAACCCCACCAGCCGTGGCACGGTCCATATCCAGTCGTCGCAATTTGCAGATGCGCCCGCCATTGCGCCCAATTACCTTAGCACCGAAGCAGACCGCAATGTTGCTGCGGCATCAGTGCGGCTCACACGCCGCATCATGGAGCAACCAGCCTTGGCGAAGTACCAGCCACAAGAGTGCAAGCCGGGCCCGCAGTTTCAATCTGATGCTGAGTTACTCACGTCGACCGGTGACATTGCTACCACCATCTTCCACCCTGTTGGCACCACCAAGATGGGACGTGTGGACGATGCGTTTGCGGTAGTGGACGCGCGGCTCAAAGTGCATGGCGTTGCGGGCTTGCGCGTGGTCGATGCGGGCGTCATGCCTTTGATTACCAGCGGCAACACCAATGCACCGGTCTTGATGATTGCCGAGAAAGCGGCGCAATGGATTGTGGAAGATGCTGCACGCGCAACGAAGGGTTAATCCGGATGGGCAAGCCCTGCAGTCGTTGGTACAGTTGTGGCTCTCAAAGGGTATTGAAGGTTAATCGGCAACTGCAAAGGGCCTGACGGAAGAAGCGAGCCGAGGGGATGGCAAGCAACAATTAATATTTCCTGCATCCACCTTGAGTTGCAGCTCACAAAAGCACTGACTTGTTCAGTGCTTTTTTTTGCCCGCTGAATGCGAGAATCCACGCATGGAAATGATTGTTGTCTCGCTGGCATCGTTGTTGGCAGGATTTGTCGATTCGATCGTTGGTGGCGGCGGCCTGATTCTGGTGCCCGCTCTGTTTGCCACCTTTCCCAGCACCCACCCCGCCACCTTGTTTGGAACCAACAAGGGCGCAGCCGTGTGGGGCACAGCCATTGCAACCGCGCAGTACAGCCGCCGCGTGCAGATGCGCTGGCACGCGCTGGCTCCCGCTGCCGTCGTGTGCTTTGCTGCGTCACTGGCCGGAGCCTGGTTGGTCACGGTGGTTTCGCCCCAGTATTTGCGCAAGGCTTTGCCGCTGGTCTTGGTGCTGGTGATCACCCTGGCCGTTTTGCTGGCTTTCCCAAG
>CAYXWW010000088.1:0-14637 GCA_964468905.1 uncultured Rhodoferax sp. | reverse complement strand
CCCATATATAGGAGCCTTCGGCACGCGACACAAAGCGTGGTGTGCCGCCGACGGCCTTAAAGGCGCGAACTGGTGAATTCACGCCGCCCGGGATTGCCTTTTGGGCACGTTGGAAGAGTTGCAGGTTGCGGTCAGTGGCGGGTGTCATTGGGCGAGATTTCAAATGAGGATTCTTGGGGTTCCAGTTCGTCGGGCTCAGGGTGTGCCCAGAACATGCGGTCGGGCAGCACGTTGCCCATGCCGGGCCGGAAGCCGCTTTCCAGGCAGCGGTCGAGGTAACTCAACGCTTCGGTAGCCGACTCGGCAAGCTCGCTTCCACAGGCGATTAGTGCGGCCAATGCCGCTGATAAGGTGTCGCCTGCGCCGGTAAACACGGCTTCAAAACGTTCGAACTTGTTGCTGCACAGCACCGCCGTGGGACTACTCAGTACGTTTTCAATATATTGCTCAGGCAGTGGAATGCCGGTTACCAAGGTGTAGGCTACCCCGTATGCATTCGCGGCACGTGCAATGTCGCGAGCGCTCGGGCTGCGCTCGGAGCTCCAGTCCGGCAACAACCACCGGCACAAGGTGCTGTGGTTTCCAACCAACACGGTGGTCAGTGGGAGCAGGAGCTCTGTCATGGCATCCTGGTACAAGTCTATCTGGTCTTCTCGCCACCAGGAAAGGTCGGGCATGTAGGTCACGAGGGGTATGTCGGCATAGTCCGAAGCGAGCCCGGCAATGGCACTCAAGTTCTCGGGTGATCCGACAAATCCGACCTTAATCACCTGGATGGGTACGTCTTCGAGAATGGCGCGGGCCTGCTCGGTGACGGCCTCGTCGTCCATGCAAAAGTGGTCATATACCTCTGCAGTGTCACGGGCATAGCTGCCTGTTACCACGGGCAGCGCATGTGCACCGACCGAGGCGACTGCCGTAATGTCGGCCGTCAGGCCGCCGGCACCGCTGGGGTCGTTCGCATTGAAGACCATGACACAAGCCGCAGGACCGTCGTCATCCGATTCAATGGCAATGCCGGGTTCGAGGTGTGCCGTCATAGAGTGCCTGTCTTAGGGTTTGTCATCAGACAGAATGGCAAGGTTTGGGCTCGCAAGAGGCATTTTGCCAATGCTGCTTCGATACAATCCTTGCATTCTATTCGAAGGCCCTTTAAGCTGTGAGCGATACTAAAACGTGGATGTGCCTGATTTGCGGCTGGATTTATGACGAGGCGGTTGGAGCCTCGGACCATGGAATTGCGCCGGGTACGCCGTGGGCAGATGTGCCAATGAATTGGACGTGCCCGGAATGCGGAGCACGTAAAGAAGATTTTGAGATGGTTCAGATCTGAGGTCGCAGAGTTTGAATTACCGGGTTTGTCTGTAAAAGAACATATACGATCAGGAGCAATGCCTTTTGAGTACCACTGCAAACACTGTCAGGGTGCTGGTCATCGATGACAGCAACACTATTCGTCGCAGCGCAGAGATTTTCCTCAAACAGGGCGGGCACGAAGTCATGCTGGCCGAAGATGGATTTGATGCGCTGGCCAAAGTCAATGACTACCAACCCCAGCTTATTTTTTGCGACATCTTGATGCCGCGGCTGGATGGCTACCAAACCTGCGCAATCATCAAGCGCAATGTCAAATATTCGGACGTACCAATAGTGATGTTATCGTCCAAAGATGGCGTCTTTGACAAGGCGCGCGGTCGAATGGTGGGCGCGCAGGACTATTTGACAAAACCTTTTACCAAAGATCAGTTGCTGCAAGCAGTGCGGCAATTTGGGGCAGATAAGCAAGGAGCTAGTTGATGGCAATAAGTAAAGTACTCATCGTTGACGATTCGAAAACGGAGATCATGTTTTTAACGGATTTGCTGCAAAAGAACGGATTTGTCGTGCGGTCTGCAGAAAATGCAGATGAGGCCTTTAAACGTTTGACCGAAGAAAAGCCAGACCTGATTTTGATGGATGTGGTGATGCCGGGTCAAAATGGATTTCAGTTGACACGCGCCATTAACCGCACACCGGAATACGCTGACGTGCCAATCTTCATTTGTACGAGTAAGAACCTCGAAACCGACCGCGTGTGGGGTATGCGTCAAGGGGCGCGTGACTACATTACGAAGCCTGTCGATGCGGCAGAGCTGTTTGCCAAAATCAAGGCGTTGGGCTGATTTTTGAACCCATGGCTAATCGCGAAGCACTTAGAGAACTCCAAACACGACTCGCAAGTCGTTTGCAGGCCGCTCGACTGGAAGGTATGTCGGTGGCTTGGCTCGCCTTGCGGGTTGGTGGTAAAAACCTTTTGTTTCCCCTGGGGCAGTCGGGTGAAATATTCCCGTTGACTACCCTTCAGTCGGTGCCCTATGCCCGTGACTGGTTTCGGGGTGTTATCAATATTCGCGGTGGTCTCTATGGTGTAGTGGATCTGGCGGCATTTATTACCGCAGACACGGGGGGCGAGCGCTTGGAGCCTGCCGCACAAGAGCTGAGTGTTATTACCCTGAATGTGGCGCTCGAAGTGAATTGCGCGCTTCAGGTGGACAGTTTGCTGGGACTGCGTGGTACCGACGGTTTTGCATCGTCTTCACCTGCCGACCCTGGCGCCCCTGCTTACTTCGGCAATCAATTTATTGATACTGCTGGCGAGCAATGGCAGGAAATTGATTTGCGTATCTTGTCCCAAACCCCGCAATTTTTGAGCATCAGCGCTTAGTTCTCGTAAGGCTTAACCATGTCCGTCGTCGATACATTAAAAAACATCTTTGCCAAAAAATCGTCAGAGTCTGATCTTGACTCGCGCCTGAGTTTGGCTATGCCGGAAGACTCGTCGGGTGTGATGGGTGGCGAGTCGACGCAGGAGAGTGAGGCGCCTGAGGGCGTAAGGCTCGACTCCATGCTACGCGACGCGGAAGCACCCTTGCCAAAGGCGTCGGGAAGTGATCTGGTTTCTATCCCTGGCTTGGGTAGCCGTACAGTGGTTCAGCAACAGCGCACACTGTTTACGCTGGGCGGTGCGTCGCTTCTTGTTCTGGGTGTTGTGACGATTTACGCGTTGAACCAGTCGGATAAGGTGGCTCAGCAACTGGGTGCAACCGGTCAAGCCCTGATGCAGTCGCAACGCCTGGCAAAGTCAGTGTCTCAGGCGGTTGTGGGAAATGCGCAAGCTTTCCCCGACGTGTCTGAAAGTGCGGGCGTCTTGTCCAAGACCACCCGCGGACTGCAAAACGGGGATGATGCCCTGAAGTTAAAGCCTTTGGGCGACGACTATGCGCAAACGATGACAAAGATCATCACATCCGTTGACTTGGCTGATAAAAGTGCCGCCGCGGTCATGGGGCAGCAAAAAATTCTGACGCAAATTGGAACTGCGCTGCGACTGATTAACCGGCAATCGTCGGATTTGCTGGAAGTGGCTGAGTCCATTCTGGCAATGAAGCTGCAGCAAAATGCGCCTTCCGTTGAAATCTCCGCTGTGGGTCAGCTCGTTATGCTGACGCAGCGAATCGGAAAGTCCTCCAATGAATTCTTGACCGCAGAAGGTGTGAGCCCTGAGGCGGTTTTCTTGCTGGGCAAAGACTTGAATACATTCAAGGAAATTTCCCAGGGTCTCCTTTCAGGCAGCCAAGAACTTCGTTTGTCAGCATCCAAAGATGCGGGAACACGCGAGCAACTTGATAAATTGATCAAGATGTATGAAGAAACCCGTGTTCAAGCGGGTGCGATTCTGGGTAACTTGCAGGGGTTGGTAGCGTCGCGTGAAGCCCAGGACGCCATCATTGCTGACAGTGAGCCGCTGCGTCGTAATCTGGAAGAAGTCCAGTCTGTCCTTTCTGGGCATACCGGTATTGGTGGTTTGGCATTTGCAACACTGGTTTTGGCGGCAGCTTTTGCCTTGGCTTGCGCGGCAGGCTTGTCCTATGTGCAGCTGCAAGACAGTCGCAAGCGTCAAGTGGTCGCTGAAGACCAGCGTCTTGAAGCCGAGCGCCAAGAGCACGAAGCCAAGCGCGTCAATGACGCAAACCAGGCCGCTATTTTGCGACTGATGAACGAATTGCAGACAGTTGCCGAAGGGGATTTGACGCAAGAAGCCACTGTGACGGAAGACATTACCGGAGCTATTGCTGACTCGGTGAACTATACGGTTGAGGAGTTGCGCTCACTTGTATCCAACGTGCAAAGCACGGCATCACGGGTTGCGCAGACCACATCGGATGTGGATGCCACCTCGACGGAGCTGCTGGCTGCCTCTAACGAACAACTGCATGAAATTCGCGAAACTGGCCGCTCGGTTGTGGATATGGCGGGGCGAATCAATGAAGTGTCTGTTCAGGCGCAAGAGTCTGCGACAGTTGCGCGGCAATCGTTGATGGCTGCTGAGTCGGGTCTGAAGGCGGTGCAGGATGCGATCGGTGGTATGAACTCCATTCGCGATCAAATTCAGGAAACATCGAAGCGCATTAAACGTTTGGGTGAATCTTCACAGGAGATTGGTGAAATTACTGAGCTGATTTCAGATATTACCGAGCAGACCAACGTCTTGGCGCTGAATGCTGCTATTCAAGCGGCGTCAGCAGGTGAAGCCGGGCGCGGATTCTCGGTCGTTGCGGAAGAGGTTCAGCGATTGGCGGAGCGTTCCGCAGATGCGACGCGCCAGATCTCAGCGCTGGTGAAGGCCATTCAAACCGACACGCAAGATGCGATCGGCGCTATGGAGCGTTCCACGCAGGGTGTGGTTGAGGGAGCGAAGCTGAACGATAACGCTGGTACAGCGCTGACTGAAATTGACCGCGTGTCGCGCCAGGTTGCGGATTTGATTGAACAGATTTCGAGTTCTGCCTCACGCGAAGCCGGCTTGGCGAACGAGGTGGCAGACAACATCCAGCACATTTTTGCGGTGACAGAGCAGACCGGCGAAGGAACGCGTGTTACGGCAACACAGGTCCGTGAACTCTCCCGTATGGCTGAAGAGTTGCGCCAATCGGTTTCACGATTCAAGATTAGCTGATAACAGACCCGCACGCGTCCCCATAGAAAAGAGATACCAGGAGAGCCCGAACCCATGTCATCGAATTCTCCCGCACACGGCGAACAGGAACTTGCAACCAGTGACTTGGGCCCATTGGCTTGGGTTCTGGAGGAACTTCGCAAGTCTTTGGACGGTGCCACCAAGGCGCTACGCCGTTTCGTGCGAGATGCGGAATTGGCCAGAGGTTCCAACTTGGCGGAGTTGGATGCGAGCCATCTGCGTATTGCCCGTCAACAATTGCACCAAGCAGTTGGTGCGCTGGAAATGGTTGGTTTGGGGGCGCCCGCCAAAATGTTGCGTGCCATGGAGGCCTTGGCACAAAAGTTTGTCCAGAGGCCAGAGCTTTGCAGTGAAGATGCCGCGAACCGTGTCGAACGCGCGAGCTTTGCGTTAACGGAGTATCTAGAAGGCGTACTGAAAGGCAAATCTGCTTCGTCGGTCGCATTGTTTCCACAGTACCGTGCAGTCATGGAGCTTGCGGGCGGCGATCGCGCACATCCCGCAGATTTGTGGCCCGTTGAGTGGCGTTGGCTTGACGTCCCGTTGCAATCCGGCATATCGGCCATTCCGTTTACTGCGGGATTGCGTGCCCAGATGGACCAGGCAGTGTTGCGGGTCATGCGAAACGGCGACGCAAAATCTGCACGGAAGATGTCGGAGCTCTGCGCAGGCCTTGCAGCAGGGCAATCTGCTCTGGAGCCTCGGACCTTTTGGGCAATTTGTGCGGCCTTTTTCGAAGGCATTGCCATGGGCATTTGCCCGAATGATGTTTACGTCAAACGTGCAGCCTCCCGTGTTTTGCGCCAGTACACCTCGTTGTCCCGCGGTGACAACAGTATTTCTGACCGGCTGGCCCACGATTTGGTTTTCTTCTGCTCGCTGTCGACTCCGACTGTTGAGCAAAGTGCACCGGCGCTCAATGCCGTACGAACCACGTACAACCTGGGTCGTGCAAAGCCTGTGCAATATGAAACGGAACAGTTTGGCCGCTTCGATCCGGCTTTGATGGTCCTTGCCCGCAAGCGCATCGCCACTGCGGCTGAGACTTGGTCGGCACTTGCTGGCGGTGATGCCAACCGTTTGAAGCTGGTAGCCGAGCAATTCGGTGTTGTTGCGGAATCTGTGACTAAATTGCACCCCGAGAGTGGCGAGCTAGGCCGCGCACTGACGCGTGCAATCGATACTACCGTTCGTTCTGGCGCCGTGCCTGTTGCACCGGTCGCCATGGAAGTCGCGACCGCAATTTTGTATCTGGAAGCGGCCTACGACGACCTAGATCCAACCGATTCCCATATGGCTGATCGCAGTGCCCGTTTGGCCCTGCGACTCGACAGCGTCAGTGCTGGAGGCCAGCCTGAGCCACTGGAAGCGTGGATGGAAGAGTTGTATCGCCGTGTGAGCGATCGGCAGACCATGGGCAGCGTGGTGGATGAATTGCGCACGTCCTTGGCAGATGTCGAGAAGTCGCTGGACCTTTTCTTCAGAAACCCCAAAGACAAGGCCCCACTGCGGGAAGTTCCGAGTCAATTGGCCCAAATGCGCGGCGTGTTTTCGGTGCTTGGCTTGGACCAGCCGTCCATTGCCGCCCTGCGGATGCGTTCGAGTGTCGAGCAGTTTCTGGTGGACGATATAGATGAAGAGGCAGCGCGGCACGGAATTTTCGAAAAGCTAGGGAACAGCCTAGGAGCAATGGGCTTCCTGATCGACATGTTGAGCTATCAACGTGCGCTGGCTAAAAAACTGTTTGTCTACGACGAAGAGTTGGGTGAATTCAAACCCTTGATGGGGCGTGAGAGTTCTGTCGCTATTCTGGCTCCTGCACCGACAGGTGTACACAGTAGTGCAACAGCGCCACAAGGCATTCCCGCAGCCAAATCCGAAGTGATCGACGTAGGAATCGAAGTTCCTCCACCTGCCCCGGTCAGCAAGCCAAGTGCTCCCGCGCCCCAGCAGCAGCCTGAGGCGGATACTTCCGATGACGAAGCAGAACTCATCGACATCTTTCTCGAAGAGGCTCGTGAGGTTGTCCAGAATGGCCTGCTCGCCGCCAAAGCTTTGGAAGAAGATCCATCGAACTTGGCCGATCAAACGACTATTCGTCGCGCGTTCCACACGCTCAAGGGTAGCTCGCGCATGGTGGGGCTCAACGAATTTGGCGAAGCAGCGTGGTCGTTTGAGCAACTGTTCAACAATTGGTTGGCAGAGCAAAAGCCAGCCAGTGAAGAACTCATTGGAGCAGCAACTACCGCGATGCATGCCTTTGGTCGCTGGGTGGGCGACATTGCAAAGCATAGTGATGGCCAATGGAACGCGCAGGATTTCCGTAAGTCGTCGGATTCTTTGCGTCTAGAGGGTAAATGGCTGCCGTTGCAGACGCCACCGGAGGCGCAAACGTCGACTGCCGCTGATGCAGTGGCCCCAGCGGTGAATGAAGTTGCTGCGCCTGATGTGATGGAGGATGCCGAGGGCGTGACTAGCCTCGACGATTCAACGCGCGTAGATTTTGCGACAACACAGCCGTTCGACCAAGATCGGACGCAGGCGTTTGAACACAATACCGTTATTGAGCAGGCTCAAGTTGGCCAGGATGTCACACAGGGCGTTGAGATTGACTTTGGCGAATTCGAATTCGAAGCACAGCAAGCGCAAGGTGCCGTTGCCGCGCAAGCCGACGTGCCCACAGTGTCACTGGTCGCGCCACTAGAAGAGGCGATCATCGCAACGGAGGTTGCCGAAGCGATTCCTGAACTGCCTGTAGAGGACGAGCCGGCTGTCACCGTCGAGACGTTGGATGTGGAGCCATTGGCTGCATTGGAGCAGCCGGAAGCTGTGACTGAGCCGCCGCTAGAGCCAGAGCCAGAGTGGGTACCAGAGCCAATTGCGAGCATCGATGTTGCAGATGTCGCCTCGGTTGAGGAAATCGAAGCACCCATGCTGGAAGCCCCGCTCGACGAAGCGGAGTTGGCAGTTGCAGATTTGACAGTACCAGAAGTGGTACAAGAGGCAGTGCCAGAGATTGAAGAGCAAGTCAAAGTCATAGGGCACCTGCGGTTGAGCATACCTCTGTACAACGTCTATCTCAACGAAGCAGATGAGTGGTCTAGGCGCTTGCAGACCGAATTGAGTGAGTGGGCCTTGGAGTGGCAGCGTCCGTTGCCAGATTCGCCAGTGTCGTTGGCGCATTCGTTGCTGGGTAGTTCTGCCACCGTCGGTTTTGTTGCCCTGTCGGAGATGGCACGTGCACTGGAGCAGGCATTGCAGCATGTGCAACTGCACCGTCAGGGAAGCCCCGAGCTCGCAGAAACCTTTTCCAGTGCGGCAGAAGACATTCGCCGACTGTTGCATCAGTTTGCGGCGGGCTTCCTCAAGGAGTCAGACGCTTCCGTGATGGCCGCTTTGCGGACCATTATTGAGACGGAGTTCCCTGCGCCAACGATGGACTCCATTGCCGATGCGATGGACGAAGACATCGCCAACATGGAAGACGACGAGCCAGAGGCAGCACCCGAGCAGGATGTGGTTGTTGCAGCCGCTGCCACCAATTTGCCAGCCGCCGCCGCGCTGTCGGTTGTCGCCGCTCCGCTCAATATTGCACAAGCGCAGGATGACGACGAAATAGATGCAGTCGACCATCTAGACGAAGACCTCTTGCCAATTTTCGAAGAAGAGGCCATTGAACTCATGCCGTTGCTGGGCAACGCGCTACGCCAGTGGGTCAACGTTCCGGATAATTTGAAGTCCCGCAATGAAGTTTTGCGAGTGCTGCACACACTCAAGGGCAGCGCCCGATTGGCGGGTGCCATGCGATTGGGCGAAATGGCCCACCGTATGGAATCAAGCATCGAGCAGATTGGCACGGAGCACTTGCAGTCCGTTCAACTTGAGCCTTTGCTGACCCGATTTGATGCATTGCAATCAACATTCGAACGCTTGGGCGCAGCTCCCGTTGAAGAGGATGCGCCTTCCGTTGCCGAAGCTGAGGCGCAATCCGAGCCTTCTGCCCAGCCAGCGGGTGTTCCAGTCAAGGTGTTGCCACGTGGCCTGGCAATCGCGCCAACTGTGCGTCAACCTGCCAATCAATCCGTTCGCGTGCGTTCGCAATTGCTTGACCGGTTGGTGAATCAGGCAGGCGAGGTGATGATCTCGCGTGCGCGGATGGAAGCGCGTTTGACGCAATTGCGCTCTTCCCTGGTGGATTTGAGTGGCAACTTGGACCGTCTGCGCAACCAATTGCGCGACGTGGAGTTGCAGTCCGAGTCGCAAATGCAATCCCGTTTGGCGCAAACCAAGGATTCTGCACAAGCGTTCGATCCTTTGGAGTTCGACCGATTCACCCGTGTGCAAGAACTTACTCGCATGATGGCGGAGTCAGTGCACGACGTGGCCACCGTGCAGCGCAATTTGCAACGCTCCGTGGAGGGCGCGGAAGACGATCTCATCGCTCAAGGCCGTCAGGCCCGCGAACTGCAGCGCGACTTGCTGCGTACCCGCATGGTCGAGTTTGAAAGTATTTCCGAGCGGCTTTATGGCGTGATCCGCCAAGCTGGCAAAGACTCCGGAAAGCAAGTGAAACTGGATATCGGCGGGGGCTCCATCGAAATGGACCGCGGTGTGCTGGATCGTATGGGCCCCTCGTTCGAGCACATGTTGCGCAACTCTGTTGCCCACGGAATTGAAAGCGCGGCTGAACGTGCAGCTGCAGGCAAGCCTTCAGCAGGCACTATCACCATTCAAGTCAATCAGGAAAGCAATGACGTCTCTGTCTCGTTTACCGACGACGGCGGTGGCTTGCATCTTGACAAGATTCGGGCGAAGGCGATCGCCAATGGCGTGTTGTCGGCCGACCAGGAGCTGAGCGAGAGTGACGCTGCAAACCTGATCTTCACACCCGGATTCTCAACGGCCGACCAGATCACCGAGCTGTCGGGTCGCGGCATTGGTATGGACGTTGTCCGCTCCGAGGTCAATTCATTGGGTGGTCGTATTGAGACCACCACGCAAAAAGGCTTGGGTACTACATTCAAGGTGATCCTCCCGCTCACAACTGCCGTCACGCAGGTGGTGATGTTGCGCGTTGCAGACTTCACGATTGGCGTACCTTCAGGCTTGGTTGAAACGGTCTTGCGTACGCCAGCAGCTGTTTTGGAGCAGGCATACCAAAACGATGGTTTTGATGTGGCGGGGCAACTGTTGCCCTTCTTCTGGGCAGGTGTCTTGATGCAAGTGTCCGGAAAAAGCACTGCGCAGCCCACCAAAACACGTTCAGTGGTGATTTTCCGAAGCGCCGGCCAACGTTTGGCACTGCACGTGGATGAAGTGTTGGGTAACCGAGAAGTTGTGGTCAAGAATTTGGGCCCTCAACTGGCGCAATTGCCCGGTTTGGCAGGCATCTCGGTTCTGGCCTCTGGTGCAGTCGCGCTGATCTACAACCCTGTTGCCTTGGCGGCGGTCTATGGTGAGCAAGCCCGTCAACTGCATCGGTCTGTCGTTAGTGTTTCAGCTGCTGACAGCGCTGGTGTGGATGGTCCGAAAGCTGCAACCCTCAATGCTGTCAATGAAATACCATTGATCCTTGTGGTTGATGATTCGATCACCGTGCGCCGCGTCACCCAGCGTTTGTTGAAACGTGAAGGGTATCGCGTGGCACTGGCGTCCGATGGACTGGATGCATTGGAAAAGCTGCAAGAAGAAAAGCCCACTGTGGTCTTGTCAGATATTGAAATGCCACGCATGGACGGGTTTGACTTGGCGCGCAACATACGGGCCGATGCCCGCCTGCGTGACCTGCCGATCATCATGATCACCTCGCGCATTGCCGGTAAACACCGTGAACATGCCAAGGAACTTGGCGTAGACCATTACCTGGGCAAGCCCTATTCCGAAGAAGAATTGTTGGGCCTGGTCCGTGGTTATTGCACGGTCGAGGCAGCGACCTAAGCGTTATTGCGTACCACGCCATAGCGCTGCAAAGTCGCCGCACGCGCTGTGGCATGGTCTACGATCGGTAGCGGGTAGTTCACGCCTAGTTCCACTCCCGCTGCGGCCAATTCATCTGCCTTGGCGCGCCATGGCGCGTGAATGTGTTTGCCAGACAGGCCACTGAGCTGTGGCAGATAGCGCTTAATGAACTTGCCGTGTGCATCAAACTTT
The DNA here is from genome assembly GCA_964468905.1 of uncultured Rhodoferax sp. Classification (GTDB taxonomy): domain Bacteria; phylum Pseudomonadota; class Gammaproteobacteria; order Burkholderiales; family Burkholderiaceae_C; genus Allorhodoferax. The sequence continues at coordinate 3,470 of CAYXWW010000088.1, read as the reverse complement.
TCGCTCTGATTGACGGGATTGAAGATGCGAAAGTACGGTTGCGCATCGCAACCACTGGAGCTCACCCATTGCCAGCCGCCGTTGTTGGCAGACAAGTCGAAGTCGTTGAGCTTCTCGGCAAAATAGCGCTCACCCCAGCGCCAATCAATTCCTAGGTGTTTGACCAAGAAGCTGCCGACCACCATGCGCAGCCGATTGTGCATATAGCCCGTTTGGTTGAGTTGGGCCATCGCGGCGTCCACCAACGGGTAGCCTGTTGTGCCCTGGCACCATGCCGCAAAAAGGAAGTGGGCATGGTCCCCTTGCTCCCAGCGGATTGCGTCGTAGGCGGGCTTAAACGCGCCTTCCACCACGTGTGGAAAGTTTGCCAGCACCTGGAAATAGAAGTCCCGCCAGATCAATTCGCCCAACCACACAGCCGCACCCGCACTACCTGCCACGCTCCTTTGCCATGCCAGACCTACCAGATGGCGAATCGACACGGTGCCAAAACGCAGGTGCACGCTGAGGTAGCTCGGGCCTTTGACGGATGGGAAGTTGCGCGTCTCGCCGTAATCGTCCATTCGCTCCCAAAAATCCAGCAGGAGCTTGTTCGCGCCACTTGTGCCCGGAACGATGTTCAAGCTTTGAAGGTTGGTTTTCTCGAAGCCTAAGTCCTGCAGGCTGGGAACGCCCCGGGAATAAGCAGGCGGCCTGTCGGCCAGTGCCAGATGAGGGCTGTTGCCTGTGGATGCCGGTTGAGTGATCGCCACATCCGCCAGGCGCTGTAGCCAAGCCCGCTTATATGGTGTGAACACACCGTAGGGATTGCCGCCCTGCGTCAATACTTCACGCCGCTCAAAAAACACGTGGTCCTTGACGGTCAAGAACGCAATGCCCAGCGCTGTCAACGACTGATGGATCATTGCATCCCGCGCGATGGACTGGGGCTCGTAATCATGCGCCGCAAACACGGCGTCGATACCCAGCGCTGTGCAAAGCTGTGGAATGCAGTCGACCGGAACCCCGTGCAGCGCAATTAAACCAGCCCGGGGTCTGCCTGCAGCTTCACGCAAAGCCTGGTCCAGTTCAAACAACGAATCCCGAATAAATTCCACACGTCGGTCGAGCGTTGGCAGACCGTCCAGTATGGACCGATCGAACACAAACACACAATGAACCAAGGCGCACCGCTGCACAGCAGCGCTGAGTGCCGCATTGTCCTGCACCCGCAGGTCGCGTCTAAACCACACCAGGCCGGTGTCAAATTCTTTTTGCATAGCACCCGCTAAAATCTAATCATGTCTGGCGATTCTGCACCCATCAATCTTACGAATCATTTCCTCATTGCAATGCCCGGACTGGACGATGCAATATTCTCCAAAAGCGTTGTCTACGTGTGCGAACACAATGCCCATGGTGCCTTGGGTCTCGTCATCAACAAGCCGGCAGAACTCAAAATGCAAGCCTTGTTCGGCAAGGTTGATCTGCCGCTCAAGCGCCATGACCTGACCGATCAGCCTGTCTTTCAGGGCGGCCCTGTTCAGATTGAGCGCGGTTTCATCTTGCACCAGTCTGTATTTTCTGAGCGTGATAAGCCAGAGCAGCCCTTGTATGCATCAACCATGACGATACCTGGCGGTCTGGAAATGACAACGTCCAAGGATGTACTGGAAGCGCTCTCCAGCGGCTCCGGGCCTCGAAAGGTATTGGTGTCTTTGGGCTACTCGGCCTGGGGCGAAGGGCAGCTGGAATCCGAGTTGGGTGAAAACAGCTGGCTTACCGTTGACGCTGATCAATCGGTAATTTTTGATACGCCGGTAGAAGAGCGTTACGACAAGGCTCTGGCTTTGCTGGGCCTGCAAGCCTGGATGATCTCTTCGCAAGTGGGTCACGCATGAATGATTCAGCGGCCCCCGTTTCGATGCAACCGGTATCTGCGGCGCTGAACATGTTTTTGGCCATCGATTTCGGCATGAAGCGCACCGGTGTGGCCGTCGGTAATCGCATGATGCGGGTAGCCCAACCCGTTGGAACGGTCAAGGCGGAAGGCGAAGCTCGTTTCCCGTTGATCGAAAAACACATCAAGGAATGGCTGCCAGACGCACTGGTTATTGGCGTGCCCTTTCACCCTGATGGTGCTGCCCACGACAATACAAACCGTGCACGCAAATTTGGGCGTCAGCTCCATGGCCGATTCCGGTTGCCCGTGTTTGAAGTAGATGAACGCTATAGCACCACCGAAGCACTGGCCTCAGGCGCACGTGATGCCGATGCTGCTTCAGCCTGCATCATTTTGGAACAATTCTTAAGGAGCTTGCCGTGAGCACATTGGCACTGGATGCAGAAGCGCTGTACCGCGAATTGTTGCGTGGTGTGCAACTCATGGCCCATGCGCAGACGCGCTTGGTTGGCATTACATCGGGTGGTGCGTGGCTGGCCGAGCGCTTGCAAAGCGACATGAACCTGCAAGGCCAGGCGGGCAAGATTTCATCGGCCATGCACCGTGACGATTTCGCGCAACGCGGGCTCTCCAGTGGTGGCCAGACGGTGTTGCCATTTGATGTGAACGGTGCCCACATTTTGATACTGGACGACGTTCTCTATACGGGACGTACCTTGCGCGCCGTCATCAACGAGCTGTTTGACTACGGGCGGCCTGCGAGTGTGAAACTAGCTGTCCTGGTAGACCGGGGTGGCCGTGAGTTGCCGGTGCAGGCTGACTTTGCTGCTGCGCGTGTGAGCCTGAGTGCGCAACAGTCGCTTGCCTTGGCACGCGATAGCGCAGGCACATTCAGCTTTGACGTCAGAGAAGCCTGATATGTCCGGCACACTTATCCAACACTTCGTCTATTCACTGCAAACCTGCGCGGCGTGGTCCTGCGTTGGGGTGCCCCAGCGAAAGTACTAGCATGCTCTACAAACGAAATCCTCAGCTCAACCAGCATGGCGAATTGGTGCATTTGCTGTCGGTTGAAGGCCTGCCCAAAAACATATTGACCCACATACTCGACACGGCCGCCAACTTTGTCTCGGTCAATGACCGTGATGTAAAAAAGGTGCCGTTGCTTCGCGGTAAGAGCGTGTTCAACCTGTTCTTTGAGAACTCCACGCGCACCCGCACCACGTTTGAAATAGCGGCCAAACGCCTTTCTGCGGACGTCATCAACCTGGACATCGCACGGTCTTCTGCTTCCAAAGGTGAATCCCTGCTGGACACCATCGCCAATCTGAGCGCCGTGGCCGCCGACATGTTTGTCGTGCGCCATAGCGAGTCGGGCGCGCCCTATTTGATTGCTCAGCACGTGGCGCCCCACGTACACGTCATCAACGCGGGAGATGGCCGCCATGCTCACCCGACGCAGGGCTTGCTGGATATGTTCACCATCCGGCACTATAAGAAAGATTTTTCCAACCTCACCGTTGCCATTGTGGGCGACGTACTGCACTCCCGCGTGGCCCGGTCTGACATCCATGCGCTCACCATTCTC
>CAYXWW010000087.1:14532-14990 GCA_964468905.1 uncultured Rhodoferax sp. | reverse complement strand
GGCCGACGTGGTGCTACCCGCCAGTGCCTGGCCCGAGAAGACCGGCACGGTGAGCAACACCGACCGCATGGTGCAGCTGGGCCAGCAGGCAACCACACCGCCGGGCCAGGCAAGGGCCGATTTGTGGATCATCCAACAAATGGCCGCTGGCTTGGGGTTGCAGTGGAGCTATGAAAACGATAGCGCATTACGCAATACCGACGAGGGCTACCATGGTGTAGAGCTTGTATATGAGGAGATGCGGCAGGCCATGCACACTGCTATTGGCGGCATCACCTGGGAGCGCCTGCAGCGCGAAACCAGCGTCACCTACCCCTGCCATAGCGCGGATGACCCCGGCGAGCACACCGTGTTCAAGGACCATGTGGCCACACCGGATGGCCGCATCCACCTGGTGCCAGCCGACATCATTCCCGCCAACGAACGCCCCGAAACCGACTACCCCTTTGTGTTGCTCC
>CAYXWW010000087.1:0-14522 GCA_964468905.1 uncultured Rhodoferax sp. | reverse complement strand
GGCACACCGGCAGCATGACCCGGCGCAGCGCGGTGCTGAATGCCTTGGAACCCACTGCCACGGCCAGCCTGTGTGGTGCAGACTTGCAAGCACTGGGCTTGGTGGCAGGCAGTGCCATCACCGTGCGCTCGCGCCGCGGCCAAGTGACGCTGGGTGTGCGCCAAGACGATGGTACGCCGCAGGGCACGGTGTTCATTCCATTCGCCTACTATGAAGCGGCTGCCAACCTGCTAACCAACCCTGCATTGGACCCGTTTGGCAAGATACCGGAGTTCAAATACTGCGCCGTGTCGATTGAGGCTGGTGGAACTTTGACAGCGTTCCCCGGATACGCAGCTACCGCCTAACCCACCGTCCTTGCTGCGGCGCGCTCGGCTTGGTCGGGGCTATTCGTGAAACCGCACGGTATTGCGGCCTGCTTTCTTCGCGAGATACATCGCATCGTCGGCGCGTTTGAGTATTTCGTCCGCCGTGAATTCATCACCGACAAAAGTCACCACGCCAATGCTTACCGAACAATTGTGGTTTACCACGCTGTCATCGGAACCGTTCCGCTTGATCAATAGCCGATAGGGCTGCCCCAACGTGTGGCCAATCTGTTCGGCCACCACCAGCGCTTGCGCAGTTGCCTGGTCCCGATTCGGGTCCAGTTCTCCGATAAGCACAACGAACTCATCTCCACCAAATCGCGCGATCGTGTCTGCGGCTCTTACACAGGCCTTGAGCCGTGCTGCCACCTCCATCAACAATTGGTCGCCGGATTCGTGTCCCCTTTGGTCGTTCAGTGGCTTGAAATTGTCAAGATCCAGAAATAGCAAAGCGGCATGGCTGCCATTGCGCTTGCTGAATGCTATGGATTGGCGCAAACGGTCTTGCAAATAACGTCGGTTGGCCAAGTGGGTCAGTGAATCAATAAATGCCATTTCACGGACTTGGGCTTCAAGGTGCTTGAGCTCGGTAATGTCGGTGGTGGTGGCGATGAACCCAGTTGCTTCGCCACTAGAAGACTGCAATGTTGCCGACTGACTCAACACCCAGGTGATCTTGCCGTCTTTGGTGAGAAACCGGTGTTCCAGCCGAAAGGCGCGTTGACCCGTGGCACAAGCAGACCACGCGTCTAGTACCTTACGCCGATCGTCCGGGTGCAAAGCATTGGCCCACGCCTCACCTTTGGCTTCATCCATGGACAGTCCGGTCATCTCAGTCCACTGTTGATTGACGAAAACGCACTTTCCGTTGGCGTCGCATTCAAAAACACCCACCGGGGTGGCGGCTACCAGCGCGGTAAAGTGCTGCTCTTTTTCCACCAACAGCCGTTCCAACCGCTTGCGCTCAGTGATATCACGCAAGAAGCCAAACATCTGACCATCATTGGATTCAGAAAAAGCAGCCGATACGTCGGCATGCCATCGCGATCCATTCTTGCGGCGGTGGATGGACTCAAACTGACAGCGCCCCAAACTGACAATCAGCGCGGTATTGCGATTGGCTTTTTCGGTGGTTTCTCCCAATTGCGAAATATGCATCGCCAGAAGCTCGTTGCGGTTATAGCCTGACAACGTGCAGTAGGCTGCATTGACATCCAGAATTTGCCCTGTTTTGTCAATATGCAAGTAGCCATCCAGTGAAGTTTCTATCGCATGGCGATGGTCCACATTGGGAATGATCGAATTCATCGGGATTTCCTCGTATCCACCAGCTGAACCGGCAATTTTTAGCCACATCGTACCGTAGAACATCGGATGCTCTGACGCGTCCTGTGCACTGTACATTGCGAGATGTGCTGCGCTATGGGTGTGGACAACCCTTTGGTACTGCGACCGCCCAGTCATCATCCGCCCGTAGCGCGACGGCTTTACATCAAGTTACATTGCAATTGCTCTCGCTATGTGCGCTAGCGCACACAGCCGTGTCCATACACCCGCAACAATCGCACCAAGAGACCGCACAGGCGCGTTTTTTCCAGATTTCGACCTCGAGCTTTCAGTTTGGCTGACAGCTTGGGTACCTTCTTGCCGAATCATGGAATTAAGACATGCTACAAAAAAAAGACCCATCGTTGGTTGAAGCAGACTTACGCAAGCTAGAGGCCACCCGTATCGAGTCGCTCGCGCTTGCCAGTGAATTGCAAAGCGCAATTTTCAACAGCGCACATTTCTCCAGCATTGCTACCGACGACAACGGGATCATCCAGATCTTCAACGTGGGTGCCGAGCGCATGCTGGGCTATACCGCTGCTGAAGTGGTGAACAAGATCACCCCAGCCGATATTTCCGATCCGCAGGAGCTTGATGCACGCGCGCTGGCGCTGAGCGATGAACTCGGGCTACCGATTGCTCCGGGCTTTGATGCGTTGGTGTTCAAGGCTGCACGGGGCATGGAAGACATCTACGAGCTGACCTATATCCGCAAAGACGGCAGCCGTTTCCCGGCAGTGGTATCGGTCACAGCCTTGCGCAGTGCCAGCAACGCCATCATTGGCTACTTGCTCATTGCATCTGACAACACAGCACGCAAACTGGCGGCAGACGCGTTACATCAGGCAAACCCTACCAGCTGTACGCTGGCTCCGGTCTGCGCCTCACGCGCACGCGCAGAAGACGCACTGGTGAATGCAGGAGCACTGCAAAACGCCATCTTCAACAGTGCCAACTTCTCAAGCATTGCGACCGATGCGAAGGGCGTGATCCAGATCTTCAACGTGGGTGCTGAGCGCATGCTGGGCTACACCGCAGCCGAAGTTGTCGACAAGATCACCCCAGCGGATATTTCTGATCCGCAAGAAGTCATAGCACGGGCCAAAGCGCTGAGTGTTGAGCTGGACACCCCGATTGCGCCGGGCTTTGAGGCACTGGTGTTCAAAGCGTCGCGTGGCATTGAAGACATTTATGAGCTGACGTACTTTCGCAAAGATGGCAGCCGCCTCCCGGCGGTAGTGTCCGTCACCGCCTTGCGTGATGCCAAGAACGTCATCATTGGTTACTTGCTGATCGGCACCGACAACACCGCGCGCAAGCAGGTGGAGGAGGCGCTACTCAAAGCCGGGGCCTTGCAAAACGCCATTTTCAATAGCGCCAATTTCTCCAGCATTGCCACGGACGCCAAGGGCGTTATCCAAATTTTTAATGTGGGTGCCGAGCGCATGCTGGGTTACACGGCAGCCGAAGTGGTCGACAAGATCACCCCGGCCGACATTTCTGATCCGCAGGAGGTCATTGGCCGCGCCAAGACACTCAGTGATGAACTCGACACACCCATTGCACCCGGATTCGAAGCCTTGGTCTTCAAAGCTTCTCGCGGGATTGAAGACATTTATGAACTCACCTATATCCGCAAGGATGGAAGTCGTTTTCCGGCTGTGGTGTCGGTTACTGCACTGCGCGACGCCCAGGACGCCATCATCGGCTACTTGCTGATTGGTACCGACAACACGGCGCGCAAGCAGATTGAGGAAGAGCGTAAAAAGCTTGACCAGCGCTTGCGCGACCAGCAGTTCTATACACGTTCGCTGATCGAATCGAACATTGACGCGCTGATGACCACCGATCCGTTTGGCGTCATCACCGACGTGAACAAACAGATGGAGGCACTGACCGGGTGCACACGGGACGAGCTGATTGGCGCGCCGTTCAAGAGCTATTTCACAGACCCCGATAGGGCCGAAGCGGGCATCCACCGTGTGCTGCGCGAGAACAAGGTCACCAATTACGAACTCACGGCGCGGGCCGTCGATGGCAAAGAGACCGTGGTGTCCTACAACGCCACGACGTTCTATGACCGTGGACGCACGCTGCAAGGTGTATTTGCCGCAGCGCGCGACGTGACCGAGCGCAAGCGGCTGGATCAGTTTTTGCTCGACAACAATGTCGAACTAAAAATTGCAAAGTCTGCCGCCGAAAAGGCCAATCTTGCCAAGTCGGACTTTTTGTCCAGCATGAGCCATGAGCTGCGCACGCCGCTCAACGCGATTCTTGGCTTTGCCGAGCTGATGGAAACCGGCACGCCGGTGCCGACACCTGCACAGAAACGCAGCCTGGACCAAATCTCCCAGGCGGGCTGGTATTTACTGGAACTGATCAACGAAATTCTTGATCTTGCACTCATTGAATCGGGCAAACTGATGCTGTCCCTGGAGCCGGTTGAGCTCTCCACACTCTTGCTGGAGTGCCAAGCCATGGTTGAGCCGCAGGCGCACAAGCGCGGTGTCAGCCTGACCTTTCCACCCATGGATGCCGCCTTTATCGTGCATGCAGACCGTACGCGGGCCAAGCAGGTTTTGATCAATTTGCTCACCAATGCCATCAAATACAACAGCATCAATGGTCAGGTCTTGGTGACCTGTACGCCATCGCCAGATGCGCCCGATCGATTGCGGATCAGCGTGGAAGATACGGGCTATGGGTTACCACCGGCCAAGCTCCAACAATTGTTTCAGCCCTTCAATCGGCTGGGTCAAGAAGCCCATGCAGAGGAAGGCACAGGCATTGGCTTGGTGGTCTGCAAGCGGTTGGTCGAGCTGATGGGCGGTGTGATCAGTGTGGAAAGCACCGTCGGCACCGGTAGTGTCTTTTGGATTGAACTCGCGCTGGCCGATGGGCAATTGCCATTGCCAAAAAACCCGACAACCGTGCGCGTTGCGGATCGCCGCGCAGAGAGCAGCGGGCACATGCACACGCGGCTATATGTGGAAGACAACCCGGCCAACCTGATGCTGGTCGAAGGTATTATTGAACGGCGGCCCGACATACGGTTGATCAGTGCACGGGATGGCATTCAGGGCATTGCGCTGGCGCGTACGGTGCTACCCGATGTGATCCTGATGGACATCAATTTGCCGGGCATCAGTGGAATTGACGCGCTCAAAGCGCTGATCTTGGACCCGAACACTGCGCACATCCCCATCATCGCGCTCAGTGCCAACGCCATTCCCCGCGATATTGAGCAGGGTTTGCAAGCCGGGTTCTTCCGCTACCTGACCAAGCCCATCAAGGTGGTTGAATTCATGCGCACCGTGGACGAGGCCTTCAACTTCTCTCGGGTGCGCAGCAACACTGTGCATTAGAGACTGCATGCACTCTGCGCTAGACTGGTCGTCCAACGAACCAGCGCGCGCACTACATGCAAATTACAGGACTCATTCTTGCCGGGGGCCGCGGCTCTCGCATGGGCAGTATCGACAAAGGGCTTGCCCCCTTGGGCGGCCAACCCATGGTGCAACACGTGATCGAGCGGCTGCGTCCGCAGGTGCAGGAATTGCTGATCAACGCCAACCAAAACCTGGCTGCCTATGCCGCTTGGGGTGTACCGGTATGGCCTGACACCATGCCCGACTTCGCAGGCCCACTGGCTGGCTTGCAAACGGGCTTGATGCATTGCACAACGCCCTACCTCGTAACAGCCCCGTGCGACTCACCCTTTCTTCCCCTTGATTTGGTCCAGCAGCTGGCAAATGCCCTGCAAGCACAGGACGCTGACCTGGCAGTGGCGGTAACCGGTGCGGGCCCATCGCGCCAGCCGCATCCTGTTTTTTGCCTGGCCAAGGTGTCGCTCTTGCCGCATCTCACCGACTTTCTTCAAGGGGGTGGGCGCAAGGTGGATCGCTGGTACAGCAGCCTGCGCGTAGCCGAGGTGCACTTTGCCGAAGAATCGGCCTTTCGCAACATCAACACCATGGCCGAACTGCAAGAGGCGCAGACACCATGAACCACCCCACACTGACCCAATTCGTCAGCAGTCTGGCGGACAATGCGCCCAATGCCCTCCCCGTGGCCCAGGCCCAGCGGATCGTGCAAACTTTTGTACAACCCATCGATGGTGTAGAGACTGTCACGATCTGGCAGGCGTTGGGTCGCGTACTGGCTGCCGATGTTGTCTCCCCCATTAGCGTGCCCGCCCATGACAACTCTGCCATGGATGGCTATGCGCTGCAGGGTTGCGATCTGTTGCCCGACGGGCCCACCACGCTGGCCATGGTTGGAGCTGCCTTGGCCGGGCGCGCGTTTGAGGGCACCGTGGCACATGGCGAGTGTGTGCGCATCATGACCGGAGCTGTCATGCCTGTTGGGTGCGACACCGTAGTGCCCCAAGAATTAACCGTGCAGGCCACCGAGACCGCGGTTACCGTACCCCAAGGCGTGGTGCGCACGGGTGACAACCGCCGCCACAAAGGGGAAGACTTGCAAGAAGGCCGGCCCGCCCTCACCCGAGGAAAAGTTTTGCGGCCGGCCGATCTGGGTCTCTTGGCATCACTGGGCTTGGGCCAGATTCAAGTGAAGCGGCGGCTGCGGGTGGCATTTTTTTCCACGGGCGATGAACTGCGCTCTCTGGGTGACACGCTGGATGCGGGTTGTGTCTACGACTCCAACCGCTACACCTTGTTCGGCATGTTGACCCGCCTGGGCTGTGAACTGATCGATATGGGGGTGGTGAAGGACGACCCAGCGTCGCTGGAGGCAGCCTTGCGTGCGGCTTGTGTGCAAGCAGATGCCATCATCACTTCAGGCGGGGTGTCTGTGGGTGCTGCGGACTATACAAAAGATGTGATGGCAAAACTGGGCGATGTGACGTTTTGGACCATCGGTATGCGGCCCGGGCGCCCTATGGCGTTTGGCAGCATTGCGTGCGACGGCAAATCGGCCTACCTATTTGGCTTGCCGGGTAACCCGGTCGCGGTCATGGTGACGTTTTACTTCTTCGCCCGCGAGGCCTTGCTGCGCATGATGGGTGCCACGCCGCAGCCCTTGCCACTGTTGCGGGTGCCTTCGCAGTCACCCATCCGCAAAAAGGCCGGGCGCACTGAGTACCAGCGGGGCATTCTCTCCACAGACTCACAGGGCAACCCGGTGGTCCGCATCACCGGCTCTCAGGGCTCGGGGGTTTTGCGCTCCATGGCAGAGGCCAATTGCATGGTCGTACTCCACCATATGCAAGGCTCGGTCAATGTGGGTGATCTGGTGGATGTGGTGGTGTTTGACGGTTTGGTGTAGCCCGTACAAGGCGTAGTCAGGGCGTGCTTAAGGCCTGTTCAAGGCATGCTCAATAGGCATCGCCCGTCAGCGTGAACTCCACAATCACCGCATCCTGTACCGATAGCAGCCCACCCAACACCGACAAGGGTTTGATGCCGAAATCGGTTTGACGCAGTACAAAGGCACCTTCTACGCGCAGTTGCTCGGGCAAGCCCTGGACCGTCAGGGGAACGCGTATTTCCCGTGTTTGCCCATGGAGTTCTATGGCAGTAGTGGCGGCAAATTTGGGTGCTTCGCCGGATATCTCCTGCGAATGAATACGGACCCACGGATAGCGCCCTGCCTGAAAATACGTCTCCCCCAGCATGTTGTTGCGGGTGCCCACGGTATCTTCGTCCGAGAGTTTGGACGCAAACGCCTGCCCTAAGGCAGCGCGGTGTTGCGGGTCATCCAGCACCAGTTCGTCCAGGCGAAACACAAGATCAAAACGCGAAGCGGCCATGCCGTCAGGCGCCAAATAGAAGAAACCTTGAAACTGCGGTGCAGACAGTACGTGGTTGTGTCCAAACCGGGATGCTTTCCCTGCGCGAAATGCGTAAATGCGAACCTGCGACAGTGCAGGATTCAAGCGAAATGACCTGCCACCTTCTTGGCGCAGCTTCGCGTAAGTTGCCGCCAGATCGGGTGCGTTTTCGGCTGCATTGGGGGATTCGACCTGCGCTCTTTCAAAGTCCCCCGCTGGCTGTATTGCACCGGCACACGCTGCCAGCGCGGCGCAGGCCAAGGCGCCGTGCAGCAGCGCAACGAGGCGTCTAGCCAGACTTTTTGTTGTTTTGCAGGTCATACCAGACGGCCATCAACAAGACCATGGCCTTTACGACCAGTTGGTATTCCGCACCCATGTTCAGTAGCGACATGCCGTTGTTGATCACACCCATGACCAAGCCGCCAATCACGGAGCCCAAAATCGTACCGACACCGCCGGTAGCACTGGCCCCGCCGATGAAGACGGCAGAAATGGCGTCCAGCTCAAACATGTTACCGGCTTGCGGCATGGCCTGGTTCATGTAGGCGGTGAAGATCACGCCAGACAATGCCGCCATGACACCCATGATGACGAAGACATAAAACTCCACCCGCTCGGCGTTGATGCCCGAGAGCTTGGCCGCCTTTGCGTTGCCACCAATCGCATAGACGCTGCGCCCAAACACGGTGTTGTTCATGACAAAGGTGAATGCGATCACCAAGATGCCGATGGTGACAATGACGTTGGGAATGCCGCGGTCCATGGAAAACTTGTAGAACAGCCAAAAGACAATTCCGCTGATAAACGCATTTTTTACAACAAACAACGGCATTGGCAAGACTTCAAAACCCAGCCGAGCGCGTGTCTTGCGACCCTTGATATCCAACACCAGTAAAACCAGCAAGAAGGCTACGCCGACCACCAACGACAGCATCTTCCCATCCATAAAGCTCGGCTCGATAAAGCCACTGGCGACCTTTTTGAAGCTATCGTCCATCAGGCCGACAGGCTTGATACTGGTGAGCACATAGGTCAGCCCTCTAAACCCCAGCATGCCAGCCAGGGTCACAATGAAGGCGGGTACCTTCAAGTAAGACACCCAATACCCTTGAAAAGCGCCAATCGCCGCACCCGCCAGTACCGCACACACCAAGGCTGCAAGCAAGCTGCCACCGGTTGCGTTGTAGACCATGGCAGAAACGGCTCCGGTAAAGGCCACCACAGAGCCCACAGACAGGTCAATCTTTCCCGTAATGATGACCAACACCATACCAATCGCCAGCACCAGGATATAGCTGTTCTGAATGACCAGATTGGTGATGTTGCGGGGCGTGAAATTCACAAAATCCGTCATCCAGCCAAATGCGGCAAAAATGAGGAGCAACACCAAATACATTGAAAAATGCTTTTGGTTCTGTTTGATGATTTGCAGCATGGTTTCTTTCTGGAGTGTCACGCAACCGCCAGTTGCATGATGGACTCTTGGCTGGCTTGCCGAGTTTCAAGTTGACCTTTGATACGGCCTTTATCCATGACATAAACCCGGTCGGTCATGCCCAGAACCTCTGGCAGCTCGGATGAGATCATGATGATGCTATTGCCCTGCGCAACAAAGTCATTCATGATCTTGTAGATCTCATTCTTGGCACCCACATCAATGCCGCGCGTGGGTTCGTCAATGATGAGGAGTTTGGGCTGCGCCATCAAACACCGCGCCAGCACCACCTTTTGCTGATTGCCGCCGCTCAAGTTGCCTACTATCTGATCGATATCGGGCGTCTTGATGCGCAAGGCTTTGCGGTACTTCTCAGCCTCTTCAATTTCCTGGTACTTGTCGATGACGTTGTAGCGGGACAGGCGCGGCAACGATGAATAGGTGCTGTTGTTCTTGATGGTCTGAATCAAGATAAGCCCCAGGTCTTTACGGTCCTCAGACACGTAAATCATGTGGTTTTCAATCGCTTCTTTGGCGCTCTTGAACGCGACCGTGCGCCCATCAAACCAAATGTCACCCGCCACATGGGGGCTCAATGAGCGCCCAAACACCGTCAGCATGAGCTCGGTGCGGCCCGAACCCACCAGGCCCGCCAGGCCAACAATTTCGCCACGGCGCACGACCATGGACGCACTGTCGACGATCACACGCTCGGGGAACACAGCATGGCGCACTGTCAGGTTGTCAATCTTCAGCACCGGGTCACCGATCTGGGATTCACGCAGTGGATACATGGACGTCAGCTCACGCCCCACCATGGCTTTCACAATGTAGTTGACGTCGACTTGTTGTGTTGCCATATCAACCCGCTCTACCGTGCGACCATCGCGAATCAGGGTGATTTCATCCGCGATAGCCATTACCTCATTGAGCTTGTGCGAAATCATGATGACCGCCACGCCCTGGGCCTTGAGGTTGCGCAGAAGCTGCAGCAGGTGGGCACTGTCTGCTTCACTCAAGGACGAGGTGGGCTCGTCCAAAATCAGCACCTTGGCGTTTTTAGCCAAGGCTTTGCCAATCTCCAGCAATTGCTGCTTGGCCAGCGACAGTTTGTTCACTGGCGTTGCCAAGTCTTCCTGCACACCGACCTGTTGCATCACAGCACGAGCATCTACACAGGTTTGTTCCCAGTCGATCAAAACTCCCTTCTTTCGCTCGTTACCGAGGAAAAGGTTTTCGTAGATCGACAGGTAGGGTGAAAGGGCCAGCTCCTGGTGGATGATGACGATGCCAGCCTGCTCACTCTCTTTGAGGCTTTTGAACTTGCATTCTTGGCCCTCGTAGCGAACCTGCCCTTCATAGGTGCCATGGGGATACACCCCACTGAGCACCTTCATCATGGTGGACTTTCCCGCGCCGTTTTCACCGACGATAAAGTGAATCTTGGCGCGGGATATTTGCATATCCACGCAGTCCAATGCAACGACAGGCCCAAAGGTCTTTCGGACGCCTTTGATGTCCAGAATAATCGTCATGGAACCAGCAATTACTTGGTGCTTTTATTTGGTACCTTTGGCCACCGCCTCAGAGGTATAGAAGCCGCTCGTAATGAGCTCGGCCGTCAGATTGTCCTTGTTCACAGAAACAGGCTCCAACAAGAATGAGGTAACGACTTTCTTGCCCGTGTTGTACGTTGTCGTGTCTTTGCGTGCCTTCACCGTCAACGCCGGTTCTGTGCCTTTGATGATGCTGTCAACTGCCTGCGCAGTCCCTTTCGCCAGCACCCGGGTGTCTTTAAAGACTGTCATGGTCTGCTTGCCTTCCATGATCCACTTTGCAGACAGCAGTTCGCCGTCTTGACCCGTGATCACTGGCAGCGTTTTGTACTTGCCGTCTTGTTCCAATGCGCCAATGACTGCGCGGGCGATGGTGTCATTAGGAGCCAGCACAGCGTCGAGCTTCACGCCCTTGCATGCGCCAGACAACAACACTTCCATGCGCGCCTTGGCCTTGTCGGCGGCCCATCCTTCGGTCGTAATTTTGGACCATGTTGCGTCGGCAGAGTTGGTGGGCGCTGGGCCACATACCTTAAGTGCGCCACTGGCCACGAAGGGTTTCAAGACGTCCATGGCGCCGTCGAAGAAGAAACGTGCGTTGTTGTCAGTAGGTGACCCGGAGAACAACGTAATGTTTTTGTCTTTGGAAGTATCCAAAGCAAGCGCAGCTTTGATCGCCTCACCCTGCAGTTGGCCCACCTTGAAGTTGTCGAACGTCAGGTAGTAGTCATAGGCATCAGTACCGGTGATCAGCCGGTCATAGGAGATGATGGCCACACCAGCCTTCTTGGCGGACTCGACTGCCTCGGCAGCGGCCTCGGTCACAGACCCGACCACAATGGCTTTTGCGCCTTTGGTAATCATGTCGTCGATTTGTTTGTTCTGCTTGGACTGGTCAGCATCGGCAAAGGCCACATCGACCTTGTAGCCCATTTTTTCCAGCTCTGCCTTCATGAATTCGGCATCACCAACCCACCGTTCCACATGGGTCTCCGGAATAGCCAGACCGACCAGGACTGCCTTGGCAGCGGGTGCAGCTGCAGTGGCTGAGGCAGCTTGTGCGGGGGCCGCATCGTCTTTCTTGCCACAGGCAACAAGGCCCAAAGCCAAAACCAAGGCACTACAAACAAAAAGACTCTTCTTCATTTCCATCTCCTGAATCGGTTGGGTAGCTCAAAATTGTACTTTCAACACGGCAGAAAGCCCCGCTCCTACAAAAGCAATTGCTTTTGCAGGCAGCAGGGCTGTCGTTCGAGTCGTCGTTTAAGTTACGGCTTTAGCAGAAGCGGTTAACCAGATTTTCCAGGTATTCCTGGCCGCCAGAGACTGGTGGCTCGTCTACATTGCGGTCCAGCGCGTGCTGCGCCAGAGCGTCCAGGTTGGTCTTGCCAGCCAGAGCGTCTTGGGCCCAAGGTGCGCTCCAACCCGCATATCGGTTGGCAACAAACTTGTCGAAAGTGCCGTCTTTGATGATTTGCTCAGCGATGAGCAAGCCACGGGCGCAAACATCCACACCACCAATGTGTGCGTGGAACATATCCACTGGGTCCAATGACTGGCGGCGTGCTTTGGCATCAAAGTTCAGACCGCCGTGTGTCATGCCGCCGCCCTTGAGGACGTAGTACATGGCCAATGCGGTATCGGGCACGTTGTTGGGGAACTGGTCAGTGTCCCAGCCGCACTGCATGTCGCCGCGGTTCATGTCCAGCGAGCCGAAGATGCCCAATGCGTTAGCCGTGGCGATTTCGTGCTCAAAGCTGTGGCCGGCCAAGGTGGCGTGGTTGGCTTCGATGTTGACCTTGATTTCCTTCTCCAGGCCCCACTGCTTGAGCGTGCCGTATACGGTGGCCACGTCAAAGTCGTACTGGTGCTTGGATGGCTCACGTGGCTTGGGTTCCAGCATGATGAAGCCTGGCAGACCAATCTTGTACTTGTGCTCCACAACCATTTGCAAGAAACGACCGTACTGCTGACCTTCTTGGCGCAGATCGGTGTTGAGCAGCGTCTCGTAGCCTTCACGACCACCCCACAACACGTAGTTCTCGCCGCCTAGTGCGCGGGTTGCGTTCATGGCTTCACGGACTTGCAGGCCAGCCAGCGCATAGATTTCGGGGTTCGGGTTGGTGGAGGCACCCGACATGAAACGGCGGTGGCTGAAAGCATTGGCAGTGCCCCACAAGAGCTTGATGCCGGTTTCTTCTTGCTTGCGGCCCAACACTTCGACCATGGCCTTCAGGTTGTTTACGCTGTCTTTGGGGGTTGCGCCTTCGGGAGCGACATCGCGGTCATGGAAAGCGTAGAACGGCAGGCCCAACTTGCTCATGAACGAGAAAGCGGCATCAGCCTTGGAGCGCGCACCGGCCATGGCATCGCTGCCACCCTGCCATGGACGCTGGTATGTGCCGTCATAGCCAAACGGGTCAAAACCGTTCCAGCAGAAGTTGTGCCAGTAGCAGACTGCAAAACGAAGTTGCTCTTTCATGGTCTTGCCCATGACGATGCGGTTTTCGTCGTACCAGCGGTACGCCAATGGATTAGTGCTCTCTGGCCCCTCGTACTTAATAGGGGCGATGTCTTTGAAGTAATCAGTCATGGTTGTCTCCAGGTTGAGTTGAATAAACAGGTTGATAAAAGTAAGAAACGGATCGGCTACAAATGAAGTTCTAGGGTCAGTGCTGGGCAATCTGCGCGAACACACCCTTGAGGTTTGCGTAGGTTGAACGGTACAAGACTTGCCTGCGCGCCGCCAGTTGCATGCCTTTGTCGTCAGGCGTAAAGCGGTGCACCACTTGGGGACGGGTGCAAATGGACGTGATATCCGAAGGCGCGCATGCGGTCTGGGACAGTTGCGCCAACCGCGCAGCACCCATGGCACCACCTACGCCACTGTCTTGTCCAATGGTCATTTCCAGGCCCAATGAATCCGCCATCAGTTGAGCCCACAGGTTGCTGCGCGAGCCGCCACCGACCAGCTGCAATGTTTTGATTTGTGCGCCCGCATGGGCCAGTGCGTCCAGACCGTCACGCATGCCCAGGCTTACACCGTCAATGACAGCATAGGCCAAATGCGCGGCGGTATGGCTATTGCGAAGTCCTATAAAGACACCGCTGGCATTGGCGTCGTTGTGAGGGGTGCGTTCGCCAGAGAGGTAGGGCAAGAAAATGGGAGCCGAAGCCCGCTCAGCCGCGCTCAATTGGGCGACACTTTCCAGCAACACCGTTTCATTGGCTGAACCAGTCACGCCGGTGACCCATTTGAGGGCACTAGCTGCAGACAGCATGACCGTCATTTGGTGCCAAACGCCGGGCAAGGCATGGCAAAAAGCGTGGACGGTCTCGCGGACATTGGGACGATGGCGATCTGTTACGCTGAAAATCACACCACTGGTCCCCAAGGACATAAAGCTGTCTCCGGGAAGCACTGCACCAATGCCTACCGCACTGGCAGCGTTGTCACCAGCTCCGCCGGCTACCACGACGCCAGACGGCAGTCCCAGCAAATCAGTAGCTTGTGGTGTCAAGGTACCCGATACCGCTGTTCCTTCAACCAAAGATGGCATGTGGCTGCGGGTCAAGCCAGTTGCTGCCAGCAATGCGTCAGACCATTCACGGCGCTCGACGTCCAGCCACAGCGTGCCGGCCGCATCGGACATTTCGGACACAAATGTGCCGGTCAACAGATATCGCAGGTAGTCTTTGGGCAAAAGGACTTTGGCGATGCGGCGGAAGATTTCGGGTTCGTTCTCGCGCACCCACTGCACCTTGGGTGCGGTAAAGCCTGGCATGACCAGGTTGCCGCCAATGGTCTCAAATTCTGGGAACTGTTGGGTCATCGCGGCACATTGCTTGGCACTGCGCCCGTCGTTCCACAACATGCAAGGACGCAAAACATGGTTCTGCGCATCCAGTAGCGTGGCACCATGCATTTGGCCCGAAAGGCCAATGGCTACGACCTTTCCATAGTTGGTTGCATCTTGCGCTTTGACCTTCTTGCAAGCTTCCAGCGTGGCCGTCCACCAGTCGGCCGGAGCCTGCTC
>CAYXWW010000086.1:0-15075 GCA_964468905.1 uncultured Rhodoferax sp. | reverse complement strand
ATGGCCCGAGCCCAACCGCGAAGACACCGTGTTCGGCAGCACGGCCGTGGGCGAGCCGCCCTTTATGCTGGCGATCAGCGTGTATGAGGCGCTGCGGGATGCGATTGGGGCGGCAAATGCATCTACGGGGAAAGTCGGACCGGTGCGGCTGACGGCACCGGCTACGGCGGAGAATGTGTTGCGGGCATTGGAGGGGTGAGGGGCTGGGCATAATCCACCCCAGTTCATGGAGTTGATTGCAAACTCCTATCGTGACTGCCTGTAATGGGCGGTTTTGTTCCACATGGTTTATTTGCTGCGGGAGGTGGTGATGCTTTCCTCGAGCTATTGCTGCTCGGCTGATAGCCCCTGACTTTTAGAGCTTATGCACACTCCTGAGGCAGTTCCCACCACTATTGACAAAAATGGTCGGCCAGTTGAGGTCGGAAGCACCGTGCGTGTACTTTCTATCCCTACTGCAATTCTTGCACCTCTTGCGGCAAATGAGCGAGATCTCGTGCAATCCATGCTTCATGCGTGCTTTGAAGTTTACGAGGTCGATCAGTGGGGAAGAGCTTGGGTGGAGAAATGGTGGCAGGAGTCAGGAACAGATTCGATGTCCCATTCGCTGGCACTAGAGCCCAGTGAAATGGAAGTCGTCGCTGCTGTTTCGCTCTAACCCGCCAAACAGACACCACACCAAACCAGTCGCCTCAATGGGCGACTTGTACCCGTCGGCATATAGACCTTCATAACACCATGACCCAGCAGCAAATAATCTTTGTGGATATCGACGACACGATGGTCCGGTCCGTCGGCGTCAAGCGCATCCCCATGCCAGCCGTTATTGCGCAGGTCAGGCGACTGAAGTCAGAAGGTGCAACCTTGTATTTGTGGAGTTCTGGCGGTGCCGAATACTGCAAAACCACGGCGGTTGAGCTTGGCATTACCGATTGTTTCGATGGCTTCTTGCCAAAGCCTACAGCATACATTGACGACCAGCCCGTCCACGAGTGGCGATTTTGCAAGCATGTATATCCGTCGCAAGCGGAAAATGTTTGACGAAACCTGCAACGTCGGAGCCTGATGCACGCCAATCCTTAGCCCATTTCCGCAACCCCTATGAAATCACTCTACGACCGGGCTGTCTATGCCCTCATTGGCTTCTGCTTCGGCGCAGTCATTGCCGTGGTGCTTTGGTATCTCTACGACGCTGGATTCTCCAGGCGGTTCCATGCGCCAGAAATTCATATGCCACTGGCTGATTGGATCAAGTATGTGGGTGGCTTCTTCGCCTTGCTCGGTTTCATTTTCAAAGAAAACGCAGGCACTGCGGTGGGCTCCACCGTGAATGATGTGTACACCTACGAGGCGAACCGCAACGAAGATTTTGAGATACCCCATTGGCTCGTCGTTCCACTATTGATCGTGATTGCAGTGGTTGCCTACTGGTACTTCTCAAAAGCCCAATAAGCTTATAGACTGACCCGGGAGGCACTGTACAAAACCTTGCACCAAACTCACAAGCCCGCTTTGACACCCTCACCGGCGCGAGCCGTGTGCTTAAAGTGGACATACTCACTACATGGGCCAGATCGAAGGCGGCTTTGTGCAAGGCATGGGCTGGCTCACCACCGAGCAACTGGTGTGGAACGACAAAGGCCTGCTCACCACCCACGCGCCCAGCACCTACAAGATACCAACGGCGGGTGATGTGCCCGAACACTTCAAAGTAGACCTGTGGCCCGAGCCCAACCGCGAAGACAACGTGTACGGCAGCAAGGCCGTGGGCGAGCCACCGTTTATGCTGGCGATCAGCGTGTATGAGGCGCTACGGGATGCTATTGGGTCGGCAAATGCATCTGCGGGGAAAGTCGGACCTGTGCGGCTGACGGCACCGGCTACGGCCGAGAATGTGTTGCGGGCGTTGGTGGGGTGAGGGGTCTGCAATTTCCGCATTGGGGCGGAAGCGGACCTCCACGTCGGTGGTCCAAAACACTATAGTTCATAGCATGAGAAATCAATTGTTCATGAATCGTGTTGGTCAGTGTCGAATGATGCGACAAAAGCGTCTTGCTTTTCTGATCGCGTTCATGCCCTCGCTATGCTGGCCGTTGTCGTCCTTGTATGTGAGAAGCATGGAGGTGCAGTTTCAAATCGGAGGCGAGTCGTTGGTAGCCGCTGAACGAGCTAGGGTGGCTGATTTTGCGCACCAAATTATTGACCTCGGGCACTGCATCGAATCTGTATCGACAACAGGGTCAATTGAACTTAGTGAGCGACACAAAGGAGGAGATCGTGCGCTCGCAGTGCGACGTGCTGAACGAATTGCGACCCTCTTGCGAGTCAACGGAATTCAGAGCGTTGGCTCCTCAGCGCCGTCCGGTCCACCGTGGGTTCCAAACTGCGAGGGCGCTAGTAATGCCTGTGTTCAGATCGAAGTAGTGATGCAGCGACGTGGCTCACTGATGTGTCCGTGAGCGAACGACTCAACAAGTTTGAAAGACTGGAAATTGAGGTTGGTTCGCGATTGGCCTTCAATGAATGGCCGCTTTCGGAAATTGAGTAGGACCGCTATGCGTCTGAAGCAACCAGTCATGACGCAGCCCTGCTTTCCCCCTTTCCCACAATAGCCACTCCTCCCATCGCCCCCACGCGCATCCCACACCCACGCCTCTGCAACCCGTCGCAATGTGCGTGCGAGCGCATTCGACAAAACCTACATTCTCTTCAACGCGCCACAGTGGCACGCAACTTTGGAGAGACACATGAACACTTCTTTTACAAACCACGTGACAGCAATGATGATCGCCGGCTTGATGACCGTCGTTACCAGTGGATCAACCATCTTGTCTTTTGATGCCTTCGCCCAGACTGAAGCGCAAAATTACAACGCACCTGCACCGGCTGTCATCCAGTTGGACACCGTGACCATCACCGCAAAGGCTGTGCGCGAAGCGCGGTCCGCCTGATCACGCTTGGCGCACGTGCTGGGCCCAGTGCGGTGCATCCCCAAACGCTTGCTTGGTGTGTGCGATAAATAGTTGTGCTTTGGCAGCGTGCGAACGCCCCTTGAGGCGCACGGCGTAAATGCCAACATCTTGCTGTTTTGGCAGTTGCTGATTGGTAGCCGCAACCGCAGGAAACAGCAACTCCAACTCGCCCGACACCAGCTTATCGTGCACCAGCCAAGTTGCCAGGTGCACGATGCCCAAACCGGCCAACGCCGCCTGGAGCAGGGACTCTGTGTCATCGGTTCGCAAGCGCCCTTTCACGGGCAGCGGCTTGCCGCCATTGCACCCGGGAAAGGTCCACAAACCGCTGGGTGTACGCCCACTTGCCAGGTTGAGGCAACTGTGTTGCAGCAGGTCTGCTGGCGTAGTCGGGCGACCGTGTTCCTTGAGGTAGCGTGGGCTGGCGCATGCCACGCGGTGCAGCGGTGCGAGGCGTGTAGCCAGCAGATCGCTGTCGGGCAGCGCACCGATCCGAATGGCCACATCGGTGCGTTGGATCGATAGATCGATCCATTCGTCGCTAAGGTGCAGCTCCAATTCAATGTGGGGATGGCTGCGCAAAAAACTCGCCACCACCGGCACCATGTGGCGCCGACCAAAAGCGGTTGGCGCGGTCACCGATAGCAAGCCACGCGGCTCTGCCTGTGCGTCCAACAACGATGCGCGCGCGTCTGCCAGCTCAGAGGCAATCGTCTGTGCTCGGGGCAAAAACTGTTCGCCCGCATCGGTGAGCAGTAAACGGCGGGAGCTGCGTTGAAACAAGCTCACCCCTAGCGACTTCTCCAGCGCATCCACTTGGCGCGAAACCGAAGACACGGCCACGTTGTGCTGTTTTGCAGCGGCAGAGAAGGTACCCGCCTGGGCCACATCGATAAACGCCTGAATGTTTTCCAGCATATCTCTTTCTTTGCTCAAAACGCAATATGAGTTTGCGAACAGGATGATTGTTGCATTCTACGCAAACAAACACAATGCAGCCATCACCAACTCTTACGAAAGTCCTTTATGTCCACATTCACTCCATCAAAACTCGTCCGCAGCCTGGCCGTGGCGTCTCTCATGGCAGCGCCACTCTTCGGCACTGGTCTCGCCCATGCTGCCGATGGCCCTTCGCCATTGGGCATCACATTCACGGCGGAGCAAGCCTACCCCGAAGGCATTGCGTGGCACCCCGTGCAAAAGGTTTTCTTCGTGAGTTCTGTGCATACGGGTGTTATTGGCAAGGTGACGCCGCAGGGCACTTACACGCCGTTCATTCAGGACGAGAAGCTGGTCGCCAGCGTGGGGCTGGCAATGGACACCAAGCGCAATCTTTTATGGGCAGCCATTGGCGACCTCGGTGCATCCACGCGCAGCACCCCAGACACTGCCTACAAGCTGGCTGCAGTGGCCGCATACGACGCAACAACCGGTGAGCGACGCGCCTACCATGACCTGGGTAAGCTGGCAGAGGGTGGCCACTTTGCCAACGACCTGACGGTGGACGCTGCCAGCAACCTGTATGTAACGGACAGCTTTGCACCGGTCATTTATCGTGTAACCCCAGATGGCCAAGCCAGTGTGTTTGCCAAGAGCGATCTATTCAAGGGTGAAGGCTTTAACTTGAACGGCATCGTCGCGCACCCGGATGGCTACCTGCTGGTTGCCAAGTACAACAGTGGCGAGATCTTCCGCATCAGCACCCGCAATGCCAACGATATGCATGTGGTGAAGCTGCCAGACGCAATCAAAGGCGCTGACGGCTTGCTGCTGCGCGACAAGAACCATTTGGTCGTGGTGCAAAACGCGGGCAATGACCAGGTGGTGGAGTTGGTGTCTAAAGACGGATGGACCACTGCCACACTACAAACCACACGCAAAACTGCGTACTCCTTTCCAACCACTGCGGCAAAGGTGGGAAAGGATATCTACGTGGTGAATTCCCGCCTGGATACGTTGTTGGCAAAGGATGCCCCCAAGATTAGCCAATACTTGCTACAGAAGTACTAGGCAATGCCGATATAGGTGTCAGGACCTTCTATTGAATAGGCTTAGCGTTATGACAACATCCCTGTTGCAACAAAGACCGACCGCCCAGCTTGAGCTTTTGTGCTGGAGCCGGCAGTTGGTCAAGCCCCGTTTTGACGAGGTTTCGGCATTGCGCTTTGTATCCAATGCAATGGTGGCATTGCGTGATGCCAAAAAGACGGACCTGAGCCCTATTGGCCGCTACTTGATTGCGCATGAGGGCATTTTTGCGCTGTGCCTGGGCACGCTCTACCTGCACGGCGTGCTGCCACGACAAAGTGCGACCAGTCGCACGATGGCGATCCAGTTGGCATTTGAGCTGCTGGACATGACTGTCCACGACTTGCACCACATCTTGTCGGAAAACCGGCACCTAGAAGCGATTGCAGATCTGCCAGATGCACCCATGGAGGAACCCCAGGTGCGCGGGCTTGTGGCCATGGGCGACCGAGCCATGGGGCAAGCACGACTGGTCTACCCGGATTGTTTTGACTAGCCGGTCCTGCTGCACACCGCAAACATGGCAGACAATCTGGGCATTTTTCCAAATGCCCTTGGGTCCATTCCATGACTGCCACCACACCTGCCAACACGACAGATTTACTCCCGCGTATTGAAATTGAATCTGCACCCAGCCCCACAGCGGCCGTTATCTGGTTGCATGGCCTGGGCGCCGATGGCAATGACTTTGCAAGCCTGGTGCCGCAGCTCAATTTAGCCGGCTGCCCCGCTATCCGATTCGTCTTTCCCCATGCTCCGAGCATGCCCATCACGCTGAACAACGGCTATGTCATGCCCGCGTGGTATGACCTGGCAAACCTGAATTTGATTGACCGCCAGGATGCAGCCGGCATTCAAAAATCCGAGCGCGCCATTGCCGCCCTGATAGACCACGAGGTGGCCCGTGGCATACCGTATGAAAGCATTGTGCTGGCCGGCTTTAGCCAGGGCTGTGCGATGGCGCTGCATACCGGGCTGCGCCTGCCGCACCGGCTGGCGGGCATCATGGCGCTGTCAGGCTACCTGCCGCTGGCTGACCGCTTTGCCAGCGAACGCACGCAGGCCAATGCCACCACACCCATCTTCATGGCGCATGGCACGCAAGACCCGGTGGTGGTGCTGGCCCGGGGCGAAGATTCACGCAAAGCCCTGGCCGCGCTGGGCCACCCTGTTCAGTGGCACACCTACCCTATGCCGCACAGCGTGCATCCGCGTGAGGTTGCCGACATATCGGCGTTTTTGAAGCAGGTTTTGAGAAGTGATGCCCCCACGTGAGTGAGAGCACCCGACCGCTAGTTCTGGGCATTGACTTTGGCACCTCCAACTCTGCCGCCGCGCTGATTGGTGCGGATGGCCAGATGCACACCATTGCACTGGATGGCGCGCGCGCAGAGATGCCGACTGCGCTGTTCTTTGCCAGTGAGACGCATACCGTGCTGTACGGCGCAGAGGCCATGCAGGCCTATCTGGCAGGCACGGAAGGACGCTTGCTGCGCTCCCTGAAAAGCCTGCTGGGCAGCGGCCTGATGGACGAGTACACCGCCGTCAATGGCCAGAGCATTCGCTTCTTTGACATCGTGGTGCTGTTCTTCAAAGAGCTCAAGCGCCGTTGCGAAGCACAGGTGGGCCAGCCACTGACCCATGCCATGCTGGGTCGCCCCGTGCACTTTGTGGACGACAGCCCCGAGCGCGATGCGCTGGCACAGGCCACCCTGGGCCGCGCCGCGCAAGAGGCCGGGTTCACCCACATCAGCTTCCAGCTCGAACCCATTGCCGCCGCGCTGGACTACGAACAGCGTGTGCAGCAAGAGACCTCTGCCCTGGTGGTGGACATAGGCGGCGGTACGTCCGACTTCACCGTTATCCGGCTCAACCCCGCCCGCAGCGCTCTGAGCGACCGCACCGCCGACATTCTGGCCACCACCGGTGTGCACATCGGTGGAACCGACTTTGACCGCCTGCTCGACCTGTCCACGGTTATGCCGTTGCTGGGCTACAAGCACATCGGAACGGGTGGCCGCCCTGTGCCTAACAGCGTGTTTTTTGATCTTTCGACCTGGCACCTGATCCACCAGGCCTACACCCGCAAGGCCATGCACTTTGCCAAAGAGCTGTGGACTGATTTTGTAGACCAGCCCCTGCACGACCGGCTGATGAACGCGCTGGAAGGCCAGCATGGCCACCGCATGCTGAGCCGTGTCGAGGCGGCCAAAATCAGTTGCTCTGTCACGGGCAATGATGTGCTGGTGGACCTGGACTTTTTGGGTGCGATGGGTGGCGGCCCCAGCGAGGCGCTGACTGCCACAGTTACCGCGTCTACCATGACAGACACCCTGCAGCAGGCCTTGGCCCAGGTGGTGGTCTGTGCGCAGGCGTGCGTGCAGCGTGCAGGCCTCTCAGGCGTGGATGCCGTTTACCTCACAGGCGGCTCATCCGCCCTACGCCCGCTCATGCTGGCCTTGCGCACCGCCATGCCCGATGCTTTGATGGTTGAGGGCAACCGCTTTGGCGGCGTAGCGGCTGGCCTGGCCTATGCTGGCGCCGCGTGGGAGGTGTAGACTCTCGTTGAATATGCTATTGTTTTGGTAGCAACTTACGCATATTCCACGAGGGCTACCACCTCATTTCATTACACATCGTTTTGCAACATGCCGCCCCACCCGCCTGACACGTCCCTCTGGCACCAGCTGCCCCACGCACCCCAGCCGGGCACGGCCCTGGGCAATGTGGACGCACTGCCCGACGGGCAACCCATGTTGCGCGAGCTGGATACTGGCGGTGGCCCCACGCAGCCTTTTCGCATGCTGCTCTTGCGCAGTGGGTCCGACGTCAAGGCATTTGTAAACCGCTGCGCGCACTTTGGTGTGCCGCTGGCCGCCAAACAGTCGCAACTGATTTACCAGCCCCACACCAGCATTACCTGCAACGTGCACTACGCGCGCTACCGCTGGGCGGATGGCACCTGTGAGTCGGGCGAATGCGCGGGCGAGGCACTGGTTGCGGTGCCGCTTGCCCTATCGGCCGACGGGCAATTGACCATCGGCCTTTAGGCGCGGCGGCTGATGCGTGCGCCCAGGCCCAGCAGCTTTTCTTCTACGCGCTCGTAGCCGCGTTCAATCATGTTGGCGTTTTGCACGGTGCTCTTGCCGGTGGCGCAGAGTGCGGCACCCAAGAGTGCCATACCGGCGCGAATATCAGGAGACACCATGGTGGTGCCGCGCAACCGCGACTTGCCGCTGATGACCACCCGGTGCGGGTCACACACCACGGCATTGGCTCCCATGCCAATCAGGCGGTCCACAAAGTACAGGCGCGACTCAAACATCTTTTCAAAGAACAGCACATTGCCTTCTACCTGTGTGGCCAGGGTGATCATGCAGCTCATTTGGTCGGTGGCAAATTGGGGCCAGGGGCCGTCGCCGATCACCGGCATGGAACCATCGTAGTCGCGCAGTACACGCAGCTCCTGGTTGGCAGGCAAGAAAATGTGGTCTTTGTACAGCTCAATCTTGACACCCAGCGTGGCAAATACGCGCTTGCACATCCAGTAGGAATGCAGGTCGGTACCCTCCACCTTGATCTCGCCACCTGTGGCAGCCGCCAGCGCCAGGTAAGACGCGGCTTCAATATGGTCGTGGCACACCTGGTGGGTGGTTCCGCCGAGTGAATCGACGCCGTCGATGTTGAGCTGATTGGTGCCAATGCCGCTGATCTTGGCACCCATGCTGTTGAGCATGTGGGCCAGGTCTTGCACATGCGGTTCGCTGGCAGCATTGCGGATGATGGTGTGGCCCTGGCTGATAGCCGCGGCCATCAAAATATGTTCGGTGCCCGTGACAGACGGCTCATCAAAGAACAAATCTGCACCATGCAGGCCGTTTGGTACTGCAAAGTCGTAGCTGTCGCCCAGTTCAACAGTGGAACCCAATTTTTGCAAGCCATAGAAATGCGTATCCAGGCGGCGCCGACCAATGACATCGCCACCCGGAGGGAACAACTTCGCCTTGCCCATGCGGTGCAACAGCGGGGCCACACACAGGATGGAGGTGCGCACTTTGTTGCACAACTCCCGGCTAATTTCACTGGTGGTGACGCTGGCTACATGCACGCTAATGCGCTCGCCACTGCGCTCCACTTTGCCACCTAAGGCGACGATGACATCGAGCATATGGCGCACGTCAATGATGTCGGGAACGTTGTCGAGCACCACCTCCTGATCGGTCAGGATGCAGGCCGCAATCATCGGCAAGATGGCGTTTTTGTTGCCGGAAGCACGCACAGTACCGCGCAAGGGTACGCCGCCTTCTATTTCGAATGTTGACATGGGTGGGAATGGAGGGTGCAAAGAGGACGGATTTTGCCACGTCAGGCACGGCCGTCTGGCGCGTCGTAGCGATAGCCTACTCCATGGACTGTGCCGATGATGGCGGGTGCCTTGGGGTCACGTTCGATGAGTTTGCGCAGCTTGGAGATATGCTGATCCAGCGTACGGCTGTTGGGAAAGTAATCGCGCCCCCAGCAGTGGTTGAACAGGCTGTCCCGATCCACCACCTGGCCTTGCTTTTGCAGCAGGTATTGCAAAACTTTGACATCGCGCAGGCTCAGGTCCATTTGGGTATCGCCCCGGCGGGCCCGCAACTGGGACGGAAAGAGCTCCAAGTCGCCCAGCCAGACGGATTCAATGGCGAGCTCCGCAACAGGCTGGCGCACCAGCGTGCGGCGGGTCACCGCGCGGATGCGGGCTACTACCTCGCGCACGCCAAAGGGCTTCATGATGTAGTCATCCGCGCCCAATTCCAAGCCAATGACGCGGTCGATCTCTTCGGACTTGGCGCTGATAAAAATGACTGGCACGTCAGCGTCCACACGGCGTATCTCGCGGCACACAGCGTAGCCATCGCGCTTGGGCATCATGATGTCCAGTAGCACCAGCTGCGGGCGCTGCGCCAGAAATAGGGCCACGGCTTGCTCTCCATCGTTGGCCAGTAGCGGTGTGTAGCCCTCGGCGGCTACTACATCCCGCAGGCCTTCGCCAATATGCAGGTCGTCTTCGGCGATCAGAACTTTCATACTTGTGGCTCCACAGCAGCTGTGCGCAAGGTGACGAGAAAGCACGCACCCGTAGGCACGCGGCCAGCGCCGTTCACACCCACGCGACCCACATCACACAGCGTGACATCGCCACCGTGTTGGCGCGCCAATTGGCGGGCAATGTCCAACCCTATACCGGTACCCGCAACGCCATCGGTCAGCTTGGAGCTAACCCGGTAAAACGGCTCGAATACGCGTGCACGCTCGCGCTCTGCAATGCCGGGGCCAAAGTCACGCACGGTGATGGTGCTGATGCCGTCGGCCTGAGTGGTGGTGATGTGCACCGCGCCGCCACTGGAGGCGTATTTTTCAGCGTTGCTCAGCAAGTTGTTCAAAATTTGCTCCAGTGCTTGTGCATCGAGCATGACCATGCCACCTTCGTGACCTTCGCCACTGTCGCCGTTGTCACATTCCACGGTCATGTGCTTGGCGTCCAGCGCAGGCTTGAAGGCGGCAACGCAGCGCTGCACCACTTCGTCTACCCGGCCCGGCTGCAGGGCCAGTGTGAACTGGGCTTTTTGAAACTGGCCCAAGCGCAGCACATTGGCAATCAAGCGAGACAGGCGCAGGCTCTCGGCGGTGATCACGCCCAGGTATTTGTGTGCCTTGCGGTTGCTATCGGGTCTATCGGGCGCGTTTCTCGGCACACCGCTTTCTTGTGCCGCATCGTCACCGGCTGGCTCCAATTCGCCTTCCAGTAGCTCGGCATATAGGCGGATATTGGTCAAGGGGGTTTTTAATTCGTGCGACACCTGGTTCACAAAATTGACGCGCTGTTGGGCCAAGCGAACTTCACGGCTGTGCTCTCGGTATAAGTACCAAGCCAGGCCACTCAGTGCAACGGCCAGCCCCAGCAACGCCAACGCTGCCGCCCAGTTGCTGGCCGCAGCGCCGCCACCAATTGCAGGGCCAAAGTACTCCAGCTTCCAGGTACCCAGCGGGTGGCTGAGCGGGCGCATGGCCAAGCTCTTCTCCTTTTCACCAGGGCGGTAGTCGCCCCACTCGTAGACGGTTTGGCCATTGCCATTGATCAGGCGCGTGCTGGTGGATTCACCTGCAGTGGCAAATGCAGCGGTGGATGGCAACAATGCAATGATGTCGGACACCAGCGCTACCGGCGACAGCTCCAGCCCCACCAAGCGACCCTGCGTATCGCGCAGCCAGAAGATGTGGTGCAGCTCTGCGTTCCAGTGCCAGGTGTACCAACCCGATTGCGCCGGTCCCGCATCTGCGCTGGCAGAGCTTGCCACCTCCGCACTATCTGCCACGGCACGCTTGGAAAAGCTCTGATAACCCGACAGCTTTGCCACCAAGCTGCTGGACGTGCCAGACGCCGCCACCGCCAGCGCTGCGCCTTGGGTGAGCAGGCTTGGGTTGTCCCAAATGGCAGCGGTGCGCTGCATGAATTGCTTGTCTGCCTCGCTGAGCACAGCACCCGGCACGGGATACACGCGTTTGCCGTCTGCGCCCAAGACCAGTACCTGTTGCACCAGCCCCAGTTCTTGCGGCAAATTTTTGAACGCCTGCGTGTCCAACTGGCGGCCTTGCAGTCGGTTCAACCATTCGTCTTGCAGCGCACGAAAGTAGGCATTGACTGCGTCGTCCACCGTGCCCAGTTGCGTTTGCACCAGCGCCTGGACCTGTGCGGCGGCCACCTGCTGTTCGTTGTGCACCATGCGCAAGCCCAGCCACGCAAACAGACCCACCGGCAGCAGCACGATCAACAGCAAAATGGCAGCAGCTTTTCTTTGCAAAACGCGTTCCTGTGGGTCTATTTTTGTTGTTTCTCTAGCCTGTACTGATCAGCCTTCATGGACTTGCGCAACAGGTTGAGCTCGCCACTGTCCTTGGAGTCTATTTTGTCGGCTTGCACCTTGGTTTCAGCCTCCATTTGCATCAATGCTGGTGCCGGTGCAGCGGCGCTTCCCAAGCTCACTGATTTCTCTTTCAAATACCCGGCATTCTCCGTCATGGCCTTCTTGGCCTCTTCGACCTTGCCCGCATCGCGCAGGCGCAGCGCATCTTTGTTGCGCTCATTGGCAACCTGCTGCACCGCAGAGACCATGGCCTTCTTGTCGGTGGCACTGGCAACGGCTTCTGCCGAATCACTGAAGCTGATGCTCACGGGCCTGTGCATGCGCTCACTGGATTTGCTCAGCATATTCAGGTAACCCACCTCCACGTCAGCCACCGGCATATTCAGGCCTGCCTTGCGGGCGGGCACTTCGACCTCCAGCACCACGTATTTCTCTTGCTGGCTGTAGAGCTGGTTCATGCGCAAGCGCACCACGCCATCGGTGATTTCACCTTCGCGACCCAAAATACGAATGGGGCGTATACCTGCCTTCAGGCGAATGGTGACCTCGACTTCTTGCGCCACCACCGAGCCCACATCGCCAAACTCACGCTGGAAGACGCGCACCAGATCACGGGTGTTCTCTACAAACGCGTGGTTGCCATCGCTAAAGGCGGCCAGTTGCGTCATGAGGTCTTCGTTATAGTCCGCGCCCAATCCAATGGTGGTGACGCTAATGCCCTGACGTGCCAGCATGGCGCCAAGTTGGCCCAACTCTGCAGGCGAGCTAGGCCCATGATTGGCCTGGCCGTCTGACAGCAAAATCACCCGGTTCACGCGGGTTTTGTCCAAAAACTTGCGCACTTCGGCAGCACCCTTGCTCACCCCCGCAAACAAGCCCGTACCCCCTGCAACACGAATGCCTTGAATAGCCTGTGCGATACGTTCCTTGTCTGACACTTTGGTGGCAGGCGTCACCACTTCGACGGTGTTGTCAAACGCGACGATGGCCACAATGTCGTTGGACTGCAAACTGTTCACCGCCATGATGGCGGCCTCCTTGGCGCGTGCAATACGGTCGCCGGACATGGACCCGGACTTGTCGATGACGATAGCCACATTGGCCGGTGGCCGATCGCCCTGCGCCTGCAGCTCAAATCCGGTCAAGGCGACTTTGAGGAACGCAGTTTGGGAGCGCCCTGCCTGCACGATGGGTGTAGCCAGTCGGGCTTCGAAGTCGATGGACTTAGCCTGAACAGGGAAGGCCAGGAACGTGACCGATGCAGTGGCCGCTGCAATCGACAGTGCCAACGTGCGCCGCAAGCGATGGACAAGATTTTTCATTTCAGGACTCCGTAGAAAGTGGATGGCAACCGATGCAGGTTGGTGGATCCAGTTTCTGAGAGGCGCGCCATGGCTTGGTGAGATCGTTGGGAGAAATTTGTAAAAAATTTGTAGTGTGGGCACGTGCGAACGCTCGGCAGGAGATCGTTCAGCATCAAATAAGCCTCCAGCCCTCGTGGAACGTGCGTAACCAGCTATTTTATTTATAGCATACAACAGACATACAAAAACCCCGCAGTTGCCTCTGCAGTTTGACGGCTGCAAGGCAAAGCTGCGGGGGCTGGGCAAGTGCTTTTGTGCGAATACGCTGTGTAATTGCTACGGCGCGCAGGCCAGTGCGCCCATAGCCCGTCCGTCGGACGCGGCAGCGCAGGCCGCTGACCCTGCCTTGGGGCGAAAGTCTTTTGCGCTCACATTGGTTAGTTGCGCCGAGGCCTTCTTGGAATGTGTATCTTTAGCGTGCGTCGTCCGCCAAGTGGACCAGTCTATATTGGTAGCGTACCAACCAAAACCAAACACATACGCGAAAGACGAGTCAATGAGGTTGTAGTCGAATCGTCCTTCGGCGCTGAGTGTCTTGTTTTGGGACGAGAGGTCGACTGTGTTGTCTGCGAATTTGCAGTTGATGGACTCGTAAGCGTATCTGTCGTTGGTAATGATGTTGTCGCGGATGATGAAGTTTTTGCTCTGCACATCGCCCACCACGCAGCCAAAAACAATGCTGCCGGTCAGGGTGTTGTGTCGGATATCAATGTCTCGTATGTATCCTGGTTGGGCACCCACGACCACACCACCATTCAATATGTTCCAAGAGACTTCAATCCGGTCTTGGGTGTACTGGCTGGACAGATGAATCGACGCGTCGGTGCAATCATGGAAATAGTTGCCACGAAATGTATTGCGCTGGCCGTTGTCCTTGTCTTTGAAGCAGGACCCGTCAATCGCCCACACCTCGTTGTTCTCGACCAATGCGCTACGCACGTTGTACATAACGGAAGCGCCACCGTGGTAGTTGGCCGTGTAGTCACCATGCAGGCCAGAACCCCGGTCAAACAGGTCATGGAACGTGTTGTCCTGAATGATGATGCGGTCGTAGTATTGGTTGTCTGCAAAGAAGATGAACGACGGGTTTTCGGACTGACTGGGGTCGTACAAGTGGTGCATGTGGTTGCGGCGAAAGACCAGGTCGCTCTGATTGCCGTCCACGTGGAATCCGTGTCCACTGAAGTTGTAGAGTTCCAAGCCTTCCACCCATGTCCGAGACACCCTGGGGTTGATATTGGTGTAGTTCAAATCGATGGCGGGCATGGTGTCACCGGGGTATCCGACGATGCGGGTGATCTTGCCATTCACAAAATCAAACCCGCCTAGGTAGTTGCCACCGCGTACGTAGAGGGTATCGCCGGTTGCGCCCTTGTTGAGGGCATTGGAAATGGTTTTCCACGGATTGGCAATGGTTCCGTTGCCCGTTGTGTCATTTCCAGTAGGCGACACAAAGTAAAACCCGGTATTGGTGACCTGTACGCTCAAGGTTTGATCGATGGACGAACCCAAGGAGTCCGTAGCGCGCAGCTTGATGGCAATAGGGCTTGCTGCACTGGCGGGTGCCGTCCATGTTATTTCACCAGTTGACGCAGCAATCGTCAGTCCAGCGGGGCCGGACACGACAGAGTAGGTGTAGGGTGCCTGCCCGCCAATCACACCGACCCGGTACCGGTAGGGAACACTGGGATACGCGGTGGCGGGGCCCCAACTAATGATCTCCACTGGGCCGATCACCGAGATCGGGTAGCCACCATCGGCGCCACGGAGGGTACGCCAGGAAGAGCGCGCACCCGACGAGCG
>CAYXWW010000085.1:0-15098 GCA_964468905.1 uncultured Rhodoferax sp. | reverse complement strand
CAAGCCTTTGGGCAGGCTCTTTAAGACCCTGCGCGGTATCTCGGGCTCGAGCATTTTGGGTAGTGGGGAGGTGGCGCTGATTCTGGATGTAGCGTCTTTGGGAACCCTGGTCACAGGCGCCGAAAGCGCATCGGCCACAACGTAGCGCAAGTTCATACGACAACCTGTTTCATTCAACAAACAACAAATTTTTCTAACGGAGCATCAGCATGGCCACAAACTCAACGTCCTGGATATCGCGTCTACTCAACGGTGCCGACCTGGAGCGCCGCATTGCTGATCTTGAAGCCGAACTCAAGGTACGCACCGACATCATGAACATGACGAGCATTGTCTCGGTGGCGGACAAAAAGGGCGACATTGTCACCATCAATGAGAAGTTCATTGAGGTCTCAAAATACAGCCGCAATGAGCTCATCGGGCAGCCGCACAGCACCACGCGCCACCCTGACATGCCCAAAGAGACGTTCAAACAATTGTGGTCCACGATTGGGCGCGGCGAAATGTTTCGCGGCATCATCAAGAACCGCGCAAAGGATGGCACACCCTACTACGTGGACGCGGTTATTGCTCCCATCATCGGGGACAACGGCAAGCCGTCTAGCTACCTGGGCGTGCGTTATGACATTACCAGCTCAGAAATTGAGCGCCAAAACGCACGCGGCATCATCAATGCCATTGATGCATCCTATGCCTACATCGAGTTTGATCTGGGTGGCCATGTTCTCAAGGCCAACAAGAATTTTTTACAGACCATGGGCTACCAGAGCGATGAAATCGTTGGCAAGCACCACCGCATTTTTTGCGAACCTGTGATATTCAACGCACCAGAGTACACACAATTCTGGCGTGATCTGAATGATGGTAAGCCACAGAACTCGCTTTTCAAGCGCGTAACCAAGTCCGGACAACAGGTGTCGTTGCAGGCAGTCTATGCGCCGGTCACGGATGAGATGGGCCGTGTCTTCAAAATCATCAAGATTGCCACCGATGTGAGCGACACGGTTAGGGCCAACGACATGCTGCGACACGCTGTGGAACAGGCGCAAGACGTGACGGCCGCGGCCACACGCGGTGATTTGTCACAACGCATTCCCATGGAAGGCAAGAGTGGCCCTATCGAGCAACTGTGCTTGGGCGTGAACAGCCTGATGGAAACAACCTCCATTATTTTTGCTGACGTGGTGCGGGTATTTGGCGGCCTGGCCGCAGGCGATTTGTCACAGCGCATCACCCGCGAATATGCGGGCACTTTTGGACAACTGAAAGCGGATGCCAATGACACGAGTGAAAAGATTGCCAGCATCATCGACGATGTAGGTCGTGTCTTTTCTGGCTTGGCCAGCGGAGACTTGACCCAACGCATCAACCGCGATGCCCAAGGCATTTTCAACCAGGTCAAAGAAGATGCGAACACCAGCGCTGACAAACTCTCGAGCATCATCGAAGAGGTGCGTGGCGCAGCCGATGCACTGACCGGGGCCGCCAACCAAGTGTCAGCCACGGCACAATCTCTCAGCCAGGCGGCCAGTGAGCAGGCCGCCAGTGTTGAAGAAACTACCGCAAGCATTGATGTCATGTCGGCCAGCATCAGCCAAAACAGTGACAACGCCAAAGTCACCGATGGCATGGCAACCAAGGCCAGCAAAGAAGCTACCGAAGGCGGCAGCGCGGTCAGCCAGACAGTAGTAGCCATGAAGCAGATCGCCGCCAAGATCGGCATTGTTGACGACATTGCCTACCAGACCAATTTACTGGCCCTGAATGCCGCTATCGAAGCTGCCCGTGCGGGGGAGCATGGCAAAGGCTTCGCCGTGGTTGCTGCTGAGGTGCGCAAGCTGGCAGAGCGCAGCCAGCAGGCAGCCAAAGAGATTGGAGAACTGGCCGGTAGCAGTGTGAACACGGCCGAGCGCGCTGGCAAACTGCTGGACGAAATTGTGCCCAGCATTCAGCGCACCAGCGAGCTAGTGCAAGAGATAGCGGCAGCCAGCGCCGAGCAAAGCGAATCTGTCGTGCAGATTGGTGGTGCCATGGGACAACTCAGCAAGGCCACGCAGCAAAACGCATCAGCTTCAGAAGAACTGGCGGCCACCAGTGAAGAGCTATCGGGCCAAGCCGAACAGTTGCAACAATCGGTGTCGTTCTTCAACTTGGGCGACGACGCGCCCAAGGTACGCAACCGCCATGAGAGCAACGGTAGCGAGCGACGTGGTGGAGGCGGTGCTGCGCCTCGCCTCGCCGCGCCGCTGCGACCCGCAGCCGTGCGCGGTGGTGGCACCAACTTTAAGCCCTACTGAGGTGCCATGCCGTGGCTACCGTGTCTACTCCTGCGCAATACCTCACCTTCAGCCTAGGTGGAGAACAGTTTGCGATGGACATTCGCAGTGTGCGCGAAATCATCCAGCATGCAGCAATGACCATAGTACCCATGACGCCGGCGTTCATTCGCGGCGTTATCAATCTGCGCGGGGCTGTCGTTCCGGTTATTGATCTGCAATCGCGCTTCGGCCGGGCAGCTGCCGTAGTGGGAAAGAGAACCTGTGTAGTCATATTTGATGCTACACAAGACGGCGAAAAGACCGAGCTGGGTTTGATGGTGGACGCGGTAAGCGAGGTCATTGAGATTGCCCCCGCAGACATTGAAGCCCCGCCACAGTTTGGGACATCCATCCAGCGCGAATACATCCACGGTATGGGCAAGGTCAAAGGTGATTTCATTGTCATCCTGGAGCCTGAACGTGCACTCAACGTCGACGAGATGGTCTTATCCACATGAAAACTGCACAACAAACCATCGAAGAACGCAGCAAACTAGCGGGCAACAACAAATTTGAGATGCTGTTGTTTCGTCTGGGCGAAGCACCCGGCAGTGGCCAGCGCGAGTTGTTTGGCATCAATGTGTTCAAGGTGCGCGAGATTTTGGTCATGCCCGCGGTCACCGAATTAGCAAACAGCCACCCGCACCTGATGGGTGTGGCCAACATACGCGGGCAACTCATCCCCGTGATTAACCTGCCCGCAGCCATGGGCTGCAATGCCACCAAAGGCTTAAGCATCTTGATGGTGACCGAGTTTGGTCGAACGGTACAGGCATTTGCAGTGGAAGATGTACGCGAGATCGTGCAGCTTGACTGGAACCAGGTGTTGCCAGCAGACGACAGCCACGCAGGTGGCTTGATTACAGGCATTGCGCGCATTGACGGTGCGGTAGCAGACACGCGGTTGGCACAGGTTCTGGATGTGGAACAAGTCCTCAAGTCGGTACGCCCAACCACGACCGAAGAAATCAACCGCGAGGTGGTCGGCCCTGAGTTGCTGATCCCCAATGGTGCCAAGCTGCTGGCGGCAGACGACTCTGCGGTAGCGCGCTCCGTCATTGAACTGGGCCTCAAAGCCATGGGTGTGCCCTACATCATGACCAAGACCGGTCAGGAGGCGTGGGATTTTCTGCAGGCAACCACAGAAAAAATTGCAGTGGTCCTGACCGATCTGGAAATGCCGCAAATGGATGGCTTCACGCTCACCAAACTCATCAAAGGCGATCCCCGCTTCAAGCACATTCCGGTTGTGATTCACTCGTCACTGACGGGTACCACCAATGAGAACCATGTCAAATCAGTAGGTGCCGATGCCTACGTGGCCAAGTTTGCCCCCCGCGAATTGGCCGCAACCATCCGCAGCGTAGTTGCCCAGAGCTGAATAGCCTACAGCATCCGAGAAGAAATCAACATGCTTGCAACTATTACTGCATCACCCGTCAGTAGCGGCTATGGTTTATGACAAACAATGCCACAGCCCTCGTCAATCTTGCACAAGATGCTATTAACTCAGTAGCAATAAGAGTGCTGATTGTTGAAGATGAGCTTGTCGTTGCGCGCGATGTGCAACTGCAGTTGCAAGGCTTTGGCTACACCGTGGTGGCCATCACGCCGCGCGGAGAGGAAGCCATCACCCTGACTGGCAAGCTGCACCCACATATCGTTCTGATGGATATCAACCTGGCCGGCGCAATGGATGGCGTGAGCACCGCACAGGTCATACGGGACAAATACAAACTACCAGTGGTCTTCCTCACAGCCTTCGCTGCAGACGAGGTATTGGCCCGTGCAAAACTGGTCGAACCCTATGGCTACATTCTCAAACCATTCGTCGAACGAGAACTCCGAACTGTTTTGGAAATGGCGTTGTACAAGCACGCCGCAGATACCAAGTTGCTTCGCGCGGCCCGCCACAGTCAAGCCATTGTGGACAACATCGCCGACGGTGTTATCACCATACACAAGAACGGCAAGATCTCCACCTTCAATGCCGCTGCGTGTCGCATGTTTGGCTATACCGCCGATCAAGTCTTGGGCCAAGACGCCTCTATGTTGGTGCCAGGTCCAGCCCGCGATCAAACGGACGGATTTCTACACAATTTCTATGGGCCTCAGGACAACAATGGCCAGAGTTTGCCGCGCGAGGTTCAAGGCATGCGCAGCAATGGAGACCTGTTTCCCATGACGCTCTTTGTCTCAAAAATAGAAGATGAAAGAGAACTTACTTTCATTGGACTCATGCGGGACCTTTCAGCGCACCACCAGGATCTGGTTGAAATCAGGCGACTGGCCTTCTACGACGCACTCACAGGCCTTCCAAACCGGCGTCTGTTTATGGACCGCCTGGGTCAGGCCATGCTGACATCTACGCGGTCTGGAGAGCACGGGGCTTTGATTTTGCTCGATTTGGACCATTTCAAGCGACTCAACGATACGCTGGGCCACGATGTCGGTGATGAACTACTCAAGCAGGTTGCCACGCGACTGCGCGCTTGCGTACGGGACGGTGACAGCGTGGCACGACTCGGTGGCGATGAATTCGTAGTCCTGCTGGAGAGTTTGAGCAGCCAGCCACTGGAAGCCGCCAATCAAGCCGAGTTGGTTGCCATCAAGATACTCGATGCACTGAGCCAACCCCATCACTTACGCAATCACGTTTACAGCGTCACACCCAGCATTGGTATTGTTCAATTCTTGCAGGACAAGCAGACCACAGACGACCTCTTCAAGATGGCGGACGTGGCCATGTACCAGGCCAAATCTTCAGGACGCAATAACGCCTGTTTTTTTGATCCCGCCATGCAAGCTGCCGCCACAGCTTACGCGAATCTGGAAAAGGATTTGCGCAATGGTGTGGCCAACCATGAGTTCGTGCTGCACTACCAGATACAGATAAACAGCACCGGGCAGTGCACGGGCGTCGAAGCCTTGGTGCGGTGGCAGCACCTGACACGGGGTATGGTGTCGCCGGCGCATTTTGTACCTATTGCTGAGGAAACCGGTCTGATCCTGCCGCTGGGCCAGTGGGTATTGGAAACAGCTTGCGCGCAATTAGTCACCTGGAGCGATGAACCTGCCACCGCACTCTGGACCATGGCCGTCAACGTCAGTGCGTCCCAATTTGCCCAACCCAACTTTGTTGAGAACGTGGACACTGCGCTGGCAAAGACTGGTGCAAACCCGCGCTTGCTCAAGCTGGAGCTGACCGAAAGCATGCTGGTCCGCGACGTGGATGCCATCATCGTCAAAATGAATGCGCTCAAACAACGTGGCGTTGCATTTTCACTGGATGATTTTGGAACCGGCTATTCGTCACTGACCTACCTCAAGCGATTGCCATTGACCCAACTCAAGATCGACCAATCATTTGTGCGCGACGTTCTGACGGACCCCAGTGACGCAGTGATTGCACGCACCATCCTGGCTTTGGGGCACAGCTTGGGACTCAAAGTGATTGCCGAAGGCGTAGAAACTACAGAACAGCATCAGTTCCTGGCCAGCTTGGGTTGTGACGCGTTTCAGGGATATTACTTTGGGCGCCCTGTCCCAGTCGAAAGACTCAAGGAAGTCGTGGTCCATGCCAATGAGATGGCGCATTCGGAAAAGACACCTGCATGAGGCAAGCCAGTGAACTCGAAGATTTCAAGGCTGCGCTGGATGCGCACGCCATCGTGGCCATTACGGATGCGCGCGGCACCATCACGTACGTCAACGACAAGTTCTGCGCAATTTCCAAATGGTCTCGGGAGGAATTGCTGGGTCAGGACCACCGCATCATCAACTCCGGCTATCACCCAAAGACGTTCATCCAGTCCTTGTGGAACACAATCACGAATGGGCAGGTCTGGAAAGGAGAACTCAAGAACCGCGCCAAGGACGGCAGCATCTACTGGGTGGATACCACGATCGTGCCCTTCTTGGACGAAAGCGGCAAGCCCTACCAGTACATTGCCATACGTGCCGAAATTACCGCTCGCAAGTTACTCGAAGAACGCAACGTTGTGTTGATGCAAGGCTTGGAGACCGCCAACGCGAACCAGCGCGCGTTGTTCAAGGAGGTGCATCACCGCGTGAAGAACAATCTCCAGGTCGTCAATAGTTTGCTACGGCTCGAGGCTGCACGCGACACTGCGCCCCAGACCCGCGCCGTTCTAGAAGACATGCAGGGCCGCATCCACGTCATGGCACTGTTGCACGAGTCGTTGTACCGGTCAGACCAATTCGCCAAAGTTGACTTGGGTGCATACCTGCGGCAGCTCGGTCAGCAAGCCTTCCGCGCTTCTTCCAACGGTAGCGGCAACGTGCGACTAGAAGTTGAAGTGGTTCCGCTTGTTGTCGGGCTGGACCTGGCCACAACAGCAGGACTGTTGGTCAACGAGCTGATTTCCAACGCCCTCAAACACGCTTTCGACGACAAATGCAACGGTGTTTTGCGGCTCACACTGCAGCGCACGGCAGACAACCAGTGGTGCATCCAAGTCAGCGACGACGGTGTTGGCCTGCCCGATGACTTCGCCACCCGATCACTGCAGAGCCTTGGCATGCAATTGGTAAGTGATTTGACAATGCAAATGCAAGGTTCATTGCAGATTTCTGGAAATACAACGGCCGGGCGCGGAACCCTGTTTAGCCTTACATTTGCAGAATGAATATGCCATTGGCCCCCGACAAACATGCACAGCATGCTATTGCTTTTATAGCAACTGCATGGCGGTCCTTGCGTGTTCGGCTGACGCTTGCAACCCTGTTCATTTGCATTTTCGGTATTTGGGGGGTCGTGACATTTGTCACCACAGCGTTGCAAAAGGACTTGCAGCGGGCACTTAGTACACAACAGCTTGCAGTGGTGTCTGCCATTGCTTCCGGTGTGGACCGGGATATGCGCGAACGCATCCGAACCCTGGAGGCGTTGGCGCAGAGTTCATCTACCTCTATGCTCAGTGGCCCTGCTGCAATACAAGCCGACTTGCTGCAACGGCCCGCCTACCAAGTGCTATTCAATCGCGGACTATTTGTCTTGTCAAAAGACGGCACGGTGGTTGCTGACCATCCGTCAGCGCCTGGGCGGGTTGGACAAAACTTTATGGGTGATCCCGATGTAGCACGCACCTTGCAGTCAGGACAGGCAACAGTGGGACGACCCAACATTGGCAGAGTTCTGCGTGTTCCAGT
The DNA here is from genome assembly GCA_964468905.1 of uncultured Rhodoferax sp. Taxonomy (GTDB): domain Bacteria; phylum Pseudomonadota; class Gammaproteobacteria; order Burkholderiales; family Burkholderiaceae_C; genus Allorhodoferax. The sequence continues at coordinate 7,608 of CAYXWW010000085.1, read as the reverse complement.
CTTCTCCATCCTTGTACCGATATTCGGCAAAGATGGCGGGCTGTTGGGTGCAATTGGAGGATTGACAGATTTAAGTCAAAGCAATTTTTTGGACCACTTTACAGAATCGGAATACGGCAAGACTGGCGGCTTCCTGCTGCTGGATGCGCAGCAAAGACTGATCATCGCCGCGACCGACAAGTCCCGCACGATGACCACGCTGCCAACACCGGGACAAAATCCAGCGCTCGACGCTTTGTTGGCCCGCGGTGAAGGCACCGAGAAAGGGCTGAGGCAAGACGGAGTTGAAGTAATTGCCTCTGTCAAACCTATCGCTGCCTCGGGCTGGCTCGTCGCGGTCACGCTGCCTACGCAGGAGGGATTCGCGCTCGTTCATCAACTCAAACACGGGCTCATTGGCATTGCGTCAGTCATTACCGCACTCGTGTCCATACTGATGTGGTTTGTCCTCAAACGCCAACTCGCCCCGTTGGCTGTTGCCGCTGCTGACTTGCGGCAGCGTGCGGGCACGCAGGCACGATTTTTTCCGCTCGCGGTGGCGCGGCCTGACGAAATTGGCGACCTCATCCAGGGCTTCAATCATCTATTGACTGAATTGCAGCACCGTGAATACGAACAAAAGGACATTGCTACCGCCTTGGTCATTGCCGCCGAGCTGCAAGAGCGCACCGGTCAGATCGCCCACGTCGGTGGCTGGCAATTGGACCTTGAGACCATGAAGCTGGTCTGGACCCGCGAAACATTTCGCATTTCAGAAATTCTGGGTGAAGTAGCCCCATCGCTGGCTGAAGCGGTTGACCTATTTGCGCCCGAGGCAAGGGACCAAGTCAACCGGGCAGTGCAAGCTGCCATCGATTCCGGCACGCCTTTCGACCTCGAGCTGCCCATAATTGGCGCACAAGGCACGCGCAAATGGGTGCGCGTGCAGGGATTCGCGGTGATGAGCCGCGGCAAGCCAGAGCGCCTGCACGGAACAGTCCAAGACACGACTGAGCGCAAGGAAGTGGAACAGTTGTTAACCAATGCCTTGGCCGAAAAGACTGCTTTGCTCAACGAAGTGCACCATCGAGTCAAGAACAACTTGCAGGTGATTACCAGTCTGTTGCGTCTGGAATCCACTCGCAGCGGTTTGCCGCAAACCAAGGAAGTGCTTGATGCCATGCAGGGCCGGATTCGGTCCATGGCGCTTTTGCATGAATCCTTGTACCGATCTGGCATTTTCGCTTCAACGGACTTGGGCGCGTATTTGAGAACATTAAGTCAACAGTCGTTCCGTTCTCAGGTAGACAATACAGGAGCCGTGCGCCTGGTCCTGGATCTGGCGTCATTGCAGGTGTCAATGGACATGGCCACGCCATTTGGATTGCTGGTCAATGAACTGATATCCAACTGCCTTAAGCACGCGTTTCCGGACGGGCGAAGCGGCGCAGTCTGTGTCGGTATGCATTGTCTGGAAGGTGACCACTGGAGCTTGACTGTGAGTGACAATGGCATTGGTCTGCCAAACAATTTTCAGAGTCAAAATGGCAAGTCGTTAGGACTACAGTTGGTCGGTGACTTGGTCATGCAAATTGGCGGCGAGTTGACGGTGACCAATGCAATGGGCAGTAAGTTCGAAATTATTTTTAACGTGAAATCGCAGGTGGCGGCATGAGTTTGGCCCGAATCTTGGTTGTGGACGACGAATTAATCGTTGCACGCGATATTCAGCAACAGCTCACAAAGTTGGGCTACGAACCAGTTGGTCACGCTACACGCGGTGATCAGGCACTTGCTTTGGCGCTGACACTGCGTCCAGACCTTGTGCTGATGGACATTGAATTGGCAGGTGACACCGATGGCATAACTGCAGCGATGTCCATCCATGACCAAACCAAGATTCCCGTAGTGTTCTTGACCTCATTCTCCAGCGAAGATGTGGTGGACCGCGCCAAGCGCGCGCATCCCTATGGCTTCATCATCAAGCCATTTTCTCAACGCGAGCTTCGCAGTGCCCTCGAAATAGCGTTATACAAACATAAAACAGAGGCGCAACTGCGCGAGGCAGCCCAGCACACGGAGGCAGTTCTCAACAAAATGGTTGATGGTGTCATTACCATCGACTCAAGCGGCATTATTGAATCGGCAAATCAGTCTGCATGCGCTATTTTTGGCTACCGACTCTCCGAACTATTGGGGTACAACGTCTCAAAGCTCATGCCTGAACCCGATCGAAGCCGACACGACGTGTATGTCAAACACTATGAAGAGACCGGTGAAGCACGCATGATCGGCATGACACGTGAAGTCACAGCGATGCGTAAGGACGGCAGTGTATTCCCTATAAACCTCGCCCTTTCACGCGTTGAGCGTGCTGGCCGCAACATTTTTATTGGCTGTATTCGCGATCTGACGCAGCAGCACCACTTTACGGAGGAAATAGACCGCCACCGCAACCATTTGGAGGAGCTCATAGCCGTTCGCACAGTTGAGCTTACGCACGCGCGTGAACAAGCGGAGGCTGCCAACCAGGCCAAGGGAACCTTTGTGGCCCATATGAGCCACGAGATTCGTACACCCATGAATGCCATCATGGGCTTCACCCATTTGCTTCGAAGCGAACCATTGACGCCCAAACAAATCGAAGGCGTCGACAAGATTGAACGTGCCGGACGTCACATGATGTCGGTCATCAATGAGGTACTGGACTTCACCAAAATGGACGCGAACCGCCTGATTTTGGAAGAAGTTGATTTTCACCTGCCAACCCTATTGGCAGACGTCATGTCACTTGTCAGCGCCGCTGCCGAAGAAAAAGATCTGCCCATAACGCTTCACAATAACTGCGGGGCCACGTGGCTGCGCGGCGATCCGACACGTCTGCGGCAGGCATGCCTCAACTATGTCGCAAATGCGATCAAGTTCACTGAGTTCGGCAACGTAGACATTACAGTGTCCATTGTCGGCGAGCAGCCAGTGAGCAATGTGCCAGGGACCAGCATCATGCTGCGGATTGAGGTGAAGGATACCGGTATTGGAATCGCCAGCGACCGCGTAGAGCAGCTCTTCAAACCATTTGAACAGGCGAACGCCTCTACCACACGTCAGTATGGAGGAACTGGTCTTGGCTTGGCCATTACAGCGCGTTTAGCCCGCCTCATGGGTGGAGACGCGGGCGTAAACAGCGTATCTGGCGCTGGCAGTACTTTCTGGTTTACCGCCTGTTTGCAGATTGGCCAGGATCAAGAAGAGGCAGCGAAAACGATACCCGAAGATCCGCAAGAAGCATTACGCACCCAATTCACGGGCCGCCACGTCCTGTTGGTCGACGACGATATGTTCAATCGGGAAGTTGCTTCTGAACTTTTGCAGGCTGTTGGTTTGTGCGTGGACACCGCGGCCGACGGATTTGAGGCAGTAAGCCAAGCCCAATTCCAACCCTATGACCTTGTCCTGATGGACGTACAAATGCCGCTCATGAATGGGCTCGATGCGACGCGTCGCATTCGGTCGCTCGCTGGATGGGAAAAAAGGCCTATATTGGCGCTAACTGCGAACGCCTTCGAGAGCGATCGTCAAGCTTGTATGGAAGCTGGAATGAACGAACTGCTTGTAAAGCCCATCAACCCAAAATTGCTCTACGCCGCTGTGCTTTTATGGCTCTCTCGCAACAACAACGCCTTATGATTGAGTAGGGAAAAAATATGGAATCGTTTTCACACTCGTCAAGCAGCAACTATGGCCCGGCACCCGTGGGACCAGCAGCCGCATGGTCTTGGATGCTGGTCCCATTAGTGCTGGTTCTATTGGCATTGGTTCCTCTGCTCGATCGCTCAACCAATGTCATTTTCATGGTGGCTGTAGCTATTGGTTTGTTGTCCGTTGCTGCTGTGTATCACTTGTTAACGACCCAACAAAGACTGATGGAGCAAGCCAGCGTCTTGCAAACCCAGCAGCAGGAAGTGGGAAGTAACGCCTTAGGTGACTTGCTCGAAAATGTCCTGCCTGCGTGGCAACACCAGGTGCTGGAAGTCAAGGACCAGACTGAAGAAGCTGGCTTGCAATTAACAACCCGCTTTGCAAAGGTCCTGGAAGAGTTTGATTTGGCTGGCATTGGCGGTGCTGCAAAACTGGGCGTTGAAGATGTAAGAATCGGTGGAACCATCAATCTGCTGACGCTCTGCGAACGCCAATTGCAACCCGTTGTCAGTTCTTTGTCTGCTGTCATTGAGGGCAATGACGCCATGCTGGTCAATGTCAAAAACCTTGCGGCCGAAACAGCGGGGTTGAGCGCCATGGCGTCGGAAGTCGGCAGCATTGCAGCGCAGACCAACCTGCTGGCAATTAACGCCGCCATTGAAGCTGCCCGAGCCGGTGAATCAGGGCGCGGATTCGCCGTTGTAGCGGCTGAAGTACGCAAGCTGTCGCAGCGTTCAGCAGAAACCGGAAAGCTAATTGCGGATCGCGTCAACCATGTGACTGCCATCATGAACAAGACCTTGGACAACGCCCAAGAATCTCTGACACAAGACAAACTATCCGTGACGCTTTCGGGCAGTATTGTCGACGACGTACTAAGCCATGTGCGCGCCTTGGGAGCGTCAGCCGACTCCATGCATTCGCATGGATTGGTGGTGCGCGGTGAAGTCGAGCACCTTTTGATGGCCATGCAGTTCCAAGACCGAGTTTCGCAATTGCTCAGTGGTGTCAACGACGATATGACACGCATGCGCGGAACACTGGCGACCACCGAAAACAACGAGTGGCCCAGTGCGCAGGAATGGATGGATTCGCTAGGCCGAACCTATGTCATGGAAGACCAAAGACACCAACGCTAGCCAAACGCTTTAACTAACCGCAAAAAGACCATGAAAACTACTGCCGCAACTTCCCCATCTGCCCCCAAAAGCCGCGAAGCACTTCGGGTTTTGGTTGTGGACGACGATCTGTTTCAACTGGAGCTCAACACAGACTTGCTAAAGGGCTTGGGGGTGACAGACATCATCACCGCCAGCAACGGTGACCTCGCGCTTCAAGCAATTGCAAAGGCAGGGGGCGCATCAGGTTTCCACCTGATGCTGACAGACCTGCACATGCCTGGCATGGATGGCTTTCAGTTCATGGAAGCTGCAGCCCGCAATGGATTTAAAGGCGCGTTGATTATTGTTTCCGGCCAAAGTACCGAGGTCATGCGCTCGGCCTCTTTGGTGGCGCAATTGCGCCGATTCAAGCTCCTGGGTACTTTGACAAAGCCAGTTGTTCAGACCCAACTATCTTCGATGCTGTCTAAGTTGGTTGGCTAGCGAGGTGCTGTGTAATGGCCTGCTGAATTGGTACATATAGCTGGCGCAAAGTTTGCGCAATCTCTAGTGCCACAGCGTCTTTTTGGTCGTGTGCTGCTCGCTCCAACAAAAGGCATTGCTGCGCAAAATCCGCGGCACCCACATTTAACGCGGTTGACTTTGCGCGGTGCCCCATCGCTCCCAGCTTTGCAATGTCTTTGCTCAGAATTGCAACGTCTATTTTTGCCAGAACATCATCCAAAGACTGCATAAATAGCAAAGCATATTTGCGCACTTTTGCTGCATCGTGATTCGCGAGTGCATCCAAAACGCTAAGGTCTAAAGCATGTGACATGGCGACTTGAACAAATTTAAATGATGAAAATGCATTGCGACTAGGCCACTAGTCACGGGTATGGTTTTCCGTCGACGATAGCGGTCCAAAAATCGTTCCATTTGCGAATGTCGGACTGGCGATCACTGTATCACCGAGTGCAATGAAAATCCAGGGCCATCATTGGGCCAATCTCGATGCGCGACGTATGTGGCCATTGAGCCAGCCCAAGCCCGCTAGCGTATTGGTTGCAGGCACATACTCACACCCCACCCAGCCCGCATAGCCGCACTGATCCAAATACGCAAATAGAAAGTCGAAATTAATCTCACCCGTTCCCGGTTCGTGGCGCCCGGGGTTGTCCGCGATCTGAATGTGCCCAATTCGATCCAGACAACCTGCAATAGTGCCGATCAACTCACCTTGCGTGCGTTGCGCGTGGTAGATGTCGAATTGAAGGAACGCATTGTCAACATTCAGTTCATCAAGAACCGATAGAGCCAAGTCCACCCGGCCGAGGAAGTACCCTGGCATATCGAATGCATTGATGGGCTCAATCAACAGCCGCATGTTCGCCGCACGCATGACTTGCGACGCGTATCGCAAATTCTCGATCAAGGTGTTGTGTACGATAGAGGCGTCGACTCCCTTTGGCACAATGCCCGCCATGCAGTGCAACTGTTGCACTCCGAGTTGCTTCGCATATTGAACGCCTTCGACGACGCTTGCGCGAAATTCTGCGGTGCGCTGCGGTATGCAGGCGAGGCCACGCTCTCCAGCATCCCAATTCCCTGGCGGCAGGTTGTGCAACACTAGTGTGAGTCCGTGCATATCGAGTTGCTGGCGTATTTCACTTGCGTCATATGCATACGGAAAGAGAAATTCGACAGCCTCAAAGCCTGCCGCTGAGGCCAACGAAAAGCGTTCCATAAAGGGAACTTCTGTAAATAGCATCGTCAAATTTGCGACAAACCGTGGCACAAGGTTCTCCATTCATGATTGCACAACGCAGACATGCACTTTCGCAAACTGTCGGCAAAAAAAGCAGGCTGTCGCCCAGCCATGCATTCTGTCGCAAGTGGCGTGCATCCGGTTGGATGCAATTCTAGAGTTGCCAGTTGCTGATGCAAGTATCTGCTGCCCTACCCTACCAACCTGGCACTTCGAAAGGAAAATTCATGCAAGCTTTTCTCAAAGAAAATCGTGGATTCATTGCGTTCCTCATATGCTTTGGCTTTTTCCGGCTGGCAATTGCAGACTGGAATCCCATTCCCTCTGGTTCCATGCGTCCCACCATTCTTGAGGGCGATGTCGTGTTGGTCGACCGATTGGCATACGATCTCAAGCTACCTTTGAGTGACATCTCCGTGCTCAACATCGCATCCCCGCAGCGGGGAGATGTAGTCACTTTCAGCTCACCCACTGACGGTACCCGGTTGATCAAGCGCCTCATCGCAATTCCTGGCGACGTCGTTGAAGTTCGCAAGCAGATTCTCTACATCAACGGGGCCGCCGCGGACTATGACGGCCAAACCCTTGTGACCGAACACCTGAGCGACAATTCGTTTGGTGCGGCTTTGCGGGTGAACGAAAGCAGCAATGGCAATACACGAACAGTCCAATTTCTCCCTGTAGCCTCTGCACTGCAAAACTTTGGCCCCATGACGGTTCCCAAAGACAGCTACTTCTTCTTGGGCGACAACCGCGACAATAGTTCGGACTCGCGCGTCATAGGTGTCGTGCACCGCCATTTACTCATCGGGCGGGCCCACCATGTCCTTTTGTCCGCCAATATTAACGAGGACTGGGTGCCGCGCATCGACCGCTTTGGAAAAACAATCCGCTAACAGCCTCGCGTGAACCCAATAGAACGCGTGCTTCGTTCGGGCTATTTCGGCTCGACACCTTTGGCAACAATAGGCGCTACGCGTGGCAGCACCAGCGTAAACGTGGCGCCGCTATCGGGTGCACTTTGGAGCTCTATGGTGCCCCCCAAAGGACCTGTGACAAGGT
>CAYXWW010000084.1:0-15138 GCA_964468905.1 uncultured Rhodoferax sp. | reverse complement strand
CAAGTGCCAATTTTGGTAGAGCGTGATCTGATTTTGTATGAGTCCAACATCATCAATGAGTATATTGACGAGCGTTTTCCTCATCCTCAATTGATGCCTGGTGATCCCGTCGATCGTGCACGCGTTCGTCTGTTCCTGCTCAATTTTGAAAAGGAATTGTTTGTGCATGTGTCGACTTTGGAAGCGCGCAGTTCCAAAGGCAATGAAAAGGCGCTGGAAAAAGCGCGAGCGCACATCCGTGACCGTCTGACACAATTGGCCCCCGTTTTCCTCAAAAACAAGTACATGCTGGGTGACAATTTCTCGATGTTGGATGTGGCAATTGCTCCACTCTTGTGGCGCTTGGACTTCTATGGCATTGACCTCAGCAAAAATGCCGCACCATTGCTCAAGTATGCTGAGCGCATTTTTTCGCGTCCGGCGTACATTGAGGCGTTGACGCCATCTGAGAAAGTTATGCGCAAATAATTGCGCAAGGTTGTCAGCGATGATCGACACAGCGGACTCCAGCTCAACCCGTCCTTATCTCATTCGTGCGTTGTATGAGTGGTGTACAGACAACGGTCTAACACCGTTCATAGCTGTGCTGGTCGATGAGACGGTTCGCGTACCGAATGAGTTTGTCAAAGATGGTGAGATTGTTTTGAACATCAGCTTTGATGCAACCAGCTCGCTCACGATGGGCAACGAATTCATTGAATTCAAAGGACGATTCGGTGGAGTCGCGCGCGACATTGTTGTTCCGGTTGATCGTGTAGTGGCGATCTATGCCCGCGAAAATGGGCAGGGTATGGCATTTCCTATGCTAGCGCGCAGCGACGCTCCACCCGCAAAAGTGCCCCAAACAGAAAGTAAGCCAGCTGGCTTGACATCGGTAACCAGTCCGGCCGCTCAAGAGGACGGGATCACTCCTCGTCCGCCCGGTGGCAGCAGGCCATCATTGACTCGCATTAAGTAAGACTCTTTTCTAGCTCCCGGAAGTTTGTGGTTCCGGAGTGATGTAGAATAGAAGACGTGCCGATTTAGCTCAGTTGGTAGAGCAACCGCCTTGTAAGCGGTAGGTCATCAGTTCGAATCCGATAATCGGCACCATTTTTTACCTGTTCAGGTGGGTTTGTGCGGCGTTTGTACTTTCAAACGTATCGCGCTCACTGTCCACCCCTTGGCACGCAGGTGGTCTTCCAGTGTTGGAACCAGTTGCCGAATTTTTGCGGCGATTGCGTTGTTGTCGAGGAGCAGGCACCACACCGTTCCGTCTATGGGGCCAGCATGCACGGATGGACGGAGTGACGCAGGGATGAGTCCTTCTATGGACTTGAGTCGGGCTGTCGACTCCATGGCAAGTTCGGACAAACGCGCCAAGGCAGGTGAGTCTTGTGTGGCCTGAAGTAGCGTGTAGGAATGATTGCGGTGGTTCATGACCTTGAATGTAAGGGGATTCTGAATGCAGTTGATTATCACGGACGCTTGGTTGATCAAGAGTCGCGCGTTTCATCTCAGTGGTTCAAAGCTCCTAGCGGCAATTGTTGCGTCTTCTTTCTTGCTAATACTGGTTTCTGCTGGCATGTACCATTGGGTTTTCCTCAAGGGTGCGCGTGAAGGTTGGCCAGTCATCGGGACGCTGGTGCGTTTAATTGTCAAAGACGAAGTAGCGCAGCAAGATCGTTTCATGCGTGAAAACATCGAAGTGATGGCCAGAAAGCTGGGCGAAATGCAGGCTAAATTGCTCCAACTTGAGTCACTCGGTGAGCGTGTTTCGGGTTTGGCGGGCGTGAACCCTGCGGACATCAAAATCAAACCTGGCCAAGGCGGCAGATTGGTGTCTGGTCGCGACCTTTCCATGCATGAATTGCAAGCGACATTGCAAGAGCTTGACGCAGTGGCGAATTCGCGTGTTGACCTCATGACGGTGCTGGAATCACGTCTTTTTGAACAAAAGATCAAGAAGATGATGATTCCTACACAAACGCCGGTTCCTAACGCAAATCTAGGCTCCATGTTTGGATGGCGCATCGATCCCATTACTGGACGTTCAGCGTTGCACACAGGGCTTGATTTTCCCTCTGCGCCCGGAACACCTATTTTTGCTGCAGCGGGAGGCGTCGTTGTAACGCAGGAGTATCAGTCAGAGTACGGCAACATGATTGAGATCGACCATGGGAATGATGTAATTTCACGTTACGCCCACAGCTCGCGCGTCCTTGTCAAAAAAGGAGATTTGGTCAAGCGCGGCCAAAAGGTTGCGGAAGTTGGAAACACCGGACGGTCCACCGGGCCCCACCTCCATTTTGAAGTACTGGTCCAGGGAGTTCCTCAAGATCCGCAAACATTTCTCAATGCTGGACGCCAGATTGCGCAACCGGCTCCGATAGGTGTATCAAGCACTTCCGCACCCAAAAGCAGCTTTACGGTAGACCCTGTAAGTCAACGCTAAAATGAGCGGTTTGGTTTTTATGGTGCGGGTTCGAGCGCAGTAGCGATTGAATTTCATCTAAACACCCCCATTTCACACAGATTAGAAAAAGGACTGCGCTGAGCTGCGAACCCATTGTGGGTCCAGGCCAGTCTTGCATTCATGGCCATCAATATCCTTACCAAAATCTTCGGCAGTCGCAATGACCGTTTGCTTAAACAATACCGTGTTGCCTTGGCCCGCATCAATGCCCTGGAACCTCAGTATGAGCAATTGAGCGACGAAGCGCTTAAGGCAAAGACCCAGGAGTTCAAGGAGCGCATCACCAAGGGTGCGTCTCTGGATGACCTGTTGCCAGAGGCATTTGCGGTGGTGCGAGAGGGTTCCAAACGTGTCATGAAGATGCGACATTTCGACGTCCAAATGCTGGGCGGTATGTCGCTGCATTATGGAAAAATTTCCGAAATGGGGACCGGGGAAGGTAAGACCTTAACCGCTACCTTGCCAGTTTATTTGAATGCCCTGACCGACAAGGGCGTTCATGTCGTCACGGTAAACGACTACTTGGCCAGTCGTGATGCTAAATGGATGGGTCGACTCTACAACTTTCTGGGGTTGTCAGTTGGTATCAATTTGCCGCAAATGCCGCGTGAGGAGAAGCAGGCGGCCTATCGCGCAGATATCACTTACGGAACCAATAATGAGTACGGATTTGATTACTTGCGCGACAACATGGTCTACGAAGTGGCAGACCGTGTTCAACGTGGATTGAACTATGCAATCGTGGACGAGGTCGACTCGATCTTGATCGACGAGGCGCGTACGCCATTGATCATCAGTGGGCAGGCCGAAGACCACACTGACATGTACTTGGCCATTAACAAGGCTGCGCCGCAGTTGGTGCGGCAAGAGGGTGAGGCCGATCCACGCACGGGCGAGGGTGTTACCAAGCCTGGCGATTTCACGCTTGACGAGAAAAGCCACCAAGTTTTTCTGACCGAACAAGGGCATGAGAGTGCGGAGCGCATCTTTGCGGAAATGGGGCTGATTCCACCTGGCGCCTCGTTGTACGACCCGGCCAACATCACGCTCATGCATCATCTTTACGCGGCATTGCGGGCCAATAACCTCTATCACCGCGACCAGCATTATGTGGTGCAGCAGGGTGAGATCGTTATCGTGGATGAGTTCACGGGGCGATTGATGACGGGGCGCCGTTGGAGCGATGGATTGCATCAGGCAGTGGAAGCAAAAGAAGGAGTCGCTATCCAGGCGGAAAACCAAACGCTTGCATCCATTACGTTCCAAAACTATTTCCGTCTGTACGCAAAGCTTGCCGGTATGACAGGTACAGCAGATACCGAGGCTTACGAATTTCAGGAAATTTACGGTCTGGAAACCATCGTCATTCCACCCAATCGTGTCAGCCGTCGTGAAGATCAGCTCGACAGAATCTACAAGACCACTGGCGAGAAATATACCGCAGCGATCCAGGACATTCGGGAGTGCTATGAGCGCGGGCAACCGGTCTTGGTGGGAACGACATCGATTGAAAATTCTGAAATCATTGCACAACTGCTGGACAAGGAAAAGCTGCCGCACCAGGTTCTCAATGCCAAGCAGCATGCACGCGAGGCGGATATCGTCGCGCAGGCAGGCCGTTCCAAGATGATCACGATCGCCACCAACATGGCAGGGCGAGGTACCGATATTGTGCTTGGCGGAAGCATTGGCAAAACACTCGAGGCCATCGAAGCCGATGAGTCATTGGATGCGGCGTCTAAACAGGAAAAAATTGAGTCGGTGCGTGCGCAGTGGAGTGTTGATCATGAGCAGGTCAAAGCTTTGGGCGGCCTGCGCATCATCGCTACCGAGCGACATGAATCCCGCCGGATTGACAACCAGTTGCGTGGTCGTTCAGGTCGCCAGGGCGATCCTGGTTCTTCCCGCTTCTACTTGAGCCTTGACGATTCCTTGATGCGCATATTTGCGGGAGATCGGGTCAAGGCCATTATGGATCGGCTGAAAATGCCGGAAGGTGAAGCCATTGAAGCGGGGATTGTCACCCGCAGCATTGAGAGTGCGCAGCGAAAAGTGGAAGCACGCAACTTTGATATGCGTAAGCAGTTGCTCGAATACGATGATGTATCCAACGACCAGCGTAAAGTCATTTACCAGCAGCGCAATGCCATTCTGGACGCAAAAGATTTGTCTGCGCAAATCGAATCTTTGCGGGAAGGTTGCTTCCAAGATTTGGTGCGCCAATACATACCTGTTGAGTCGGTTGAAGAACAGTGGGACATTGGAGCCCTGCAAAAGGTGTTGGCAGATGAATGGCAATTGGACTTGGACTTGCAAAAACAAGTGCAGGATGCAAGCGCCATTACCGACGAAGATTTGCTTGGGGCGGTAGTCTTTGCTGCCAATCAACTATTTACGGCAAAAGTCGACCAAGTGGGTGCTGACAATTTCACACAGTTTGAACGAATGGTGCTGTTGCAAAGTATTGATACCCATTGGCGCGACCACCTCAGCGCATTGGATTATTTGCGTCAGGGTATTCACCTGCGCGGCTATGCGCAAAAGCAACCCAAACAAGAATACAAGCGTGAAGCGTTTGAATTGTTCGGGCAGTTGTTGGACTCTGTGAAGAACGAAGTGACCAAGGTTTTGATGACAGTCAAAGTCCAGTCTAGTGAGCAGCTTGAGCAAGCGGCGGATGCCATGGAAACGCGCGGCGAAAGTATTGCCAACGTGACATACAGCGCACCGACTGAGACGGGTGATGTTGAGACCATTGTTGACCCGCAAACGGTTCGTGGCGGAGTCGCATTGGTTGGGGCAGATCAATTGCCCCGCGCTGGGCGCAATGACCCTTGCCCCTGTGGCAGCGGTAAAAAATTCAAACAATGTCACGGAAAACTTGCCTGAACTTGATGGGAAGATTGTCATGCCCGTAAATTTACCCGCCCCTGATGAAACCAAGCTTTTCCCTATAGAAGGCGTTCGCATTGGTGTGACTGAAGCCGGTGTGCGCAAAGTCGGACGTAAAGATCTTACTGTCGTATTGCTGGATGAAGGCGTCTCAGTAGCGGGGGTTTTTACAACCAATCGATTTTGTGCCGCACCCGTGCAGATTTGTCGCAAGCATCTTGCTGCAGACTTGGGCATGCGCGCTTTGCTCATCAATACGGGCAATGCCAACGCGGGGACGGGGGCAGACGGTTTAAACCGTGCCTACAGCACGTGCAACGCCTTGGCGCGTCAGTTGGGCGTGCAAGCTGAGCAGATATTGCCGTTTTCAACGGGCGTCATTATGGAGACGCTGCCCAACGATCGGATTGAAGCAGGCATAGCGTCAGCTGTTGCTGATGCAAAACCAGGGAATTGGGTGCGGGCGGCTGAGGCCATCATGACTACTGACACAGCACCAAAGGCATTTGGTGTTCAGGTGATGATTGGTAGTGCGGTGGTGCATATCACTGGCATTAGCAAAGGTGCTGGCATGATTCGTCCCAACATGGCGACTATGTTGGGATTTATTGTCACAGACGCCTGCGTGCACCCCAATGTCATGCAGCAACTCGCACTGGAGTTGGCGGAAGGTTCATTCAATCGAATCACGGTCGACGGTGATACATCGACGAATGACTCTTTGGTGGTCATCGCTTCGAATCGGGCCGGCAACACAGAGATTTCTTCGCTTGACAGTCCAGAGGGGCGAGTTTTGCGTCAAGCGATGCTGGGAGTGGCTTGCAGCCTGGCACAGGCCATCGTCCGGGATGCTGAAGGTGCAACGAAATTTATTTCGGTTACGGTCGGAGGTGGGCGCAACCCTGCAGAATGCCGATTGGCAGCCTATGCCATTGCCCATTCGCCATTGGTAAAGACCGCCTTCTTTGCCAGTGATCCCAATCTTGGGCGAATTCTCGCAGCAGTCGGCTATGCGGGCATCGACGACCTGGACCAAGGGCGTATTGAACTATTTCTCGACGACGTTCATGTTGTGACGAGCGGAGGACGCCATCCTGCTTATCGTGAAGAAGATGGTCAGCGGGTAATGAAGCAAAGCGAAATCGCAGTTAAGGTTGACCTTGGGCGTGGGAATGCAACACAGACGGTTTGGACGTGTGATTTGAGTCACGACTACGTGACGATCAACGCAGACTATCGCTCATAAATCGTTTCAAAAAGATTTTCAACTAATGGAAGCTCGGTTGTTGGCGTTCTTATCGCGCGCGGAGCTGCTGATGGAGCGCATTGAGGCCGCTTTGCCGCAACGCCTTCAGGAACCAGATTGGAATGCTTCCATTGCATTTCGATACCGTAGGCGTAGTTCGGGGCAGGGTGTTATCACGCCAATTGGGCATGTGGGAGTTATCAGCTTTGCCGATCTCAAGGAAATTGACAACCAAAAAGAAAAAATTCGGCGCAATACCGAGCAATTTGTGCGCGGATTGCCCGCAAACAACGTATTGCTGACCGGGGCACGCGGCACCGGTAAGTCTTCACTGATTCGTGCCTGTTTGCAGGCGTATGCCGTGCAAGGGCTTCGTTTGATCGAAGTGGACAAAGCGGAACTTGTGGACTTGCCGGATATCGTCGAAGTTGTCGCAACCAGGCCAGAAAAATTCATTGTCTTTTGCGATGATTTGAGCTTTGACGAAGGCGAACCTGGCTACAAGGCTTTGAAGTCAGTGTTGGATGGTTCTGTAGCAGCCGCGTCTGCCAATGTGCTGATTTATGCCACTAGCAATCGGCGCCACCTGCTGCCCGAGTACATGGCAGAAAATCTTACCTACACCCACACGGCGGACGGAGAAGTACATCCGGGTGAAGTGGTGGAAGAAAAAATATCGCTCTCAGAGCGGTTTGGTTTATGGGTAAGTTTCTACCCATTCAATCAAGAAGAATACTTACTTATTGTGGACCAATGGCTGTCTGCGATGGGAGTGGATTCTGCACGCATACAAGCCGCGCGACCGCAAGCGCTGGTTTGGGCGCTTGAGCGTGGTTCCCGCAGTGGCCGTGTCGCCTGGCAGTTTGCGCGTGATTATGCTGGTCGTGGGGGCGAACTACTATGACCAGTTCGCCTATCATGGTCGATCCTGAGGCGTTGCGGCATGGGGGCGTGGAACGCAAAATTGTGGATGTAGCAGTTGGGGTTCTCATTCGACCCGACGGCGACTTCTTGCTGACCTCGCGTCCGCAAGGCAAGCCGTATGCTGGATATTGGGAGTTTCCAGGTGGAAAGTTGGAGGCGAATGAAAGTGTCAGTCAGGCGCTTGCGCGTGAATTGTTCGAGGAACTGGGCATTCGCATTGGAGCTGTCGCTCCTTGGCGCGATGAACTCGTCGACTATCCACATGCCCTCGTTCGATTGCACTTCTGCAAAGTGTTTGAATGGACCGGTGTACTCGAAATGCGTGAAGCGCAATCATTTTCTTGGGAGCAGCTGCCGGTGAAAGTGATTCCGGTTTTGCCGGGGACAGTGCCCGTCTTGCAATGGTTGGCAAATGAGCGTCGGTTTCAAGGTGCTACATATTCAATAGCGGCTCATGCTCTAAGCTAGAGGGCTACAGCACGCTTTTTCAAAAATCTGACGCAGGTATCACTGCAAGCTGTTTCCCCCTGGGTCACTATCATCGGCCAGCTTTGGCGCTGCAACGCGGAAACTCTCATCCGCCCACGCACCGAAATCCCTGCCTTTGCACCGTTCGCTACAAAATGGGCGATTTGGGTTCGCGTCAGAATAGACGCATTTGCCACCGCAGGTTGGGCATTGAACCACACGTACTTTGTCTAGTTCTTGCATGCTGCCGCTTCCGCCAGACAGTTACGCGCACAAAGTGAGCTCGAAGGTGCCTTCGTCGTTGCAGGTGTGCAGACGATCGTCGGCGCCATGGCGCATGAGTCGAATAGACACCATCAGCCGATTTCCACTGATCTCAGGTATTAATTGCTGTGATTCGTCCAATGCAAGTCGCAAAAGTTGAAATGGCCGACCTTGCGGCAAATTCTGTTGAAACTGCCCACCCACTGCAATGACTTTTTGCGGCGAGCCAGAATCGCGCAAAAGCTTTAAAAGCAAATGGATCGATTCGGCCAGTGGAGTGAGTGTTGAAGACCAGCCCGCCAAATTACTTTGTCGCGTTTGTGTGTCACGGTGTTGCCATGCAAAATAGGCTGGCAGGTCAAATTCACAAGTGCCACCGGGAATGCCGACCCTGCTGCGGATACTCATTAGCCAGTCATTTTCCGTCAGCGGCTGACCAGCTTTGCCTGGCTGGGCATTGAGCGCCGCATAGCAACGCTCCAATTGCTGAATGATTTCATCCAAAACAGCCTCTGCGATGGCGGGATTTCCCCTGTAGCCATTGAGAATTTGTTTTTGTTTTTCTAGATCTTTAAGCACATCGGACTTCAGGTCCGCGCGAGCAGCGACATCCATCACCTCGAACATCGTGGCAATGGCGAAGTGGTGGTCTAGAGCGTCTGCACGTGCCATCAATTCTGATAGGCGCAGGAACAAATGCTCTAAACGCAAATACGTGCGAATTCGCTCGTTAAAGGGGTATTCGTATAGGATCACGCTGATTTTTCCGGTGCCCGAATCATAGCCCGAACTGAGCAACAATTTCAGCTACTTCGTGCCTCAATTCGTCTAGCGAAATGCCTTCGTTGTACAGCACTAGGTCTGCTGCTGCCAGCCTCGAAGGGCGAGTTGCCTGCGCCGCCAAAATTCGTTCGATTTCTGCGATAGACAGTCCGCTTCGGACAGCTACACGGCTCACCTGAGTGGATTTTTGACAATCCACCACAAGAACCCGATCGAATTCGCTGCGCCAAAAGGCTGACTCCACAAGCAGAGGGATGTCGTAAACAGCCAATGCAAGTCCCGTTCTTTCAAACTCAAGGGCTCGTCGGAAAAATTCCTCACGTACCAAATTGTGGACAATATCTTCCAAATGGAACTTCGCACTGAGATCTTTGAAAACCAAATTGCGCATGGCTTCCCGGTCAAGTGTTCCGTCCGGCGCAATAAACTCGAGCCCAAAGGTTGACCGAATGAGAGGGATGGCAGCGCCACCTGCGCTTGTAGTTGAGCGGGATACGGCATCCGCATCCAACAACGCAGCCCCATGTTTTGCCAACATACTCGCGACAGTGCTCTTTCCACTTCCCATGCCGCCCGTCAGTCCCAGTTTCAACATGAAACTAAATGCCAACGTTGCTAAATGGAAATAGGAATGGAGCCCAACGGACAAAATTAGCGGGCCCCACCACAAACAGTGTCAAGCCTGCTCCGGCCAAGAATGGACCAAAAGCGAAAGGAATGTCCTTGTGCGCCAATCGCCCCACCAATAAAAAAATCCCACCCAAAATAGACCCAACGACCGAGGATAACAAGATGATGGCGATTAAGTATTCAGCACCAAACCAGGCGCCTAGACCGGCAAGCAATTTGAAATCACCATAGCCCATACCTTCTTTTCCGGTCAAAACGTGGTGCAACTGATATACGGACCAGAGTGACAAATACCCGAGAACCGCTCCCCATACTGCAGACTTGAGGGGAATATTCCAACCCAACGCAGCAACAATGAGTCCGAGCCAGAGCAACGCATAATTTAAATCGTCTGGCAATAGTTGGGTATCGAAGTCAATCAAAAAAAGCGCGATCAGCAAGGCACAAAATGCTGTCCACGCTAGTGCAAGCCATGTTGCTCCGTAAAAAGTTGCCGCAAAGTAGAACAATGTAGCAGTTACAAACTCAACAGCCGGATAGCGCATGCTAATTGCACGCTTGCAGGCCGAGCACTTACCACGCAGTGCAAGGTAGCTGAAGACAGGAATATTTTCATACCAGCGGATGCTGTGGCCACAATGTGGGCAACACGAGCGGGGTAACATCAAATTGAAAGGCGCTGACTCGGGAAGGGCGTTGCCTGTCATCTCTGCACATTCATCTGCCCATTGGCGTTCCATCATTTTCGGAAGGCGGTATACCACTACGTTCAGAAAACTG
Organism: uncultured Rhodoferax sp.; assembly: GCA_964468905.1. GTDB lineage: Bacteria > Pseudomonadota > Gammaproteobacteria > Burkholderiales > Burkholderiaceae_C > Allorhodoferax. The sequence goes on along the minus strand of CAYXWW010000084.1, from coordinate 4,696 downwards.
CCAATCAATAGACCCAAAAGCGCAAACAGGCCACTGTCAACCCACTGTATGCCGGAAAGCATTAGACGACTTGTCCCAACTTGAAAATAGGCAAGTACATGGCGACGACGATGCCACCAATCAGACCACCCAGGATAACTATGATGATAGGCTCCATTAGACTTGATATACCCGCGACCATATCGTCCACTTCGGCCTCATAAAAATCAGCAGCTTTGCCGAGCATGTGGTCAATCGATCCAGATTCCTCACCAATTGCGCACATCTGCAAAACCATGGATGGAAATAGGTTGGCATTCGTCATTGCAGCTGTTAGAGCGGTCCCAGTGGAAACTTCCTGCTGAATCTTCAGAGTGGCTGAAGCAAAAACATCGTTGCCAGATGCTCCACCGACTGAATCCAATGCCTCGACTAACGGCACCCCCGCTGCAAACATGGTCGACAGGGTTCTGGTCCAGCGTGCGATACAGGACTTTTCCACAAGCACACCAAATATTGGCAATTTCAGCATCACACGGTCCATGAAAGCTTGCATCTTCTTGTTGCGCTTCCAAGATTGAAAGAAGAAGTAGAAGCCCCCAAAGAGACCGCCGAAGATCAAATACCAATATTGAATGAAATACTCACTCATAGCAATGACAACTAAGGTTGGCATTGGTAGCTCACCGCCAAAAGATTTGAACACTTCTTTGAAGGACGGAATCACAAAAATCATAATCACGGCGACGACTACAAAAGCCACCACCAAAACGGAAATCGGATACATCAAAGCAGACTTGATCTTAGATTTAATCGCCTCGGTCTTTTCCATGTACACCGCTAACCGATCGAGGAGCTGATCCAAAATGCCGGCAGACTCACCCGCTTCTACCAAATTGCAATATAGCGCATCAAAATAAAGTGGGAACTTGCGAAAAGCAACACTGAGTGACGTTCCGGTTTCTACGTCACTCCGGATGTCGTTGAGCAGCTTGGTAACGCGCGGATTTGGATTTCCTCGCCCGACAATATCAAAGGCTTGCAGAAGCGGAACACCAGCTTTCATCATCGTCGCTAACTGGCGCGTAAAAATGGCCAGATCTTTCGGTTTGATCGCTTTGCCAGCGCTCATCCGCCGCTTTTTAATTTTGGTCGGAATAACACCTTGTCGTCTCAAAGACGCCTTAACTTGGTTTTCGCCAGCAGCGCGAAGTTCGCCACGTACTTGTTTGCCGTTTCGGTCCTTACCTTCCCATTCGAATACCGCGTCAGAGTTCGCAGCAGTTTTAGTAGTTGCCATAGTGATCCTCTAATTTCTTTTTCTATTCGTTGGTGCACGCAAGAACTTCTTCCAGTGAAGTAAGACCTTGTTCTACTTTATGCAAGCCTGATTGCCGTAAGGAGCGCACACCTTCGCTTTCGGCTTGGATCGCGATGTCCAGCGAGCTGCCATCGCGAAGAATGATGCGCTGGATCTCTTCTGTAATCGGCATAACCTGGTAAATACCAACGCGGCCTTTATAACCCCCATTGCACATGGAGCATCCGACTGCTTTGTACGGTTTCCATGTTCCGTCCAATTGCGATTCCTTGAAGCCAGCGCTGAGCAGCGTTTGGGGTGGAAGGTCCACTGGTACCTTGCAATTGAGACACAACCGCCGTGCCAATCGCTGTGCCGTAATCAAAATAACACTGGATGCAATGTTGAAAGGTGCAATGCCCATATTGCGCATCCGAGTCAATGTTCCCGGCGCATCATTGGTGTGCAATGTGGAGAGCACAAGGTGGCCGGTCTGCGCGGCCTTGATGGAAATGTCCGCTGTCTCCAGATCTCGGATTTCGCCGACCATGATGATGTCGGGGTCCTGTCGCAAGAACGATTTCAGCGCAGCCGCAAAGGTGAGGCCGGCTTTGTCGTTCACGTTGACTTGGTTGACGCCAGGTAAATTGATTTCAGACGGATCTTCTGCAGTAGCAATATTTACCCCAGGCTTGTTCAACAAGTTCAAGCAGGTGTAAAGCGAAACGGTCTTTCCAGAGCCGGTCGGACCGGTCACTAAGATCATGCCGTACGGGCGCTCAATTGCTTTGAGTAGCCGTTCTTTTTCCTCTGGTTCATAGCCTAGCGCATCGATACCCAGTTTTGCGCTACTGGGATCCAAAATACGGATTACGATCTTTTCACCAAAAAGGGTTGGTAGAGTGCTCACGCGGAAGTCGATCACCCGGTCGGGGCCGACTTTAAGCTTCATCTTTCCGTCTTGCGGGACGCGCTTTTCGGAAATATCCATACGCGATATGACTTTGATGCGAGAGGCGAGCTTGTCTTTGATAGCGATGGGCGGGGATGCAATTTCGCGCAATTCACCGTCGATCCGAAACCGCACCCTGTAGGTGTGTTCATAGGGTTCGAAATGCAAATCTGAGGCGCGCATGCTAAACGCATCCATCAGCATTTTGTGCAAGAAGCGTACAACAGGAGCATCTTCAACTTCAGATGTCGTGGCCGGCCCATTGTCTATAACAGCATCTGCCGCTTCTGCATCAAACTCGAAGTCACCACCAATGATGTCCTCCATTGCTTCCGTTGCAGTGGTGGCGCTCGCATCGACCAATTTGGACAGTTTGTCGTATTCGGCAATAACCCAATCAACACCCATCTGGGTCGAAAACTTGATTTTTTCCGCTGCCGCCTGGTCTGAGGGATCCGCCGTAGCAACGATAAGCCGATTGCTGCGTTTGCTTAAAACGACAACGCGATAGGCTACACAAATCTTGTTGTCCAGCAACCCCTTGGGCAGTCGGTTGGTATCGATCGCGTCAAGGTCTAGCAGCGGTGCGGCAAATGCGGTTGAAAGCGTATGCGCCAAGTCGGCAGCTGACACTGCGCCTGAACCTACCAATTCCGCGATAAAGCTGTTTTTGGTGGACAGGGCCTTGCGGTAGATGTCTTCGGCTGACTTTTGTCCCAATTTGCCCGCAGTGATAAGGGCCCTACCAAGTCCGGGCAGGGCGATTGCTTGGGCTTCACGTTGTGGGGTGTCGACAGTTGCCATGTACCGATAAGAATAGACGTTGCAAGAAATACCTGCGCATCATCGCTGATTGCGTGGCCAAAGTAAATCAATTGGGAACAATGTTACCTTCGCGTGGCCGTCAGTGTTGGCTGGCTGTCATACTCTCAGCTTTTATGCATCTAATTGGCAATCTCGGCATGAATTCAATCGAAGTTCCCGCATCTGCAGCGATCGTTTCCGTCATCTTGTGTGGGGGCAGTGGTACCCGCCTTTGGCCGCTGTCTCGCAAAGCACTTCCTAAACAGTTCGTGCCTTTGATCGGGGGCAAAAGTCTTCTACAGCTGACATTGGAGCGTGCAAGTCGCTTGGGTGGGCGACAAATCATTGTTGCAGCCGAGGATCATCGCTTCCTGGTGCAAGAGTGCGCCACTGCCGCACGGGTGGACGCGACAATCCTGCTGGAGCCTGTTGCCCGCAATACTGCAGCTGCAATGGCTGCGGCTGCACTGAATGTCGAGCCTGATACCTTGCTCTTGTTTCAGCCAGCTGACCATCACATTCCAGATGCGCTGGCGTTTGTCAAAACGATTAACGATGGTGTGGTCGCAGCCCGGGCAGGGTCAATTGTTACATTCGGAGTGCACCCAAGCTTTCCGAGTACGGCGTACGGATACATTCAACAGGGGACTGCGTTGGAAGCACAAGGTGGCGCGTACAGTGTGGCGTCTTTTGTCGAAAAGCCTGACGCGCAGCGCGCGCAAGACCTCTTGCTCGCCGGAGGATACTTCTGGAACGCGGGAATTTTCTTGGTCCAGGCAAGTACTTTGCTCGATGCGCTAAAGCACTATGCCAGGGATATTCTCGCGTCTTGCGAGAAAGCGGTGAAGGCCCAAACAGTGGATGGTTGCTTCCGCCGGTTGGACAGAGAGGCATTTGCCGCATGCCGTTCGGATAGCATCGACTACGCCGTAATGGAGCGGGCGTCCAACGTCGCGGTTTTGCCTTTTGCATCAGCTTGGAGTGATGTTGGCAGTTGGAACGCGGTAGCCGAATTGTCGGCACCGGACGTCAATGGAAACCGTGTCAATGGGCAGGGGCGAGCTATCCAGTCTAAAGATACATTTATTCATGCGCCGCATCGCCCAGTAGTGGCACTCGGCACGCAAAACCTGCTGATCATAGACACCGTGGACGCCGTGTTAGTGGCTGACGCCTCTTCAGCAGAGCAGGTCAAAACCGTGGTCGCAGAGTTGGAGGCTAATGGGGTTTCTCAAGCCCTGCATCATCGCCACGTAGCACGCCCTTGGGGTACCTATGACAGCGTGGACAGTGGTGAGCGTTTTCAAGTCAAACGCATTGTTGTAAAACCAGGTGCGACACTGAGTCTGCAAATGCATCACCATCGAGCAGAGCATTGGGTGGTGGTGAGTGGCACGGCAGAAGTGACCAATGGCGACAAAGTGATTCTCCTGACTGAGAACCAAAGTACCTATATTCCTCTGGGGCAAGTTCATCGATTGGCCAATCCAGGGAAAGTACCCCTGGAAATCATTGAAGTGCAATCGGGTTCCTATTTGGGTGAGGACGATATTGTTCGTCTTGAAGACACATACGGTCGCGTTTCGTAAGCTCTTTTGAGTGCTGGCTGGTCGGGGTGAGAGGATTCGAACCTCCGGCCTCTACGTCCCGAACGTAGCGCT
>CAYXWW010000083.1:5562-15144 GCA_964468905.1 uncultured Rhodoferax sp. | reverse complement strand
GTGACAGACGCGATGTGCGCCGCTGCAACAGGTTGCAGGGCATGCGCCAAAGGTGGCCCTTTTCAAGAATGGCCAGAACGGTCGTATTCCCATCGTGGCGGTAACCGGCACCAACGGCAAAACGACCACCGTTCGACTCATTTCCCATTTGCTCGCGCAAAAAGGTTTGTGCGTGGGCATGACCAATACCGATGGCGTCTACGTGGGCGGTCAGTGCATTGACACGGGCGACTGCAGCGGTCCCAAGAGTGCCCGAAGCGTGCTCTTGCATCCCGATGTGGATGCAGCCGTTTTGGAAACCGCTCGCGGTGGCGTGCTGCGTGAAGGCCTAGCCTTTGACCGCTGCGATGTAGCTGTGGTGACCAATGTGGGCAGCGGCGACCATCTCGGCCTGAACTACATCACAACGGTACAAGATCTTGCAGTGCTCAAGCGCGTCATTGTTCAAAACGTTGCGCCCAATGGCGTGGCGGTTTTGAATGCAACAGACCCCACCGTGTCGGCGATGGCCGGCAAATGCAGAGGGTCTGTAACGTTCTTTGCAGTTGACAAATTCCATCCGGTGATGGCCACCCACCGTGCCCAAGGGCAAGCTGTGGTGTACGTGGAAAATGGCCAATTGGTGGCTAGCAAGGGGGAAACCCAATATACGATTTCGCTCACCAACATTCCGATCACGATGGGCGGCATGATTCCGTTCCAGGTTGAAAACGTCATGGCGTCGGTGGCAGCGGCATGGGCCTTGGGTCTGGATTGGGACTGTATTCGGGACGGTCTCGCCAGCTTTTCCAACGACACCCACAATGCCCAAGGCCGCTTTAACTTTTTCAAATACCGTGGTGCAACGGTCATTGCCGACTACGGTCATAACCCGGATGCCATGATTGCACTGGTGCAAGCCGTGCAAGCGATACCTGCGACACGTCGCTCGGTCGTTATCAGTGGTGCGGGCGATCGCCGCGATCAGGACATACGCCAACAGACCGAAATTTTGGGCGATGCGTTTGATGAAGTCATTCTGTACGAAGATCAGTGTCAACGGGGGCGCAGTGACGGAGAAGTCATTGCCCTGCTGCGCCAAGGGCTTGCCCATGCCCGACGTACAACCCAGACATCGGAGATCAAAGGTGAGTTCATTGCCATTGATACGGCAATGGACAAGCTAGCACCAGGGGAACTTTGTTTGATCCTGGTAGACCAAGTTGAAGAGGCGCTGGCGCATATCGCCAATCGTGTGGAAAAAGGCTAAACGCCTTCAGTGGCGGGGCCACGGCCCATGAGCGTGGCAACCGCCTGCCGCGGTTGTAGATGGCCATCCAGCAGGTCCACCACGCATTGGGCAATGGGCATGCTGATGCCGAGGCTGCGCGCACGCTGGACCACGGTGCGGGCGCTGTAGACACCTTCTGCCACATGACCTAATTCTGCAACCGATTGCTGCAAGGTCTTTCCCTCTGCCAGGGCCATACCCACGCGCCGGTTGCGTGACAAGTCTCCGGTGGCTGTCAATACAAGGTCGCCCAACCCACTCAAACCCATAAAGGTTTCAGACTTGGCCCCAAGGGCAAGGCCTAGGCGCGTCATTTCTGCTAATCCACGGGTAATCAGGGCTGCACGGGCATTGAGACCCAACTGCAGGCCGTCACATAGCCCGGTGGCAATTGCCAACACATTCTTTACAGCGCCGCCTACTTCCACGCCCACCACATCATCATTGGCATAGACGCGCAAACTGGAACTGTGAAAGGCACTGACCAGTGTGTCGCGCACGTCAGCGTGTCTACTCGCTGCAACGAGCGCCGTTGGCTGACCTGCAGCAACTTCCTGTGCAAAACTCGGTCCACTCAACACGCCCGCGCGTAGGTTTGGCGCCACCTCGCCTTGGACTTCGTGGCCCATCAGGCCCGGTGCTTCACCTACCGCTGCTTCAAAGCCTTTGCACAGCCAAGCCACAGCAGCCTTGCACCTGCTCAACTGCGAGAGCAATTGGCGCAGCCCGGACATGGGCGATGCAACAACGACCAAGTCATCCTCTGTCAATTGACCCAATAACGCGTCCAATGACCAAACATGAACTTGCAAGCCAGCAGGCAACGCGATGCCCGGAAGGTAGCGCCGGTTCTCGCGAAACGTTTGAATCGCCTCAGCTTGGGCGATGTCACGCACCCACAGACTGACCGTGCGCTCTGTCTGTGGCTGGCGACTGGCGCCTACCGCAAGCGCCGTACCCCACGCACCACCGCCGATTACTGCAATTTTCATAGCACTATCTGCAATGAATACGAGGGCTCCAGGGCAATAATGCCCACAACCTTACTGTGGCAGCGCAGAAGTTGGCGCGGCGGCGGCGGCAGACGCTGCTTGTGCCTGGGCCTGGGCCATTTGTTGCTGCTCAAACATGGCCTGGAAATTGATCTCAGACAAATGGACGGGCGGGAAACCAGCGCGCTGAATCAGGTCCGCTACATTGCCGCGCAAATAGGGATAGACGATTTGTGGGCAGGCGATACCCATCAGTGGGCCCATCTGGTCTTCTGGAAAGTTACGGATTTCAAAAATACCCGCTTGCTTGGCTTCGACCAAGAACATGGTCTTGTCTTTGACCTTGGTCTGAACGGTAGCGGTGACAGACACTTCAAACAAGCCTTCAGACACAGGGCCGGCTTCCACGCCCAGCTGAATGTCAACTACAGGTTGGTCCTGCTCCAAAAGGATCGCAGGGGAATTGGGTTGCTCCAATGACGCTTCCTTCAGGTACACGCGTTGGATCTGGAAAACAGGAGTCTGGTCTGACATAAAAACTATCTTTCAAAGTAAAACAAGGCCTACCCAACAAAGCGAAGCAGGCATATAACGGGAATTTCGTTAGACGCGGATTATCTCAGGCTGGCAGCAGCCCCCAAAAACGGTCTATCCAGCAGCATTTAACAAAGGAAGCAGCTCGCCCCGGCTATCGAGTGCCATGAGGTCGTCACAGCCGCCCACATGGGTCGCACCAATGAAAATTTGGGGCACGGTCCTGCGCCCCGTAATCTCCATCATCTTCATGCGCTCTTGGGGCTGGCTGTCCACCCGAATTTCTTCGATGGCCTCGACACCCTTGGCCAAGAGGAGTCGCTTCGCCTGCACGCAATAAGGGCAGACGGCTGTCGTGTACATCTTGACTGCTTGCATGAATTTAAGCCTTTTCTAGTGGCAAATTTGCTGCACGCCAGCTGGCAAGGCCGCCACCCAAGGATTGAGCCTTTTCATAGCCAAGCGCTTTTGCAATCGCCAGTGCGCGTACGGACCGGGCTCCCGACTGGCACACCAAAATAAGGGGCAAGGCTTTGTTTTTGACCGCTCCGGGCAACTTGCCCTCTAGCTCACCCAGCGGGACATTCTTCGATCCCCCTACGTGCCCGGCCGCAAACTCTGCTGGCTCGCTCACGTCGATGACCACGCCTTTTTCACGGTTGATCAGTTGAACTGCTCCAGCCGGGTCCAAGCCCGCAACCGCCGCGCCCTGCAAGACCGGCCACAAAAGCAGAGACCCAGAAGCCAATGCGATGGCAATCAACATCCAATTATCGAGAATGAATTTCACTTTTTTCCTTGTAAGTAACCAACCATTGGGTTCGCCATTTTAGAATGCTGGCTGTTTCCCTGTCACAGACCGTGACTCTACTTCAGCTGCAAGCTCCGCACCATGTACAAACTCGTTCTCATTCGCCATGGCGAATCCACCTGGAATCTCGACAACCGCTTCACCGGATGGACAGACGTTGACCTGACCCCCACCGGCATCGAGCAGGCCAAAGACTCTGGCCGTTTGCTCAAGGCAGAAGGCTTTGATTTCGATATCGCCTATACCAGCGTCCTGAAGAGGGCTATTCGCACACTCTGGCATTGCCTGGACGAAATGGACCGCACCTGGCTGCCCGTGGTCCATGCGTGGCAACTCAACGAGCGACACTATGGCGCACTGCAGGGCCTCAACAAGACGGAAGTCGCCAAGCAGTATGGCGACGCTCAGGTACTCCAATGGCGCCGCAGTTACGACACACCACCTCCTGCTTTGGAGCCAACCGACGCGCGTAGCGAAAGCGCTGATGTGCGCTACACCAAGCTTTTGCCAGGGCAAGTGCCGCTGACCGAATGCCTCAAAGACACCGTAGCGCGGGTTCTGCCTTTCTGGAGTGAATCCATTGCGCCAGCTATCCTGAGCGGCCAACGAATTTTGATCGCTGCCCACGGAAACTCAATCCGCGCGTTGGTCAAATACCTGGATAACGTGTCGGACGACGACATCGTTGGCCTCAATATTCCCAATGGAACACCACTGGTTTACGAACTGGACGCAAACCTCAAACCTATTCGGCACTATTATCTGGGTGATGCTGAAGCGGTTGCAAAAGCTGCTGCGGCGGTAGCATCGCAAGGTAAGGCCTAAAAGGACATCGTTGAACTGCAAACCTTGCAGGTTGTTGACTTTCTAAAACACCCATCAAAGGGAACTAGCGGCAAGACAGCACCTCCAAGGTGAACATGGAAGCGGCAATGGAACACATATGGGTCAAAAACTGAAAATTGCGGGCTGGATTGGGTTGGGGGTCTTGGCCGGTGCATTGACGACTGTGTCCTTGCAAACGGTTGCCCGCAGCGCCTTGGCGCCGCTGCCGCTTGAAGAGCTACAGCAATTGGCCGCCGTGTTTGGCATGGTCAAAAGCGACTATGTTGAGCCGGTGGATGAAAAGAAGCTCATTACAGAAGCTATTTCTGGCATGGTGTCCAGCTTGGACCCCCATTCGCAATACTTTGACAAAAAGGCGTTTCAGGAGTTCAAGGAAGGCACGTCGGGTCGTTTTGTCGGCGTTGGGATTGAAATTACCCAAGAAGATGGCCTCGTCAAGGTTGTCTCGCCCATCGAGGGATCCCCAGCTTTTCGTGCTGGTCTAAAAACCAACGACTTGATAACCCGTGTCGACGATACGGCGGTGAAGGGCTTGACGTTGAATGAAGCGGTCAAGCGCATGCGCGGCGAACCTAACACCAAAGTGCTATTGACCATCTATCGCAAAGAGGAAAATCGGACCTTCCCCGTCACCATCATCCGCGAAGAGATCAAGCAGCAGTCCGTACGCGGCAAGGTGTTGGAGCCCGGCTATGCATGGGTAAGGGTTAGCCAGTTCCAAGAACAAACCGTAGAAGACTTCACCCGTAAACTGGGCGAAATTTACAAGCAAGATCCGGCCCTCAAAGGTTTGGTCTTGGATTTGCGCAACGATCCGGGTGGATTACTAAGCGCTGCGGTGGCAGTGTCTGCCACCTTTTTACCGGACAACGTGACTGTGGTATCAACCAACGGTCAAACTGCGGACAGCAAGCAGACGCTGAAAGCCACGGCCCACGACTACTTGGGGCGTGACGGTGCCGACCCCCTCCGAAAATTGCCCGCCGGACTGAAAAAAATTCCTTTGATCGTCTTGGTCAACGAAGGCTCGGCCTCTGCCAGTGAAATCGTTGCGGGTGCATTGCAAGACCACAAGCGTGCCACCATCATGGGAAGCCAGACCTTTGGCAAAGGATCGGTTCAAACTTTCCGACCCTTGGGGCCGGACACCGGGTTGAAAATTACTACGTCACGCTACTACACACCGAGCGGCAAGTCCATACAAGCCAAGGGTATCGTGCCGGACGTCATGGTTGATGAGACAGAAGAAGGTAGCCCCTACGCCGTGCTGCGCACCCGTGAAGCTGACCTGGGCAAACACCTGGCCAGCGGACAGGGTGATGAAGTCAAGGACCCAGCGCGTGAGCAGGCCCGTGATGAAGCGCTCAAGCGCCTGGAAGCCGAGTCACGCAAACCAGTGGCAGAGCGACGCCCACCTGAATTCGGATCCGAAAAGGACTTCCAATTGGCGCAGGCGATTAAGCAGCTCAAGGGACTTCCTGTTCTGGTCAGTAAAACACTGGTTGAGCGCAAGGAAGATCCGAAGGAAAACTAAGGGACGTAATGGCCCCCACGCTTGTCGCTTCGCGTACTGCGCTGCCCCCCAAGGGGGCTGTTTCGCCTTGGGGCGGCCCGGTGGCGATCCTTGCCCCCACGCTTGTCGCTTCGCGTACTGCGCTGCCCCCCATGGGGGCTTTTTCGCCTTGGGGCGGCCCAGAGACGAAACGTCACTATGGATGACGCGCAACTGCTGCGGTACTCACGCCACATCCTGCTCAATGAGTTGGGAGTCGAGGGGCAGGAACGCATCATGCGGGGACGCGCGCTGGTCATTGGTGTGGGCGGGCTCGGGTCGCCAGCCGCCTTGTATCTCGCTACGGCTGGGGTTGGGCATTTAACACTGGTTGACCACGACACAGTCGATGAAACCAATTTACAGAGACAAATTGCCCATACCCACGACCGCATTGGCATGCCCAAGGTGGAGTCTGCACGTTTGACGCTTTTGGCTGTGAATCCACAGCTCCAAATCACTGTGCTCGCCGAACGGGCCGACGCAAATCGCTTGCAAGCTTTGGTTGCCGACGCCGATGTGGTGTTGGACTGCAGTGACAATTTCTCCACCCGGCACGCCCTCAATGCTGCTTGCGTGCAGCACCGGGTGCCCTTGGTTTCTGGCGCAGCGGTCCGGATGGATGGCCAGTTGACGGTCTATGACGCCAGTAACCCACAGTCGCCTTGCTATGCCTGCGTATTTCCCCCAGACGCCGAATTTGAAGAAACACGCTGTGCCACGATGGGCGTCTTTGCCCCACTCGTAGGAATCATTGGCAGTATGCAAGCCGCTGAAGCCCTCAAACTACTCAGTGGCGCGGGCACCCCTGCCGTCGGTCGCTTGCTTATGCTCGACGCACGTGATATGACCTGGAGCGATATTCGCCTGCCCCGCAATACAGACTGCCCCGTGTGTGGCCCAACGCGTGAAGGCCCAAGCCGGTAACGGGATTGAGCCTTAAAAGTGCATGGCAAAGGCACTTCTAATGTGCGGACGACACGCTGAATGCCGTGGCAATATGTGACCAGTTCCTGTTATGCTTTGCCCGCTAAACACCGACCATCACCGTGTCAACATTTCCTTTGAATGCACCAATTGAGTTGCAACAGTTGCAATTGGAAGATGCACGTGCGTTGTTAGACCATGGCATGGTGGTTTCACTGCCGAGCGATTCACCCCAGGCCTACTTGCAAGGCATCATTGACGGCCTGTGCGAGCTGTCGCTCAAAGACCCGTTGACCGGGCTTGGCAACCGTCGCCATTTCCGCGCGGTGCAGGATCGGACGATTGACGGTGTTGCCCGCTCGGGTGATCCGGCACTGCTACTCATGCTGGACATCGACCATTTCAAACAAGTCAACGACACCCACGGACACCAAGCTGGCGATCGGGTCTTGCAGGCGATAGCCAAATCCATAGCCAGCTGCGTGCGTCCGATGGACACAGTGGCCCGATATGGCGGCGAAGAATTTGCTGTCGTTTTGCCAAATTGCCATACGTCATTTGGTGCTGCTGTGGCCGAACGGATTCGGGCGACCATTGAAGCACTGGTCATCACGATTTCACCCAGCCTGACCATCCAGGTCACCATCAGCGTGGGCGGGGCCTATGCGCCAGAGTGGGTGCGCTCAACTGCCGCGCTATGGACCGAGCGTGCGGATGTTCAACTGTATCGTGCGAAAAAAGAAGGCCGCAACCGTGTGTGCCTGGACCATCAACAAGAAATCTATGTGAGCGCAGAAGAAAAAAATCTGCTTTTTGGTCATTTGGCATTGGGAGAACCAGCCTGGATCGAAAGCGTTTCCGGTGAAGCGCCAGGCAGTTCTGCCAACGGTACCATGCAAAGGGTGAATTGATGGCTGACGTACTGACTCCTCCCGCTTCCAACGAAGCCAGCCCAACAGTACCGCTCAAGCCGCTCGGCAAGGTAATGGCGGTCACCAGCGGCAAAGGTGGCGTAGGGAAAACATTCTTCTCTGCCAATCTAGCGGCGGCGCTTGCCAAGCTGGGACATCGCGTACTGGTTCTGGATGCTGATCTGGGACTTGCAAACTTGGATGTTGTACTGAACCTGTACCCCAAGATCACCTTGCACGATGTGTTTACCGGCAAGGCCAAACTGGAAGAGGCCATTATCAAGGCACCCGGTGGCTTTTCAGTGTTGTTGGCTGGGTCAGGCATGGTGGAGTATTCACGCCTGACACCGGAAGTACGCGATGATTTCCTTCGCATCATGAATGGTCTGGTGCCTCATTACGATGTGGTACTGCTCGACACTGGCGCCGGAATTTCTGACGTCGTCTTGTTCGCCGTTTCGCTTGCTTCAGAGGTTTTGCTGGTCGCGACACCAGAACCCACTTCCTTGACGGATGCCTATGCCACCATCAAAGTGTTGGTCGGACAACAAAAGCGCCAATCGATTCGCATGGTGATCAACCAAACCGCGCGCTTGGGTGATGGACGAGCCATTACCGTGCAACTGCAACAAGTGCTGGATCGATTTGTCGCAACGGACCCCGCTCGGCCCATCAAGCTCATCCATATGGGCGACATTCCCGCTGACAATGCCGTGCGGCAAGCCATCATGCGCCGCCAATTGCTGATGCAAACAACACCCAGCTGCCCCGCAGCATTAGCCATCTCGCAACTCGCGCTCAAGCTAGAAGAAAGCGTCATTTCCCGCAACCGCTAATCATTCAGGCGGTCAGGATCCAACCCTCCAGTGGGTCCAGGTTGTGCGGCATACCATACAGCGGGTCACCCTGCGCAAATTGCCGCACACCCCAAGCAACCTGCAACAAGCACAGAACAGCATCCAAGGCATCGCCTTTGCCATCGTCCACCAACGCATCGCGTTGCGCGTTCGTCAGTTTCAGCCGCAACCCCAAGCGCGTAGTGCCGGCCTCCAACTGGGTCAACAAATCTTTGCGCGCAATCAGGCGGGTGGCCGTTTGCTTGGCAGGGTCGTCACTTTTATAGCTCCTTGTTTGCAGAACTTCACGTGCCAAAAGCCCTGGGTACGCCTCCAAGGCAACCCGCCTGGAAGTGCTTTCACCGGAATGTGGGTGAGCCATAAGACCTGGCATTGCAACCCCCGCGTCGAGCAAACGTGGGACCCCAGCATGCAACATAAAAGCAACCGGCGGATTGACCCATTTCATCGACGGGCTGGACCCGGCAGGTACATCGCATGCTCTATGGGCGAACTTGCCACCCACAGGCCGCGCATTGCAAAACGCTGCAAATGCAGTCCGGATGTCTGATCGGCTCAGGGTGGCGTAGTGCCGAATATTCGCCTCCCATTCCAATGGCCATCCCAGCGAAACACTCAGCTCGCGCGGCAGGCCAAACGGCATATCAAACCCGCCAGTCCATGCGCGCGGCTCACCCATGCATTGTTCGAAAGCTTGCAAAGAAACAATGGATTCCAATCGCTCCAAAATGACAATGCGTTCATGCAGACGCCCCCATGCCATCAGGATGGGTTTGCGGTGGCTAGGGCTGCTGGAAAAGTCACAGCCAACGAGCGTTGTCACCATGGCCTACCCCAGAGCCAATGCCAGCACGCCAGCACCAATGCAGGCGGCGCCCAAGA
>CAYXWW010000083.1:0-5552 GCA_964468905.1 uncultured Rhodoferax sp. | reverse complement strand
CTTCACCCAACAATTGCCCACCCAGCAAGGCGGCAAACAACATGGAGACTTCACGGGCTGGTGCCACATGGCTGAGTGGTGCAACCTGCATCGCGTAGAGCACCAGCACGTAGGAAACCGGGCTCACCACGCCAATCACTACTGCGTACTTCCATTGGGTCGCCCACAGCGCGCGCGATGCCGTGGGCGTGCGCAATACGGTAGGAAGCACAAAGCCCAGACGCACAAAGTTGCCGAAGTAGTCCAACAAAATCGGGGATATCAAAACTACTTTGACAGCATATCCATCTAAAACGGTGTAGCTGGCAATGAATGCACCCGTCAGCAAACCATACAGCATGCCTTTGCGGACGCGTTGCCTTTGATCCGGGCTTTGCGTATTGCGAAACAACCCCGGCCCGCCGGCAATCAGAAAGACTCCGGCGACGACAGCCACAACTCCGACGGCCCCTATGAGCGAAATATGCTCACCCAAAAAAGTGATTGCAACAAATGACGACAGCAACGGACCGGAACCTCGCGCCAAGGGGTAGACCACAGTCAGGTCTGCCTTTCGGTATCCGCGCAATAGAACAACAAAATACAAGGTGTGCAGGACACCGCTGCAAGCTACCAGCCACCATTGTGTTGGGCCCCAGTCCGGTATTTGTTGCCACCCCAGCCATAGCCCCACTGGAGCCCAGAAAACCATCATGACGAGTGAACTGAAGCAGGAAAAGCGTACGTCGCCCCCAGCCTTCTTTGCGGCGATATTCCAACTGGCGTGAATCAGACCCGCCAGAATGACCAAGGCCAGTGCAGATACGGGCATTACGAAGCTAGCAACGAGTGAAGGTCAATTTTTCGCCGAGCCGCCCCAAGAAAAAATGCCCCCCGGAGCGTAGCGACCCCTTCGGTAGTGGGGCAGCGACCCGCGTAGCGGCAGAGCGTGGGGGTCAATTTCTGCCGGGCCACCCCAAGAAAAATTAGCCCCCGGAGCGTAACGCTCCCTTCGGTAGTGGGGCAACGACCCACGTAGCGGCGGAGCGTGGGGGCCAAATTCTTCAGGCGCGACCGATGATGGACGCTGTGGCCATCAATTCTTCGAGCAAGGCCAATGAAACCTTGCCCGATACAGAGTAGGGATCCAACTCCGGCTTTTCCGCATATTTCAACAAGATGCTGGTGTTGATTTTGGACATATTGACCTGGCCCATGGTCCACCCACCAAACCGGCGCTCCGAGATTTCCTCGTAGTGCAACAGCACAACGTCCTTGTGGCGCACGTCCTTCTGGATATGGCCATACAAATCGCTGACGGCCATGCGACCGCCTTCAATCGCTTGCAAAAAAATCCCGCCGCCGTAGCACAGAATACCAGTGATGCCACAGGTTGGATTGGACTGGCGAGACTTTGCAAGTATGGTGTCTATCGCCTCAGGGCTGGTGTCCACCGCGCGGCTTGCATACAACAAACGTACTAACATGGATTAGCCTTTCCGAGGAATCAAGGACAAAAATTCGCGCCGCAAATTCGGGTCTTTCAAGAACACGCCGCGCATGACCGAATTGATCATCTTGCTGTCCATGTCTTTCACACCCCGCCAAGCCATGCAGTAATGGCTAGCCTCCATCACAATGGCCAACCCGTCCGGCTGGGTTTTCTCCTGTATCAAATCAGCCAGTTGTACGACAGCTTCTTCCTGGATCTGCGGGCGGCCCATGATCCACTCGGCCAGACGGGCATATTTGGACAGACCAATCACGTTGGTGTGCTCGTTGGGCATCACACCAATCCAGATCTTTCCAATGACAGGGCAAAAATGGTGGCTGCAAGCGCTGCGCACAGCAATCGGGCCCACAATCATCAGCTCATTCAAATGCCCGACGTTAGGGAATTCCGTAATGCTGGGCGCCGCCACGTAGCGCCCGCGGAATACTTCGTTCACATACATCTTGGCCACACGACGTGCAGTATTGCCGGTATTGTGGTCGTTGACCGTGTCGATCACCAAACTGTCGAGCACGGCCTGCATCTTTGACTCTACTTCGTCGAGCAATTTTTCCAGCTCGCCAGGATTCAAATATTCTGCAATATTGTCATTGGCATGAAATCGTTTGCGCGCCGCAACCAGGCGCTCCCGAATCTTGACGGATACCGGGGTTCCCTCATCAGCAACAGATGGGCTCATAGTACTTGTAGCTTTCATTAACATACCGGAATACTACCAGCCTTTTCTTAGAAGGGTTTTTACTCAATGGCCCTCGCAGAATCTGCATAGTGTGCTATCTATTTAGTAGCGTCTACCAGTCACGAAGAGGATAAGCCGCATGGTTGCAAAAGCGATTCGATCCATCAAACGATGCCGCCAATGACGCCCAGCATAAGTCACAGCATCCAAACGCACACCATGGGTGTCCATGGCCGCAATCAAACACGCGCGAAGTTCTGTAGCAAACGGTGCGTCCCGGACCACAACATTCGCTTCATGTGCCAACAGGAGACTCAGTGGATCCAAATTAGACGAGCCCACCGTCGCCCAGCACCCATCGATAACAGCGACCTTGGCGTGCAAAAACCCTGCGCTGTATTCATGGATTTCGACACCCGCTGCAAGCAAGACACCCATGACGGGCCGTGCACCGTGGTACTGCATGAAGTATTCGTAACGCCCCTGTAGTAAGAGTCGCACCCTCACCCCCCTTTGCACGGCATGGAGTAAGGCCCGCCGCAGTTTGGCACCGGGCAAAAAATAGGCGTTGGCGATCAACACCTCTTCCTTCGCCTCCGCAATCGCCTTTCGGTAGGCGCGTTCGATACGGTTGCGATTGCGCAGGTTGTCACGCAAGACCAACATAGCCTTGATACCCGCAAGGGCCATGTTGGAACTAACCGGTGCCGATGCAATGCGCCCAGCAACTCGGGATTCTTTCCAGACCTTGCGCACCCCCTTGAATTGCAGTTTCTCGAGCTGATGGGCAATCAGCAAACGCCCCCAAAAGTGAACCATGGTGCGCTGCACATCCGAAACCAACGGCCCCTCTATGCGCACCGCAAAATCAAACCGTGGCGATTCCAGCGCGCCAAGGCCGGGGTCCACATAGTCATCCAGAATGTTGATGCCCCCACAAAAGACCGTATGCGCATCCACCATACAGAGCTTGCGATGCAATCGCCGCCAAGCGACGGGCAACAACAGGCCGAATACACCCAGTGGTGAGAACCTTTGCCATTGCACCCCAGCGTCTCCAAATCGCTGCACCCATGCGTGGGGCACGCTAGGCGTACCGATTCCATCCATGACCAGGAACACGCGCACACCACGCAGCGCTGCACGTTCCAAAGCCATGCAGACCTGTTCCCCAGAAGCGTCGAAATTGAATATGTAGGTTTCCAGGCGCACTTCGTGCGCACTGCCTTCAATTGCTCGCACAAGGGCCGGAAAGAACTCCGCCCCCGACTGCAGCAGTTCAACCTGGTGCCCTTCCCGAAATTGCTCCGTGGTCATGTGTCACTTGCAGGAAGCTCAAACTCCGCAATCAGCGGCAAATGATCCGACATGCGCCCCCAGATCTGCCCACGCGGAACATGGATGCCCAATGGCGTAAGACCCCGGGCATACACATGGTCCAGTTGTACCAGCGGCAAACGTGACGGGAAAGTGGCCACACGTTGCTGGTCATACGCTTGCAAGCCAGCGGAAGCCATCGATTGCTGCACGGTCGCGCCCCAGTCATTGAAGTCCCCCGATACCAATAGTGGAGCGTGCGCAGGGATCTCACGCGCGATGTAGCGCTGCAATTGCGCCAGCTGTCGCACGCGGCTCGCCTTGATCAGCCCCAGATGGACCACCACAATGTGCATAGAACATCCATGCAGCGTCACTTCAGAATGCAGCAAGCCCCGTTGCTCAAACCGGTGGTCTGACATGTCCTCATGCTGGTGTGACACCACGGGCCAACGCGACAACATGGCATTTCCATGTTCACCATGACGGGTTCGCGCATTGGTCCGGTACACAGCGGTGTAGCCTTCGGGCGCCAAAAAATCGGCCTGCGGCATTTCGGGCCAACGGGAAAAGTGCTCCGATTCACGGGCATGCATTTTCCGCACTTCCTGGAGGCAGACGATGTCTGCGTCGAGTTGCTCTATGGCATGACCAATGTTGTGAATCTCCAGACGCCGCAAGGGCCCAAAGCCCTGAACACCTTTGTGGATGTTGTATGTGACGACGCGAACCAGTGGCATGCAATTCTCTGCTTCTCAATTGTGAAATACTGGCTTGGCATCAGCGCGCTAGACCAGAAATGAAAAAGGGCGCTACCAGAGCGCCCTTTCATTGTGCACCAAGCGGTGTACCCATTAAACAGCTTTTGCGGCTTCCGGCGTCCGCAAGCGGATGTGCAGTTCGCGTAATTGCTTTTCGTCAACAAAGCTCGGTGCCTGGGTCAACAAGCACTGCGCGCGCTGTGTCTTGGGGAAGGCAATCACGTCGCGAATGGATTCTGCCCCCGTCATCAAGGTGACGATTCGATCCAAACCGAACGCCAATCCGCCATGGGGTGGCGCACCATATTGCAGTGCATCCAACAAGAAGCCAAACTTCAGCTGCGCTTCTTCTGGCGTGATCTTCAAAGCATCAAACACTTTTTGCTGCACATCAGCACGGTGAATACGCACTGAGCCGCCGCCCATTTCCCAACCATTCAGGACCATATCGTAGCCTTTGGAGAGGCATTTCTCGGGTGCCGTGACCATCCAGTCCTCGTGGCCATCCTTGGGTGCGGTAAACGGGTGATGGGTGGCTGTGTAGCGTTGCGCTTCCTCGTCATACTCAAACATAGGAAAGTCCACCACCCACATGGGGCGCCAGCCTTTTTCAAACAGCCCGTTCTTCTTGCCAAAGTCGCTGTGGCCAACTTTGAGGCGCAAGGCACCAATCGCGTCATTCACAATCTTGGCCTTATCAGCGCCGAAGAAAATCAAATCGCCGTTTTGCGCACCCGAGCGCTCCAGCACCGCGTTCAGTGCCTTGTCATGGATGTTTTTGACGATGGGTGATTGCAAACCGTCGCGGCCCTTCGACAAATCATTGACACGGATATAGGCCAAGCCCTTGGCCCCATAGATCTTGACGAATTCGGTATATGCATCGATCTCGCCACGGCTGATGCCACCACCTTCCACGGAGCCACCGGGTACGCGCATGGCAACCACACGGCCGCCCTTCATCGTCGCAGCACCTGAGAAAACCTTGAAGTCGACATCGGCCATGACATCCGTGACTTCGGTAAATTCCAGTTTGACACGCAAGTCTGGCTTGTCGGAGCCATAGCGGTGCATAGCTTCCTGGTAGCTCATGACAGGGAAATCGCCCAGATCCACTTTAATCGTGTTCTGGAACACGGTCTTGATCATGCCCTGGAAGATGTCGCGGATTTCCTCTTCACCCAAGAAGGATGTCTCGATATCGATCTGGGTAAATTCTGGCTGGCGGTCGGCGCGCCAGTCTTCATCGCGGAAGCACCTGGTGATCTGGTAGTAGCGGCCAAAGCCGGCGGGTGTGGTGATG
>CAYXWW010000082.1:0-15220 GCA_964468905.1 uncultured Rhodoferax sp. | reverse complement strand
CTCAACGCCTTACCCCAGGTGGATGAGATTTCGCTCATGACCCATTTCAGCGATGCAGACGGTCCCACTGGCATTGCAGAACAAATGGCAGTATTTGCGTCGGTCACCCACGATTTGCCCGGTGAGCGCAGCCTGAGCAACAGTGCCGCGCTGTTGCGCCACCCGATTGAGTCCGCTGTAGCCGACGCACTACCCAAACAATGGGTGGTGTCCGACTGGGTGCGGCCCGGCATTGCGGTGTACGGCAGCGCGCCTGACTACCCGGCCCACAGCGCCGCCGACTGGGGGCTGCAGGCGACCATGACGCTTGCTTCAAAAATCATAGCAGCTCACGCAATTCCTGCGGGGGCTAGCGTGGGATATGGTCGCACGTTTACAGCCGAGACAGAATTGCGCATTGGCGTAGTTGCCTGCGGCTATGCAGACGGATATCCGCGCTTGTGCCCGACGGGCACTCCGGTGCTAGTGGACGGCATACGGACCCGTACGCTGGGTCGGGTCAGCATGGATATGCTGGCGGTAGACTTGTCTCCGGTTCCGCAGGCTGCTGCCGGTAGTTCCGTGATACTGTGGGGTACTGCTGCCAACGGTACGACGCTGTCCATTGACGAAGTAGCGGCGTCTGCCCAAACCGTGGGGTATGAATTGATGTGTGGCCTGGCAACGCGCGTTCCAGTGGAGGTGTCATTGTGAAATATGTACCGATTCCCGTGTCCATGCTGGCTGTGGGTCAGCCACTGCCTGTGGATGTCTGGAGTGCTACGGGTCAGCTGCTGCTGCGAAAAGGCCAACCTGTCGAATCTGAGGAACACCGCGAAAAATTGCACGCTCACCATGCGTCTTCCACACCGTCTGACGCGCTGGCCTGGCAGCGCAGTTATGAACGTATGGTGCACACCATGCTCAGGGACGGTGTTGATATTGCAGTGATTGTGCAGGCACCGATGCCCAGTGAGATTCGGGATTCAGACTACGTCGTAGGGCAGCAGCTCCTGGGTGGATGGCTGGACTTGCAAGAGGTTTTGCGCGGTATCCTGTACCAGGGCGGTCTGGCCATCAATCCGCTGGAGCGTTTGGTAGGCATCCAAAGAAAGGCAATCGCGTTGTTGCAGGCGGACCCAGATGACAGCCTGTTTTGCCTGTTTCAGGCCTTAGCGGATTCCAGCCAAGGTTACTGCGCAACGCATGCATTGCTATGCGCAGTGGTGTGTGAGCTGACCGCGCAAAAGCTGGCCATGCCTGCGTTCGAACGGGAAGCCTTGGTTCAAGCCGCCTTGGTCATGAATATCGGCATGGCCCGCGAGCAGGACAGTTTGTCCCGGCAGCCATCGGCGCCAAGTGAATCTCAGCGGGCTCTGATTGAGGAGCACCCGCAGAGCAGCGTCGAGATTTTGCAAAGCTATGGTGTAGACGACCCGGCGGTGCTCGACATTGTGCGTTGGCACCACCAGCCCAGCAGCGCAGAGGGTCTTGATTCAACCGAACTGGCGCGCCGTGTATTGGCGATGGCCGATAGTTTTGTGGCCAAAATGGCCGGGCGCAAGACGCGTGCATCGCTATCACCCATGAAGGCCGTGAAGTCCATGGTGATGGGAGCCGAGGGAGTTGCGTTGGGTGTTGGCTCCGCGATGGCGCAAGCGGTGGGGTTCTATCCGCCGGGCACCTATGTTCGATTGGCAAACGGAGAAACCGCGCTGTCCGTCAAGCGCGGCGGGCGGGCCAATATTCCCTGGGTAGTCAGCATTCTGGACAAAGATGGGATCGCTTTGGCCAATTGGGTCTGCAAAGAGACTACAACGCCGGCCTGCACCATTGCATCGGCGGTGACTGCAGAAAATGTGCGTGTCGTCGTGAATGTGGATAAGGTGCGCAAAGCACGAGAGGGCATCGTAAAACTGTGATTGCATACAGTATTATGCCGCTATGGCCAAAGACAAAACGATCTACATCTGTACCGAATGCGGTGGAAGCAGTTCCAAGTGGCTGGGCAAGTGTCCCAGTTGTTCGGCGTGGAACACTCTGGTTGAATCGGTAGCTGAATCTGCTTCACCCGCCAAGAACCGATACACCTCGCAATTTCAGGCCCTGGCCAAAACTGCTGAAGTGGCCGTGTTGGCCGATATTGATGCGAGCGACGTACAGCGCACCCCCACCGGCCATGACGAGCTGGACCGCGTGCTGGGCGGGGGCATTGTGGAAGGTGCTGTGGTGCTGATCGGTGGAGACCCCGGGATTGGCAAGTCCACGTTGCTGTTACAGGCACTGGATTCGTTGCAGCGCGGCGGTCTGCCTACGTTGTATGTAACCGGTGAAGAGAGTGGTGCGCAGGTTGCGCTTCGGTCGCGTCGTTTGGGGCTAGATGCGTCCCAGGTGAAAGTGCTGGCAGAGATTCAGCTGGACAAGATCCTCGCTTCTATCGATGCGCTGCGACCCCATGTGGCCGTGATTGACTCCATCCAGACCGTTTACTCTGACCAGCTTACGTCTGCACCGGGTTCGGTGGCCCAAGTGCGCGAGTGTGCTGCCCACCTGACACGCTGCGCCAAGTCCAGCGGTACGTCCATCGTGTTGGTCGGCCATGTGACCAAGGAGGGCGCGCTTGCCGGCCCCCGCGTACTGGAACACATGGTAGATACCGTGTTGTATTTTGAGGGCGAGACCCACAGTAGTTTTCGTCTGGTGCGCGCCATCAAAAACCGCTTTGGGGCGGTCAACGAGATCGGCGTATTTGCCATGACTGAAAAAGGCTTGAAGGGAGTGAGCAACCCCAGCGCCATTTTTTTGAGTCAGCATGCGGAGCCGGTACCGGGCAGCTGTGTCATGGTGACGCTTGAAGGTACAAGGCCGTTGTTGGTGGAAATCCAGGCACTGGTAGATAGCGGTGGCCCGAGTCCCAGGCGTTTGAGCGTGGGGCTGGACCGCGATCGATTGGCCATGCTGTTGGCCGTCCTACACCGGCATGCGGGTGTGGCCTGCATGGACCAGGATGTATTTGTCAACGCTGTGGGTGGTGTGCGCATCAGCGAGCCAGCGGCTGATTTGGCGGTGTTGCTCTCCATCACGTCAAGTCTGCGCGGCAAGCCGTTGCCCAAGGGATTTTTTGCGTTTGGTGAAGTAGGATTGGCCGGTGAGGTGCGGCCCGCACCGCGCGGGCAAGAACGCTTGAAAGAGGCGGCAAAGCTGGGCTTTACGGTAGCAGTCGTTCCTAAGGCGAATGCACCCAAACATCCGGGCAGCAAAGAGTTCGAAGGGCTAACCATCCATGCGGTTGAGCGTGTTGAGCAGGCCATGGAGATTGTGCGGGGTCTGGGCTAGGCTGACCGCTATTCATGTAGTTACGGATTTACTTGTGTATTGGTTGAAGTTTCGCAGTCACCCAAGCTTGCCACGCGTGTTCGCCATGTTGTGTGTGACGCTGTTAGGGTGGATGGGGTTTCGCGCATATGGTTGGGCTGGATTCGCGTTGGCGGCCAGTACCATTGTCATGTGGCTGTTGTTATCGATGTCCCGCGTGTTGATGGTTTTGCGACGCAGTGCGCAGCAACCGATCGGCTACGTGGACAGTGCGGTCATGCTGCATGCACGCTTGGTTTGTGGCATGACACTGTTGCAGGTCGTGGCGACGTCGCATTCTTTGGGTGAGTGTGCATCGGACGCAAATGTACTTTTCGAAGAGTACCGATGGACCGATGGCTCTGGCGCACAAGTGCAGTGTATTTTTGAGCACGGAAGGCTTAGCCACTGGGAGTTGGCGCGTCCTTGACCCTTCTTGGTCTGGTTAGATGGGGTTGGGGTGTCCCGGGTCGTAAAATCAGCGTTTCTACGATCCCGCCTCCAAGGAAGTCTGCATGAGCCCATTACCCCCTTCAATGTCCGATCGCGATGGAAAGATCTGGATGGATGGCCAGATGATCGATTGGCGAGATGCCAAAATCCACGTCCTGAGCCACACCTTGCACTACGGTTGTGGCGCTTTTGAAGGTGTACGCGCCTACAAGGGTGAGGGCGGTACTGCCATTTTTCGCCTAGAAGAACATACCGAGCGGCTTTTCAACAGCGCCAAGATTTTGCGCATGAAGATTCCATTCACGCAGGCAGAAGTGAATGAGGCACAGTGCGCCGTGATTCGTGACAACAAGCTGGAATCTGGCTATCTGCGCCCGCTCACCTGGATTGGAGACAAGAAGCTGGGTGTTTCGCCCAAGGGCAACACGGTGCACCTCATGGTTGCTGCCTGGCCTTGGGGCGCTTATCTTGGAGAAGAGGGCATGAAACGTGGCATCCGTGTGAAGATTTCGAGTTACACCCGCCACCACGTCAACATCACGATGACCCAGGCCAAGGCGGTTAGCAACTACACCAATTCCATTCTGGCGAACATGGAAGCCACAGACGATGGATACGACGAGGCCATGTTGCTTGATGCCAATGGCTTTGTGTCAGAAGGCGCAGGTGAGAATTTGTTTGTGGTGAAGAATGGCGTGGTGTATACGCCCGATCTGTCTGCCGGCGCCCTGAATGGCATCACGCGTAATACGGTAATGCATATTTGTAAGGACTTGGGGCTGGAGTTGGTGCAGAAGCGTATCACCCGTGATGAGGTCTACATTTGCGATGAGGCGTTTTTCACCGGAACTGCGGCCGAAGTGACGCCCATTCGAGAGTTGGATCGCATTGAGTTGGGCAAAGATGACTATGTAGGCAGTCGTGGTCCCATTACCCAGCGCATCCAAAGCGCTTTTTTCGATATCGTTAACGGGCGCAACCCGAAGTATGCCCATTGGCTCACAAAGGTAAATGCATAATTTTGCGGGACGGTCCGCAGTCGCGAAGCGGCAAGCTCTGTCCTCAACCGATCAAGGAATTTATGAAGACTTCAACCGTTGAACTGCTCGCCACCGACCTTAACCACCAGGGCGGCGTTTTTTGCCCCAATCCTCTGGCGCAGATGAAAACTTGGGACACCCACCCCAAGGTCTACCTCGATGTCGGCCACTCGGGTGAGGCCAAGTGCCCGTATTGCAGCATGGTGTACCGCCTGAAGGCGGGTGAACATTTCGCCGGTGCTGGACATTAGCCCCGCACGGTCTGTCGCTGTGCGGGTCGCTGCCCCCCAGGCCGCTTGCGGAGTCCCGACACGGGCTAACCGCTCCCACGGTGCTTGCTAGACCGCAATGAAGCGATCCTTGGTAATCGCCCCCCAGTGGATTGGGGATGCCGTGATGACCGAGCCTCTTTTGCGTAGGCTCAAGAACCGGGGTGACACCATTACTGTAGCGGCTTTGCCGTGGGTAGCCCCGGTTTATCGGGTTATGCCGCAGGTGTCAGGAATTATCGAACTACCGTTTGCACACGGCAGGCTGCAATGGACGGCGCGGCGCACCATAGCAAAAGGCATGCGAGGGCTTTTTGATACCGCTTATGTCTGCCCAAATTCGTTTAAGAGCGCTTTGTTGCCTTGGATGGCTGGCATCCCTGAGCGCATTGGCTATCACGGTGAGGCGCGCTATGGCGTGTTAAATCGTAGGCTACCCAATCCTCGTGCCATAGAACGCCCTCCGATGGTTGCGTTTTATTCGGCCCTTTGCGGCGAATCAGAAGCTTCAGAGGAGCGTCCGGCCCTCGTGATTGCGCCCAGGCAAGTCACCTCGGCGTTGACGAGCATGCGACTGGCACCACAAACGTTCTATGCCTTTGCACCTGGCGCGGAATACGGACCAGCAAAGCGCTGGCCTGCGCGGCATTTTGCTGCCCTCGCGGGACAGCTGGATGCCCCGGTCATACTCTTGGGGTCCTCAAAAGACAATGAAGTGTGCGCCGACATTGCAGGCGCCGTTAACGCAGTGAGCCCTGGCCAGTGCGTCGACTGGTCTGGAAAGACAACTTTGGATCACGCGATTGCCGCCATTTCAGCTGCAAAGGCCATGGTCAGCAATGATTCCGGTCTGATGCACGTAGCGGCAGCATTTGGTGTTCCCCAAGTTGCGCTGTTTGGGTCATCGAGTCCTTTGCATACCCCCCCATTGAACCCGTCCGCGCATGTGATTTGGCTGCGGAACGACCCGCAATACACACCCGTTCTTAGCTGTTCGCCCTGCTTTCAGCGTGTGTGCCCCTTGGGGCATACGCGTTGCTTGGTCGATATAACGCCCGGCACCGTGCTTCGCTTTTTATAGCCCATAGCGCACCGCAGACAACGAAACAGGTACGGCAAATGAACACCGTACAAACGAAAAAAGGCCACCCGAAGGTGGCCTTTTTTTGGCGGGAACCGCTCACTCCAACTTGAAGTTGAAGTCTTGCGTGGCCGTGATGTCTGCCGCGTCTGAGGTGCACTTGTATTGCATCATGGCGGCCTTAACGGCAGCATGGAATACACGGGGGCCCGACAAGATCGTTACCTCACGCACCGCACCGTCCCGAATCACCACTTGTGCTTTGACGACGCCTTCAGTTCCATCCTGAACAGCCTTACGTGGCATTTCAGGGCTGACTTGGGTGGGGCAAGCCACACGAATGTCATTTCTGTTAGGCGCTGGCTTAGGAGGAGCTGGCGGCGGCGGCGGTGCAATGACTGCCGGTGTAGGCGGTGGAGCAGCAACCGATGTGATCGCAGGCGCAGTGGATACTTCTGGCGGTGCAACATCTGGCGGCGGTACAAAGGGTGGTGGCGGAGCCTCAACCTTCGGTGCGTCTGGCGGCTTGATTTGCTTTGGCGGTGGTGGTGGGGGTGGTGGAATGATCACCTCCTGAATCACGACAGCTTCTAGCGACTTCTTGATCTGAACCAAACCATTTTTGGCCGTACCAGATACGAGCGCCCATCCCAAAACGATGTGGAGAGCGATAACAATAGCGATACCCTTGTATCGCTTAGCTGGGTCTTTAGGCTTGTAGACCGGGTGTAAGCCAATCGTATTCATTGGACGAACTGCTCACTTCCGACCACGGCCATCTTGGTCAAACCGGTACGCTTGGATGTAGATAAAACGTTTGCAAACACTGCGTACTTGGCCGACTTATTGGGGCGGATATGGACTTCAGGCTGTGCAGCCTGTTGACCGATTGTTTGCATATTGGCCTCAAGTTCCGCGGCTGTCACCGGCAAACCTTGCCAATACACCACGCTATTCCCGTCGATATCAACCTGAATTTTTTCAGGTTTGATGTCGTTTGTCGGTGGTGATCCGACCGGCATATCCAAGTTGACCGCATGAAGCTGGATGGGAATGGTGATGATCAACATCACCAACAACACCAACATCACGTCAATCAGCGGCGTGGTGTTGATGTCCATTAGCACTTCAGGATCGCCGGAACCATCGCCGGAACTTCCTACATTCATAGACATATTGCTATTCCTTCAAAACCTGGCGCAGCCTTAGCCGCCCAGGGCTGGCGGTTCAGTAATGAACGCCACTTTGACAATACCAGCGCGTTGGCACGCGTACAAGACTTTACCAACACCTTCGTATTGGGCTGCCAAGTCGCCGCGAATTTGCACTTCTGGCTGTGGCTTTTTGGTGGATTCTTTTTTAAGCGTCTCAACGAGTTTTTCCAAATCGGATACTTTCTTGTCATACAAGTACACGTTGTTTGCTGTGTCCACCGAAAGAATAATGTTCTCTGGCTTGGATTCCCGTACTTCCACCCGTTCTTTGGGAAGCTCAACAGGAATTGAGGTAGTGACAACTGGGATGGTGATCAAGAAAATGATCAACATCACCAGCATCACGTCCACTAGAGGCGTAGTGTTGATCGCGGAAATTACCGCATCGTCACCTTCCGCGCTACCGACGTTCATCGACATAGAGCCATCCTTCTGCGAATTGATCGCACGTTAATTAGCTCTTAGTAGCCGAACCCAACAATACGGAGTGCAAATCGTTGCCGAAGCTACGCACGTCGTCCATGACGGTCTTGTTGCGAGCGATCAGCCAGTTGTAGGCCAAGACAGCGGGAACGGCAACAGCCAGACCCAAAGCAGTCATGATCAGCGCGGAACCCACTGGGCCGGCAACTTTATCGATGGACGCTTGGCCGGACATACCAATGGCTGTCAACGCGTTGTAAATACCCCAAACGGTTCCAAACAGTCCAACGAAAGGAGAAATAGAGCCCACGGTTGCCAAGAAGGACAAGCCACCTTGCATTTCGCGATTCACCCGGTCAACCGAGCGCTGGATGCTCATGCTGATCCAGTCGTTCAAGGGGATGTGGCCCATCAAACCACCGTGCTTTTTGGTAGCTTCGACACCTGCGGCGGCGATGAACTGGTAAGGACTGTCTTTGTGCAAGCTAGCGGCACCTTGTGCCACGGTACCTGCGCCCCAAAACTTCTCAGATGCCTCGCGAGCATAGCGGCTAACCTTGCTCTGCTCAAGCATTTTGATGGCCAGGATGTACCAGCTTCCCATACTCATGATGCCCAAGATGACCAGAACACCCATGTCAACAGAGTGGGCGTTGGTCCACAAGGCGACGATGCCGTATGGATTTTCAGCTGCTGCGGAGTCTGCTTTTTTAGCAGCGGCGGCGGGCGCTGCGGCAGGTGCTTCGGTCGCAGCGGGTGCTGCGGTTTGGGCAAATGCGGAGGTAGAAACGCCAGCGACCGAAGCCACGGCCAAACTCAGGGTCAGGGCCCAGGCGCGGACCAACACTTTGAACTTTGTATGCACAATCATTTCCTTTTAGAAAAACTACTATTTGCCGTATGGATGCCAAGGGTGGAATCCCGGCCCGAGCGTCCGTGAACCGCTAACTTTAGAGACGGTTATTGTAATTTGACACTCTGATGCTTTGCTACAGTCTTTAAGATGATTACCTAGCGTTTGCCCTATTAGGGTTACCACCATATTGCAAACTTTCATAACGCGCGTTGGCACCTTGCTGTGTTTTCCGTTTTAGGTCCAGAGTTTTGGGTTTATTCTATTGAATAGTTTCTGGTTTGCGCTTTGCTTTCGGACAGTGATCACTGCTGGATAGCGGGCATCCCAACAGTACCAACACAACCGGTCATTTATCTAGCTAGTGGTCGGTGTTGATCGCTGCCTTTTGAGACTCACGGGTTTCTTCACCCCTCACCGCCGAGCATTTGTTGTTTGAAATTACCGCTTAGTTTCAGCAAAAGGGAGTAAGAATACAGTCAGTCGTGTTGGTGAAATGTCGCGGCTTCCTGATGGAACACAGAGATTTCCCTTAGTTCACGGTACAAAGCGGGCTTCAATCGGTCAAATCCGTGGGCTGGTAACGTGGTGA
The DNA here is from genome assembly GCA_964468905.1 of uncultured Rhodoferax sp. Lineage (GTDB taxonomy): Bacteria > Pseudomonadota > Gammaproteobacteria > Burkholderiales > Burkholderiaceae_C > Allorhodoferax. Next base: position 5,962 of record CAYXWW010000082.1, on the reverse strand, counting down.
ACGCCTCCTAGCTTAAACTGATGCAATGCCTGCAATGTCAGATCCGTCGTGTTTGGTTCCCCATGTTAGCCAGCGGCCCGTGCCCGCGCAGTTGGTTGAATCACTTCAAGACCTGGTTGGAAATCGATGCACCGTTGCCAGAGCTGTTTGCGAACACCATGGGCGTGATGAATCTTCGTTTGACGTTCCCCCGCCCGGTGCTGTGGTTTTTGCACAGAACACTGCCGAAGTTGCTCAAATCGTCAAGCTTGCGGCCGCCCACCGTGTGCCTGTCATTCCTTTTGGCGTGGGCACTTCATTGGAGGGTCAGTTGCTAGCCGTTCACGGCGGCATTAGTCTCGACTTGGGTCAAATGAATGAGGTATTGCATCTCAATGCGGAAGATCACACTGCAACGGTGCAGCCGGGTGTGACTCGCAAGCAACTCAATGAAGCGTTAAAGAGTAGCGGATTGTTTTTCCCTGTTGACCCAGGCGCCGACGCCACATTGGGCGGCATGGCGGCTACGCGCGCCAGTGGAACCAACGCAGTTCGCTACGGGACCATGCGGGAAAACGTTTTGGGGCTTGAAGTGGTCACCGCACAAGGGGAAGTTGTACGCACTGGTACGCGCGCCAAAAAGTCGAGTGCGGGGTATGACCTGACACGGTTAATGGTGGGTAGCGAAGGCACGCTTGGTGTCATTACTGAAGTCACAGTCAAGGTTTACCCTTTGCCGGAAGCAGTTGTTGCCGCAACTTGTTGTTTCAACTCGTTGGCTGATGCCGTCAACACCACGATTCAGACTATTCAACTCGGTGTGCCAATCGCCCGTTGCGAACTTCTTGATGCAAACACGGTGCGTGTTGTGAACCAGTATTCACGACTCACGTTGCCTGAAAGCGCGATGTTGCTCATGGAATTTCACGGCTCCCCTGCTGGCGTGCAAGAGCAATTGCACACTGTTCAGGGTATTGCTCAAGAGAACCACGGGAGCGCCTTTGCATGGGCTTTGACGCCAGAGGACCGCACCAAGTTATGGTCTGCACGACACAATGCCTACTTCGCCGCGGTGCAGTCTCGACCAGGCTGCAAAGTGATCACCACTGACACTTGTGTACCCATCTCACGCTTGGCAGATGCCCTGTTGGACTCAGTATCCGAAGCACTTGCAGCTGGCATTCCATATTTTTTGGTTGGTCACGTGGGTGACGGAAACTTTCACATGGGATACCTCATCGATCCCTCGAGTGTTGTCGAGCGTGCAACTGCGGAAGAGCTGAACCAAAGCCTAGTAGAGCGCGCACTCCGACTCGGCGGCACTTGCACCGGGGAACACGGAGTGGGGTTGCACAAAATGGAATTTCTCGTCGCAGAGACGGGCGAGGGTGCCGTGGACATGATGCGCGCGATCAAACGTGCATTGGATCCATTGAACATCATGAACCCAGGAAAGATTTTCTTGCAGTAGGCTCTGCCGTAGAGCAAAGTCCAATCATTTTGCGATGGTAGTCAACGCATTGTGTAGAGCACCACGTTCCGCGACAATTGTTCGGATGAATGATTTTGTGTACCGTTGGTTTCGTTTAGTGCCGGCGTATGCTGTGGGCTATTTCTTCTCGTATGGACTGCGCAGCGTGAACGCAGTCATCGCTCCTGAATTGATGCAAGAGCTCCACGTTTCGACGGCCGGCATGGGCCTGTTGACTTCAGCGTACTTCCTGGCCTTTGGTCTTTTCCAACTGCCTCTCGGCTTATTGCTGGATAGATTTGGCCCGCGCAGAGTGGAGATCACCTTGCTGTTGGTCGCGGCTGCAGGATGTTGCGTGTTTGCATTGGGCACTACCTTGGAGGTCTTGGCTATTGGGCGCGCGCTCATTGGTTTGGGCGTTTCAGCCTGCCTGATGGCTGCTTTCAAAGCGTTCGCGCAGTGGTATCCACCTGAACGACAAGCCTCCTTGGCGGCGACCATTATGGTTGCTGGCGGCATGGGTGCATTGATAGCCAGCGTACCAGTCGAAGCGGCCTTGCCAGCATTGGGTTGGCGAGGTGTATTTTGGGTGGTCGGATTCTTATTGGTTTTGACATGTGGGCTGTTAACGACCGTTCCAGAGAAAGCATTGGTGGCCAAAGGGGAGTCATTTGCCGTTCAGCTGCGGTCTTTAGTGATCATTTATAGGAGCCCCGCGTTTTGGCGCTTTGCACCACAGGGCTGTATGGCACTGGGCGGGTTCATGGCCATTCAGGGTCTTTGGGCGGTTCCGTGGTTGATGGATGTTAATGGTTTGTCGCGCGGACAAGCGGCGCATATTTTGTTTTTGGTATCAGTTGCCATGCTGGCTGGTTTTTTGTTTGTGGCGCTCTGTTCTGGGTGGCTGGGTCGCAGAGGGGTGTCGCCGATGGCGCTTTTGTGTTTCGGCATGGGTTTGTCTTTGTTAGCGCAGATCGCAATTTCTATGGATATGTTTTCACCCGTCTGGCTGTGGCCGCTTCTGGGGTTCTCATTCAGTTTGGGCAATATTTCCTATCCCCAACTTTCTGCTTTGTTTCCGGTTGCACTATCAGGGAGGGTCAACACGGCGTTGAACTTGGTGGTGTTCATTGGAGCATTTGGTCTTCAATGGGGGATGGGGGTATTGGCTGACGTCTTTGGCTCCAGCGGGATGCAATCGACCAGTGCATTGCGCGCTACGTTCCTTGTTCTACTTGCAGCGCAGTTTTTGTCGTTTATTTGGTTTTTACTGCCCTTCAGGCGCCCTATCTGATCACTCTGCTTGCTCAAGTTGTTGTTCTCTGTTGGCGGCCATTGGATTGAGTGGCGGTAGGTGCGTGAAATTTTCGAACTCGGATTAGCATTGCAAGTAACTGGCGGCCACATCGGGGACTAACGGCCCGTTTTTTGATGCTGCCACGGTACGGTACGCGTGCACACACTAGCACTGAAGGCGCGTGCCAAGTTGACCGGACTTCGTTTCTCTGACACAGAGCGAATCGGTGGCAAGCACGCGTCGGCGAAGACGTCGGGTCAATAGTCGTCCCGCATAGACGCCGAAAGGTTGCCCGACGCAAAATGAGGGTTGTGTGGTATATTCGGGCGGCGTAATAGCTGATTGTTCGCTGGTCTAACTCGTTAGTTTGGTGTTTGTGCCCCCGGCAGAGGGGTCGTCAATCGAGTCCCGGCTTTGCGTTTTTTCCAGTTTTTTCACGCGCTGGGGAATTTACCCCCTGTTTGTTTCGCCTCTGCTATGGCGAATACTCCTAGTCACGATTCAATACTGATCGTCCACCACGAGAACAGGATATGACCTCGGCAGAGGGACATGCTCATTTTGCTTTGGAGCGCCGTAAGCGTAATTTGCTTGGCGTGCATTTGACTTTTAATGATTTTTGCTACAACAACAAGAGAAACGCCCATTACATTGGGCAAATACCGCATTGTCGCTTGCCCGCGTCAATTACCATGTGGGCAGTTCGCCGCGCAGGTATCTATTGCAAGCGGCCGCGGCAGTGCATCCACTGATCGCGTCATGCGATTCCATGATGCGTTTGCTTCGCAGGATGCGGCGGCACGCTATGCCATCGCGCAAGGTATCGACTGGGTGCGTGATGTAACGCGCCTCAACTGAATATAGTTTTACAGGAGTTAGACCATGGCCAAAGAAGACCTGATCGAGATGATGGGTGTCGTTAATGAAGTTTTGCCCGACACCCGTTTTCGGGTGACGCTGGATAACGGCCATCAGTTGATTGCCTATTCCGCGGGTAAGATGCGCAAAAATCACATTCGCATCTTGGCCGGTGATAAGGTTTCGCTGGAGTTGTCGCCCTATGACCTAAGCAAAGGTCGGATCAATTTCCGCCACATTGAAGGTCGCGGACCGATGACGCCACGCCGTTAAGCGCTACTGAAGATTGGATTCTTCGGGTCCATAAAGGATGCGCTTGTTTTGTTGTGCGCGTGTCCTTGTGCGGGCACGACGTGAATTGTCCCGCGCACTATTGACACTTAATAGCGAGAGCTCCCATTGGGGTGGGGACTTCGCACAAGTTTCGTACAAATAAGCCCGTGTAATCACAGGCCACATCTATCTTTGATTCTGTGCGTCGTGTAGTGGCATGGTGTGCGGACTCCAGTGCCAATGTCGCGTTGCTGGCGACGACGAGGCATATTTTTCGCCCCGACTCGGAAAAGATTTCGTAGACGGCGTTATGTCGAGTGTCAGGATAAGTGAAAAGTGAAGCGTTGATTTCAATTGAGTTTTTCATTTTCTTTGGCAATGATAAATAAGATGCCGCCATCGTTAGTGAAAACTTCCCGGACTTTCGCCATACCAACTGAAAATTCCTTGTAGCTTCTTTATTCGGTGGATAACGGCAAGTGCGATTGCAGCCGGTGTGCCGACCGCAAGAACGAATCTTGAAACTCCACTCGATGTCACACCTTCCCATCGTAGGCCACCTTTTCCTTTGGTGAAATCAGCCTGACGTCGATTGTTCCATTTTGATCATTTTCTGCGGTTTGTGCCGTTAGGGGCCAGTTCCAGTCTTTCACGGATGACTGCTGTGGAGTTCGCAATTAGTAGGCTGCAGCGGGGCGAGAACTGAGATTCAGGCTTGTATTCCAGTGGGCTATAGTCGTCGTCGATGAAATCATTACGCATTCTTTAGGTTGCTAAAGTGGAAGGCCCAGTGTCCGAGTTTGCTGAAAACTACGTCAAACTTCGTGCGTCTTCCGCTGTTCATGGCGCCTCGGAGCGTGCGGAAGTGGCGCGGCTCGCCCAGCGTTCTGCCGGAGAAGCCTTGTCCCTTGCACGAAAAATAGGCCACCCGTGGTATCGCTGTCAAGCAATTGCATCCGTGGTCGAGGCAAATCCTTCCATTCGAGAAGCCGAGGTCTTGCTGGCAGAGGCTCTCGAAGCAGCTTACTGCCAAGATGAGCCGAACCGGGTGGCATCAGTTTCATTTTGGCCACTGAGACTTCTGGCAAAGCAGTTTCCAGCTCTTGCTGCCGAAAATACAACTCGATTGCTCAGTGTCATCGCAGAAGAACCACATGGCCTCAGGCGCCTTGACGGGCTTTGCGCCATTCTGGGTGCGGTGGTGTCGCAGTCCGAGTTGCGCCAACAGGTTCTCGCGCCACTGTTGGAAGCTGCACAGGTCAGTTCCGGTTGGCGCACGGAGCGCCTACTGAATGGAGCAATTCAGGCGCTCATTCCTTATGATCGACATGTAGCGCTCTCGCTGCTTCGGTCGCGTCCTGAAACTCGTTTTACGAAAGAGAGTCGTGCACTCCTACTGGCTTTAAATGCGCCCTGACACACCGCCGCTATTGTTAGATGGTAAAACTTACAAGGGGAAGGTGCATGTCTATAGTAATTAAGAGATTACTGCTACTTGTGTGTCTAGCACTACTGTCGCAGCATGGTTGGGCAACGCCCACTGCCGAAATGGCCTTGTTTGAGCGATCTCAAGTCGTGATGCAAAGAGTGGTCGAGTTTGCCAAGCTGAAAAAACAAAAGCTTGGCAAAGCCCAAATAGAAGGGGCCGAAATGACTCGAATGGTCGTTGAAATTGAGCATCTATTAAGCCAGGAGAAGAATCCGGCAGTCCTTGCAAGGGTTGCCGTACTGACCCGAGTGCACTTGGACATGGAGCGAGGAGCGGGTGTAACTAAGGACGAGACTGTTGGAATGATCTTGGTGGAGTCTTGGATCGGTTGTATGACAAGTATCAAAAAATTGGGAGGAAGTGAGGCGCTAGTGGCGTTGGATGATCTCAAGCTTGCTGTTGACGTACGAGCGCTTGACGGTGCAGAAGCCCGCGCTTATAGGCTGGCTCGAGAAGAAGTAGAACAAGGAATAGACGCAAGGAGCTCTAAATAAGGTTGACCAGATTTGTGTATGGTCAACCGTCCCCGAGGCCAGTCTTTGACTGTTGATTCCAGAGGCAAACTGAGCCAGATTCCAATCGAATATTGAGCCAC
>CAYXWW010000081.1:0-15301 GCA_964468905.1 uncultured Rhodoferax sp. | reverse complement strand
GGCGCGCTTCGATAGTCAGGTGTACGTCTTCCAGGGCCAGCTTCCATTCGAAGTTGCCAGATTCGATATCGGCGGTGATTTGCGCCATGCCGCGCACAATGGCAGCATGGTCTTCGGAACTGATGATGCCCTGTGCCGCCAGCATTTCTGCATGTGCCAAGCTGCCGGTGATGTCGGCTTGCCACAAGCGCTTGTCAAAGAACACGCTGGAGGTGTAGCGTTTGACCAGTTCGCTCATGGGTTCTGAGAACAGCGCCGACCACGCTTGGGACTTTTTATCGAGTTGATTGTCAGTTTGTTTGAGGGACATGGGGAGCTGCGCTGGTAATGGAGTCAAAATCCGGATTCATGAAAGACACCCAAATATTATCGGCGTTCCACGAGATGGCCCCGGCGACCGTCCCGCACGGGGCCAACGGCGCCCCTGCGGAAGGGAATTTGGTGTTCGATGCCTGCCAGACCGGGGTGGTATTGCGCGCCGTGTTGTTTGTCGAGGTGTGCTGCGGTGTGGGTTTCACATTTGTGTCGCAAGACCCGTTTGATTGGGTCGTGCGGGTGGCTTTGGCCACCGGTGGAGCTCTACCTGGCACCTTGGCTTGGCTGCTCTTGGCCTGCTTGACGAAGCGCGCAATTGCCCGGTTGCCCGCGACCGTGCAATATGGTGCTGCGGTGGTCATGGGTGCTGGGGCTGGCCTCTATGGCTGCGCGATGCTGGCTATTTCAGGCTTGTTGCTACGGCCACCGTGGGTGGCCAGCGCTGCAGCAGGCGCTTTTCTATCGTCTTTGTTGGTGGCGGCTTTGGTCATGCGAAACAAGGGGCAAATGCCAGCCCATACGTCTGCCAGGCTGGCTGAGTTGCAGTCGCGGATTCGCCCGCACTTTTTGTTCAATACGCTCAATAGCGCCATCGCATTGGTCCGTGCAGAGCCTACCAAGGCAGAGGCACTGCTGGAGGATTTGAGCGACCTGTTTCGCGAGGCGCTCAAGGACTCCGGGGAACCGGTGTCCCTGGCACATGAGCTAACGTTGGCCCGGCGCTACCTGGACATTGAGAAAGTGCGATTTGGTGAGCGACTGCGGGTTCAATGGGCGTTGGACCCACAGGCGGACGAGGCGCGTTTGCCGCCTTTGCTGCTGCAGCCCTTGGTAGAAAATGCCGTGCGTCACGGCGTTGAGCCCAGCGCACAGGGGGCCGATGTGCGCATTTCTACCCAACGCAGAGGCTCCATTGTGGTGATCAAGGTGACCAATACAGTGCCGAGCGGGCAGGGCGAGGAGGGCCAGGGTTTGGCTTTGCGTAACGTGCGTGAGCGTCTGGATTTGCTGCACGATGTGATGGGCCAATTCCGCTGCGGCCTCAAGGATGGCGTGTACCAGGTCCGTATGGAGGTGCCCATATGACAGAGAACAATGTGACATCGAACAATATTTCGGCCGGCGTGTTGCGGGTGTTGGTGGTGGATGATGAAAGCTTGGCGCGCGCGCGCATGCGCACCTTGCTGTCGGATTGTCAGGTGCCAGCTGTAGATTGTGTGGGTGAGGCTGCCAATGCAGTACAGGCGATGACGATCGTGCAGCACCAAGCCGTGGATGTGGCGCTGATCGACATTCATATGCCCGGTGCAGACGGACTGACCCTGGCACGCTCGCTGCAGGCATTGGAAAAGCCACCGGCATTGATATTTGTGACCGCGCATGGGGAGCACGCGGTTGAGGCGTTTGAACTGGAAGCGGTCGACTATCTGACAAAGCCTGTTCGCCTAGAACGGCTGCAGCAGGCGCTACAAAAAGTAGAGCGGCTCACGCAATATAGACGAGGGCTGGATGGGGTAAAAGACCAGGAACCTGTGTTGATCATCCAGGAGCGGGGTCGCACGGAGCGCATTCCCCTGTCCCACATTGCTTACTTCAAGGCCGAGCTGAAGTACGTTACGGTACGAACCGCGTCACGCAGCTACATATTGGATGGATCGCTCAACGAGCTGGAGGAAAAATACCAGTCCGACTTCGTGCGCATCCACCGCAATGCCCTCATAGCCCGCCGCGCGGTACGGGCACTAGAGAAGCACTTTGACCCGGAAGAAGGCGAAGGCTGGGCCGTGCGGCTCAACGGCGTAGAAGAACTGCTGGCGGTTTCACGCAGGCAACTGGCTACAGTGCGAGCTTTGGTGTCGCGGTAACGCTTCGATGCATGCGGCTACTTCACCCACTGCAACAAGTGAGTGTTGTATTGGGTGAAAGTAGCGTTGTTGGGTTCGAGTGCAATGGCGCGGGCGACCCATTTCTTCGCTTCTGCAACATTTGCTTGGGATTCTTCCAACAGTGCTAGGCCGTAGTAGGCATTTGCGTTAGGTTGGTCTTCCAAACCATGCGCAAAAGACGTGCGTGCGAGTTCAATGCTTCCGAGTCCCAAATGTGCCATCCCCATTCCGACATGAATCCTGGGGTTGTTCGGTTCCAACTGCAACAGATCAGCGAGGACTTGCTTAGCTTCGCTAAACTGCTGCAAGACAATATGCAGTTCTGCAGTCCTGAGCGACGCCATGAAGCCCATTGCTGTGTCAGCAGCAAGAGACGCTGCACTTTGGTAGCGTTTGATGGCTTCTTCAGGACGGTTCAATGCATACAAAGATTCACCGATGCGGTACTTCAAAAGCGAGTCTCCAGGGTTCTTGGATTCAGCAATTGTCAGTGACGCAAGTGCAACGTCATGCTGCCCCAGCATTTGAAAAACGACTCCAGAGTTGTATTGACCAACCCCATGCAACGCGCCCAAATTCTCGGCGCGATGAAAGTCTGCAAGTGCATTGCGAATTTCGCCGCGCGACAGGTAGGCGGCACCGCGATTGATGTAATGTCTCCAGATGCCGAATCCCTTCAGAAAAGTATATGAGTTGGACTTTTCAATCGCATCCGACCAAATTGCCATATCGCTTGCAAATGTGCGGGCCCTGTTGTTGGCCATGCCACCGTGAATCGCGGCGATACCGATTCCGGCGGCCACTATGTGTCGTCTGCTGAACGGAGTCAATGCCAAAGCAATTAGCCCAGGCAGGCTAATCGCCCACAAATAGCTTCTGTAGATGGCGAATGGTTCTTGAATTCTGATGACCCAAATTTCGGTTTGAAATAGGATCATTGGGATGAGTATGAATGCACCAATCAATCGTCTTTTGTTCGAACCAAGCAATAGCAGATGCGTTGCAACTGCAAAAAGTATTAAAAACAGCAGGCCCAGAGGCATGTAGTTCCAAATCGTCCCCAGCGAGGGAAAGATGGGTTGGAGGTCAATGGACATCCAGTTCGGATTGGGAAAAAGCCAAATGAAACCATATGCGAAAAATAGGTTCAGCTGGTTGAGTGCATGCAACGCAAGCACATATTTCGCCTCTTCTGTTTTGTAGAGGCCGACTTGAGCCAAATGCTCTGGCGCAGAAGGCTCGTACGGGACCAGCAACGATAGTTGGTAGTTCCGAAGAAAGTACGCCGAAATGAAGGTGGCAATGGCAAGCACTATTGCAATTGCCATAGCGATTTCGCGAAATGCCGGTTTTCGGATGACGATAAAGAGCACGGGCAAGATGAACAGACTCATTACGGCAGATTCTTTTGATAGGACTGCAAGGCCGTAGAACACGAGCGCGACGCAAACTGGGAAATGCTTGCGAGTGCGCAAACCGTAGACGAATGAAATCGCCATCAAAAGGGTGAAAGCGGTAGCCAAGACTATGGACCTTTGCACCAGGTAGGCGGTGGCATATACGGCGGATGGGTTTAACGCAAATAGCGTGACTCCAACTCTGACGCGATTCTTGTAGCCCACAGCTTTGTTCGCTGTGCTCGCTGGTATGTCTGCTAACGCGAATTCAAGCAGGACAATGCTCAGAAAGTACAGCAAAATAATGACCACACCGTGCAGTACCAAATTGAATACTTTCTGCGCAATGATGCTGTGGTTGAAAAGTTGATCAACCGCTTCATACGTCAAGTGTGTAACAAAGCGTGGCGTTGTCGACAACAGATTGGGACGGAGGCTTCCGTCGCGAAAGATTTGCGCATCGTCAAAGATGACGATGTTGGTAATTGCGGGTATGTAAATGAAACATATTGCTACCAATAGCAACGCTAGAAAGTTACGGTCACCGCGTTCACCCCAAGAAAGCATCCTCTTAAGTTCCATATTTAATCTGAGCTATTGGCGGTAACCGAGAAAGTTGTCAAAGAGTTTTTCGTTGGCTACGTTGACTTTGCTTTTAACAAATCGTAATAGATTAGTCGATGCGGCCGTGTAAACTCGCAAAAGTATTCTTGCAACCTATCGACTGGATAGACCGACGTGCAGGGTAAAAATTGATTTTGGGGGGTAATAAAGTGAGAATTTGTAATCGTGAATCGTTGCGCTCAAATGCGCTGGGACATGTGCGCGTGGTTGTATTGTCACTGAGCGCACTTGCCTTGGTGGGATGTGGGGGCGGAGGTGGGTCTACTACTTCAGTCGCTACAGTTCCTGTGACTACGTCAAGCACCACAAGCACTACTGCGTCAAATTTGGCACCTATGGTGGATGCTTTTGGTGTGGTGCTGAAAGAAGCCGACTTTGGCAAAGGTGATGCGGCTGCGGCAGGGGTTAGCGGTACAGCGGCAGATGGCGCTGCAATACCCAACGCAGTCGTGCAGATTATTGATTCAACGGGGCGAAAAGTATCAGGGCGGACTGATGCGAATGGGACCTACCGCTTAAGGATTGATGGATTCGTCCCGCCGCTCATTGCCAGTGTCGTCCGGGCAGATGGTACGGTTTGGTATTCCCCGTCTTTGGCCGCGCCTGTCGTGAGGGGTTTTATCAATATTTCAATTTCAGGTTTGACTGATTACGTTGCCGCAAAAGTGGCTGAATCTGCAAATCTGGGTTCTTCTGCGCAACTGACCCCGGCGATTTTGCAGGCTAATCCTGCTGCACTTGCAGCCGCCAAGAAAGCATTGAACACTTTGTTGCAACAGCAAATTTTGGACGCAGGACTTGATCCATCGACTTTTGATCCAGTGTTGGTGATCTTGATTGCCAATGGCAAAGGTTACGATGCGCTATTGGATCGTGTGTTGGTGACCAATACTGTGAGTACTTCTACCAACATCACTCCACTAAAGGCGATCTCCGGAACGGTGATGTGGCCTGGTGCGGTAGTCTGCGTTACGACTGTCACAACAGTGGGTGTGACCCCTTGTTCATTGACTCTTGGATTGCGCAACGAGCAATTGCCAGTGAAGTATCCATCTGAAATCTTCACGTTCAAGACACGGTTGCCATCACAAGCGAGTTACTCAGTGTCAGTTATTGGTGCATCGGCTGACTTGACAAGTCGTGGTGGATGCGGGTTATCCAATTCACAAGGGATAGTTGGAAACGCCGACGTGACAAATGTCGGCGTGTTTTGCAAGTAGGACATTCGCGATCACACAAGCGATCGCGATTCCAAAAGACTCATCCCGTATTGCGCAATCCCGCCGCAATGCCGTTGATCGAAATATGAATGCCGCGTTGCACACGTTCATCGGCCTTGCCTTCGCGGTAGCGGCGTACCAGCTCCACTTGTAGGTGGTGCAGCGGGTCGATATACGGGAAACGGTGGCGGATGGATCGTTGCAGGGCTGCATTGTTGGCCAAGCGGTTCTTGTCACCCGTGATCGTTGCCAATGCTTGCGCTGTGCTGTGCCATTCCGCTTCAATGGCGGAGAAGATTTTTTTGCGCAAGCGCGCGTCTGAAACGAGTTCGGAGTAGCGCGAAGCCAGTGCCAGATCGCTCTTAGCCATGACCATGTCCATATTGGAGAGCAAGGTCTTGAAGAACGGCCATTGCTTGTACATTTTTTGTAGCAGTGCAATGCGCTCTTTTTGAACCTCGGCTGTGCCGGTGGTGATGAACGTGTGCACCGCCGAGCCAAAGCCGTACCAGCCGGGCAATGTCAGGCGGCATTGGCCCCAGCTAAAGCCCCATGGAATGGCGCGCAGGTCTTCAATGCGCTGGGATGCTTTGCGCGATGCGGGGCGTGAACCAATATTGAGTTCTGCAATCTCGCGCAATGGTGTTGCGCTGAAGAAATATTCCGTGAACCCAGGGGTTTCATACACCAGTGCTCGGTAGGCGGCCATGCTGTTGCTCGACAGTTCCGCTGCTGCTTCCAGATAGGCTTTGGTGGCCGATTTGGTGGGTTGCAACAGCGTGGCTTCCAGCGTGGCGGCAACCAGTGTTTCCAGGTTGCGGCGGCCGATCTCCGGGTTGGCATATTTGGAGCCGATCACTTCGCCCTGCTCAGTCAGACGAATTTGTCCGCGCACGGTGCCGGGTGGTTGGGCCAGGATGGCGTCGTAGCTTGGGCCGCCGCCGCGGCCTACTGTGCCGCCCCGTCCATGGAACATGCGTAGCTTGATGGGGTGGTTGACGGCAAGCTCGTCAAACAGTTCCACCAGCGCGATCTCTGCGCGGTACAGTTCCCAGTTGCTGGTGAAGATACCGCCATCTTTGTTGCTGTCAGAGTAGCCCAGCATGATGTCTTGCTCGCCACCGCTGCGTTGGACCAATGCGGCAATGCCGGGCAAAGCGTAAAAGTCACGCATGATGGGTGCAGCGTTGCGCAAATCTTCGATGGTTTCAAACAAAGGCACAACGATCAGGTCGCACAAAGGATTGAGCAACTCGGGTGACGCCGTGTTTGCTGGGCTTGCGCCCGCGGCATTGAGCACACCACGCATCAGCCCCACCTCTTTTTGCAATAGCAGGACTTCCAGCAGGTCGCTTACTGTCTCTGTATGGCTGATGATGTAGTGGCGAATGGCATCGTGGCCAAAGCGCTCGCGCATCACCTTGGCGCTGTAGAAAATGGCCAATTCACTTTGCGTATGCGCAGAGTAGGTGGCACCGTGCACTTGCAGTGAGCGGGCGTCGCCTAAAAGCCCCATGAGCAATTTGCTTTTGGCGGCTTCGTCCAGTTTGCAATAGTCCGATTCAATGCGCGCGGTGGCCAGCAATTCGGCTACCACTTCTTCATGTTTGTCGGAACTTTGACGCAGGTCCACGGTTGCCAGGTGGAATCCAAAAACCTCAACGGCGCGAATCAGGGGCTGCAGGCGCTGGGCCACTAGCGAGGCACCATGGTTCGCCTTGAGCGATGCTTCAATGGTCCGCAATTCAGCGGTAAATTCTTCGGCAAGCTTGTAGGGGTTTTGAGGTGCAACGGCATGGCGTGCGGCCTCCGTGCCGGTGAGCAGGTGGAGCGTTGCTGCCAGGCGGGAATACACGCCCGTCAGTGCGCGCCGATAGGGCTCGTCCATGCGGTGTACGTTTTGATCGGGTGAACTTTCGGTGAGCGCACGCATCTCGGGTGTGACATCGGTCAACATGGCGGAAATGGATAGCTCGGCTCCCAAAAAGTGCACTTCTGTCAGATAGTGGCGCAGGGCTACTTCGGACTGGCGGCGCAGGGCATATTCCAGCGTTTGGGCACTCACATTGGGGTTGCCGTCGCGGTCCCCGCCAATCCATTGCCCCATGCGCAGAAAACTGTGCACTGGCTGATTGCCCAACAGGTGTTCCAGGTTGGCGTAGAGCTTGGGGATTTCGCGCAGAAACGTGGATTCGTAGTAGCTCAGTGCGTTTTCAATTTCATCAGCAACCGTGAGCTTGTTAAAGCGCAGCAAGCGGGTTTGCCACAACTGCATCACGCGCGCGCGCATTTGAGACTCATTGGAGGCCAGTTCTCGTGCCGTCAGTGCGTCCTTTTTGTTGTCAAAAAAGGCTCCGCGCATCTTGATTTCGTCACGTTCGGTCAGCAGGCGCGCAATGCCGCGCTCGGCATCCAGAATACTTTTGCGCTGCACTTCGGTGGGGTGTGCCGTGAGAACGGGAGACACATAGCTCTGGGCGAGGGTATTGGAAATTGTCTTGGGTGCAATGCCAGCCCAGCGCAAGCGGGACATGGCGACATCCAGGCTGCCTTCTTGGGTGTCGCCGGAGCGCTCATGGATCGCGCGACGACGGATGTGATGCCGATCTTCTGCCAGATTGGCCAGATGGCTGAAGTAGGTGAAGGCGCGGATGACGCTAACCGTCTGGTCACCCGTCAGCCCTTTGAGCAGCTTTTTGAGGGCCTTGTCGGCTTCGTGGTCTGCATCGCGTCGAAACGCGACGGACAGCGTGCGAATTTTTTCAATCAGTTCAAACGCCTGCTGCCCTTCCTGTTCGCGGATTTCGTCTCCCAGTAAGCGGCCCAACAGCCGGATGTCTTCAACCAATGGTCGTTCGTTGTCTTTTGCGCGTTTGGCAGGGGCGGGAGCAGGTAAATTCTTCATAGTGCCCATGCTAGCATTGACCACCCTGTATTGATTACATATGGGTTACAAATAGGTTAAAAAATCGAGAATATGGTCGCGCAAACATTAACAATCGCTACACGCGAGAGTCGGCTTGCATTGTGGCAAGCGGAACACGTCCGGGCGCTACTGGAAAAACAAGGTCACACGGTCACCTTGTTGGGCATGACCACCAAGGGTGACCAGATCCTCGATCGTTCGCTAAGCAAGGTTGGCGGAAAAGGCTTGTTTGTCAAGGAATTGGAAGTGGCCCTGGAGGCGGGGCAGGCAGACTTGGCGGTGCATTCGCTCAAAGACGTGCCGATGGAACTGCCCGAGGGCTTCACCCTGGCTTGTGTGATGGAGCGGGAAGATCCTCGTGATGCGTGGGTTTCTAGCCGTTATGCCACGTTGGACGAATTGCCGCATGGCGCGGTGGTGGGAACCTCCAGTTTGCGCCGTATGGCACTGTTGCGGGCACTGCGGCCAGACTTGAAGATAGAGGCTTTGCGGGGCAACCTGGACACCCGTCTGCGCAAACTCGACGACGGCCTGTACGACGGCATTGTGTTGGCGGCAGCGGGGCTCAAGCGGCTCGGGTTGGCAGACCGCATTCGCGCCATTTTTACGCCCGAACAAATGTTGCCAGCGGCGGGACAAGGTGCCTTGGGCATTGAAGTGTGCACAAACCGTCCTGAGGTGGTGGAAGCGCTGGCGTTCCTCTTGCACCAACCGACTTGGTTGGCGGTATTGGCCGAGCGGGCCGTGAGCCGCGCGATGGGTGGCAGTTGTTCCATGCCTCTGGCTGCCTACGCCACACTGGAAGGCGAAAGATTGAGCATTCGCGCCACCTGGGGTGATCCGCAAGGCGAGCTACCGCTGGTTCACGCGCACACCAGCGGCACAGTGCGTGACGGTTTAGACGCTTCAGCTTTGGGCGAAGCGGTAGCCCGTCAATTGCAAGCTGGAATGGCTGCGGCAGCGGTGCAAGGGGATTGAGCCCGTGCGGGTAATCGTCACGCGGCCGAAGCAGGAGGCGCGGCAGTGGGTAGATGCGTTAACAAGCCATGGCTATGCGGCGATGGCGTTGCCGCTGATTGACGTGCTACCGGCACCCGACCATAGCGCGATCGTGTCCGCATGGGATCGATTGCCTACGTTTGATGCCGCCATGTTTGTCAGCGGCAACGCTGTAGACTATTTCTTTGAGCAGAAACCGCCTTCAGCCCTCGTATTTGTTGAGAATGGTGCTATTAAAACAAGAGCATTTGTGACTGGACCTGGCAGTCTGTCCGCGCTGAAGCGGGCACAAGTCGATGATGCATTCATCGACATGCCGGACCAGCAAACGGGGCAGTTTGATTCAGAAGCCCTTTGGAGTGTCGTCTCGCACCGAGTTCATGCTGGCTATCGCGTACTCGTCGTGCGTGGCTACGGCAGTGCAAGTGTGGCGGATGCCGGTGGTCAGGGAGACGGGCGCAATTGGTTTGCCGATCAGGTGTGCCAGGTGGGCGGCACAGTGGAGTTTGTGGCGGCTTACCAGCGGCGGGCGCCGCAGCTGGACGATTTACAGCGCGCAACCGTGCATCAGGCTGCGGTGGACGGCTCGGTGTGGCTGTTTAGCAGCTCCGAGGCCATTGCCAACCTTGTTGCGGCCTGCCCAGAGCAGTCGTGGGCGCAGGCGAGAGCCGTTGTAACCCACGCCCGTATTGCGCAAGCCGCACGCAATGCGGGCTTTAATGTTGTTTGCGAGTCACGGCCCAGCCTAGCTGCGTTGATGGCGTCGATAGAATCGATTGCATGAATACCGAGCCTAGCATTCCCGCGGCGGTTGCTCCTGTGCAAGCGCTAGCGGCCGATCCCGCGATTGATCCGTCACGTCGTGCCACGCAGCGCGCGTTTTGGCTCGTGGCGGGCATCGCGGTGATGGCATTGGTCGTTGGTGGCTTGCTATGGCAAAAGCTCGCCGTCATCCAGGAGCAATTGGCGCGCCAAAGCGCCGATGCTGGTGCCCAGGCCGTTGAAGCACGGGCAACCGCGCGCCATGCCCAAGAGATTGCGATGGAGACGTCCGCCAAGCTTGCGGTGACAGAGGCGCGCCTGAGCGAAGTTTCTTTGCAACGCACGCAGCTCGAAGAGCTTATGCAAAGTCTTTCGCGATCACGCGATGAGAACCTGGTGGTCGATATTGAGTCCGCTGTGCGCCTGGCACAGCAGCAAGCCCAGTTGACGGGTAGTCTTGAACCCCTGTTGGCAGCGCTCAAGAGTGCGGAACTTCGCATCACGCGCGCGGCCCAGCCCCGCCTAACGCCTTTGCTGCGCGCCATTGGACGGGATGTTGCGCGCATGAAGGCAACCGCGTTGGCTGACACACCGGCTTTGTTAGTCAAGCTCGACGAGTTGGTGCTGTTGGTTGACGAGTTACCCATCGCGAATGCAATGCCTACGCCACACGCCAATGAGAACATGAAGCGCAAGTCGGATGAGTCCATCACCAACTGGTGGGTTCGATTGGGCGTCTTGGTTCGCGAAGAGGTGCGTGGCCTGGTTCGCGTGAGTCGTATTGAAGACCCGGATGCTGCATTGTTGTCACCGGAGCAGTCGTTCTTTTTGCGCGAGAATTTGAAATTGAAACTACTCAACGCCCGTCTGGGGCTCTTGTCCCGCCAAATCGAGTCGGTGCGTTCGGATTTGGGTTCGGCAAATACTGCCCTGGGGCGCTACTTCGATGCTTCGTCGCGAAAGACCCAAACTGCCAGCGCGCTGTTGCAGCAAGTTCGTGGTCAGCTACGCGCGTTGGAGTTGCCCCGAGTTGACGACACACTTTCGGCGCTGACGACAGCCGCAGCTGGACGCTAACGATGCGACTTGCGCTATGGTTGTTGGCCTTGTTTGCAATGGCGGTTGCCTGTGCCCTTTTTGCGGGCGACAACCAGGGCACCGTGAGCCTGTTTTTACCGCCGCATCGGGTGGACCTCTCGTTGAACCTTTTTCTGCTGCTGCTCGCTGGAAGCTTCCTGGCGCTGCACTTGGCTATGCGCGCATTCGCCGCCCTGGTCAACATCCCACAGCAGGCGCGTCGCTGGCGGCTTCTGCAAAAGGAACGCGCCATGCACACAGCCTTGCTGGAGTCGTTGTCCCACTTAGTAGCTGGGCGGTTTGTACGATCGCGCAAGGTTGCAGAAATGGTTTTGACGCTCGAAGCCTCGATTGAACGCAGTGGCGAGCGACTGCCGTACGCAGGGCGCTTGCGCACGATTACGCATTTGCTGGCAGCCGAGAGTGCCCATGCCCTGCAAGATCGAAGCGTTCGCGACAGCCACTTTCAACTGGCCTTGAAGCAATCATCGAACCGAGAAGCGCAAGAGGCGCGAGAAGGTGTTCAACTGCGCGCAGCGCGGTGGGCAATGGAAGACAGGGACGCAAATGCCGCCATCCAATGGCTGGACCAATTGCCGCAAGGTGCCGCGCGGCGCACGCTTGCATTGCGGTTGCGGTTTCGTGCTGCCCGTCAATCCGGCAAGTCGCTCAGTGCGCTGGAAACTGCCAGATTGCTTACCAAACACCGGGCGTTTTCGGGACCTGCTGGCAAAAGCATCGCCCGCGGTTTGGCGATTGAGTTAATCAAGGCCGCCCACGATGCCGTCCAAATTCAACGCGCATGGGATGCACTAGACGATGCCGAGCAACAGATTCCTGAGGTTGCATTTGAAGCTGCAGAGCGCCTGCTGCTGTTAGGTGGCACTGCAACCTTGTCGCGCCAATGGCTGCTTCCGATTTGGGACGCCATGGTGCAGCGCGACGATACCCTCACGTTGGCGCAGCGTGTGCGACTTGCTCGCGTTCTTGAACGCGGATTTGGTGTCCAGGATGGCATACCCGACGGTGTCTGGCTCGCGCGCATCGAAGCCGCGCAGTCTAGCAATCCGCGCGATGCCGTGCTTCAATACTTGGCGGGCGTCGCTTGTATGCGCCTGAGTTTGTGGGGCAAGGCACAGCAGTTGTTCAAGCAATCGTTGGCACTGCTGCACGAGTCGGAATTGAGCCGCGACGCATGGCTGGCGTTGGCCCAAATGGCCGAGCAGCGGCACGATGAACAGGCCGCTGCCCAAGCCTACAAAGAGGCTGCCAAAAGATAAAGTGCGGGATTATGTCGAGGTGACGCAGGCGCAATTCAGCGCTATTATGTGCCCATGGCAACACTCACCGAACACATCATCAAGCTGACCGATCACCGGGATCGGGAGCTTCTGGAACTAACCCTTTCCAAGGCCCTGATTGATCTGTTGCGAATAGACCGTGTAGTCGTCGCGCGGGTTGTCAGTGAAGAAAGCGTCAAGCGCTGGCTTGAAGTTGCTTCGTTGGATGTACGGGGCGGGGGCAAAGTGGTCGATCCCTTGCGTGTGGATTTTGAAACACTGCGTGAATTGGCAGACGAGCGCGACCGTTTGCGCTGTTTGCAAACCCGTGCACTGGTCGAATACGCGTGGGCTGGCGAAGACGGGCCGCGCATCAGCTTTGTGCCTTTGTTTTCTGATACCTCTAGCGACGACGAAGGCGTTGTTGAAATCCATTCCGGCGCTCCACTCGTCAAAGGGCAGTTGCAGGTCGTCGAGGATGTGATTCACGTCTTTCGCAACATGTACAAGTTGCTGGCCTATAGCGACCGCGATGCATTGACCGGTCTGCTCAACCGTAAGTCGCTGGATGACACGTTTTACAGCGCTGTGCTCGAAGAATTGGACCATGGCATCGAAAGTGATACACGTGTGCTGGAGGCCTCTGTATTGCCCGTGTCAGAGCGGCGCCATCGGGTGCCACCCAACTATTGGTTGGGCACAGTTAATCTTGATAATTTTGGTGTCGTCAGTGACAAGACTGGGCACCTGATTGCAGAAGAAGTGTTGTTGTTGGTGGCGCGCATCATGAACAATACGTTTCGCACATATGACCGGCTCTACCGGTTGGGTGGTGCGCAGTTTGCCGTGCTCATGCATTGTCCAGAAGAGGCCTTGGTGTTGGCGGCTTTTGAACGCTTTCGGGCCAACATGGAAAAATTCAATTTCCCGCAGGTTGGGCGTGTTACGGCTTGTGCGGGTTTCACGCGTGTGACGGCGGAAGACTCACCGAGCACCGCGCTGGAGCGCGCAGAACGTGCAGTGGACTATGCGCAGCGCCAACGCCATGCGAGCAATTTGGTCTTTAGCCACGATGACCTGGTTCGAAAAGGATTCTTTGGAGAAGTGGTGAAGGTTGGCGCAGTCGACTTGTTTTGAATGTGTACATCCCATAAAAAAGGGGCCTGACGGCCCCTTTTTTGTTGCCCCATGAATTGGATGGGGCGGACATGACGCGATCAAACAGCGGGTGGCTGCTCGAACGGCAATGTCATGTTGCGCAGGTCGCGTCGTGTCTCAACCAGAATCAGCGGACCTGTATCGATTGCGACGGGTGCAGGACGTTCACGCGGCATATGGATGGGTTTGGGTTCAGCGGCAATCGCTGCCTGCACGGCCTCGATCTTTGCTGCATCCGAGTTGACCCATTGCAGTCCAGAACTTTGCGCGACTTGGATCAAAGCGTCAGTTGGCAAACTGTACGCGGTGACCTTCGGCATCCGATCTACCGCTGCGGCAGGCGCTGCTGGAGCGGGCGCTGTTGGCGCAACGGCCTTGGCAACGGGTGCTACTGCTTGTCGCACGGCCACTGGCGTTGCGGCAACGGTAGCAGCCTCCGATGGTTCATTGTCAGTTTGTGCAGTGCTTGGCTGCGCTGCAACACGCAAATCGGGGCGATCTTCCCGGTCATTGCGCTCGGTGCGATCACCACGTGGACCGCGTTCGCGACCATAGCGATCCCGTGGGCGACGTTCGCGGGTTTCTTGGCCCTCTTGACCATTTGCCTGCGAGCCGTTGCTGGCGTCTTGCGGTGTCTGCGACTGGGTTGGTTCGGTGCCCGTGCCGTTGGCGCTGTCACTGAAGCCCAGTTGGGTTTGCTGGCTACCGTCAGAAGCTGCGCGGTCCTGCCGTGGGCCGCGACCATTGCGTCCTCGGCCACCACGCCCTTCGCGTCCTTCGCGAACTTGGCCTTCCTGACGGTTGTCGCCTTCGCCCGCTGCTGCTGTGTCAGAACGACCTTCAGCGCGCGGTTCGCCGCGCTCAGCGCCTTCGGCGCGTTCGCCGCCACGCCCACCGCGATTGCCGCGTTCTGGGCGAGGACCACGCTCTGGTCGTTGCTCTGTGCGTGGAGTCTCGGAATTTCCGGGTGCGACTGCACCAGCCTGCACGGTTGCTTCATGTGCCAATGGTTTTCCATCAGCGTCAAAACGGTCGCGTTGGGTAGATCCTTGGCGGTCACTGCCACCGCGTCCGCCGCGTCCACCACGACCATTACGTCCGTCGCCGCGACCTTCGCCACGCGGGCCACGCCCATCGGCGCGCGCGCCTTCAGGACGACCTTCACCGGGTTTGCCGCCTGAACGGTTGCGGCCGTCACGGCCGTCGCGTCCTTCCGGTGATTTAGTGGCGGGTGCCTGTGGGGCCTTGACTGGTGTCGCTGGCTCACTCGCAAAGAGGCTCTTGATCCAGCCAAAGAAGCCCTTTTCCGCTGCGACAGCTGGCTTCGTGCCGGGTGCTGTGGCGACTTGGCGCTGCGCAGCCTGTTGCACAGGCGCAGCCGCCGCCGGCCGAGGTGCAGCAATTGGTGCTGGCGCATCTGGCAGCACACCCTTGATGATGGGGGTCTGCTTGTTGGTGGGCTCTTGCGAACGACGGGTTACACCAGTGGGGTCCTCCATCTCATCGGCCAACTTGTAGCTGGCCTCGATGTTGTCCAAGCGGGGGTCGTCGTGCTTGAGGCGCTCCAACTTGTAGTTGGGTGTTTCCAATGTTTTATTGGGCACCAAGAGCACGTTAATGCGCTGCTTGAGCTCAATCTTGGCGATCTCGGAGCGCT
>CAYXWW010000080.1:12881-15543 GCA_964468905.1 uncultured Rhodoferax sp. | reverse complement strand
AGTCCACCAACACGGGGACCGTGGTGGACGCGGCAACCACTTCGGTTTCAAAATTTTCTACGGTGACGTTGATCATGGAGCTAGTGTAGTAGTGCCCCCAACGGGGGCGTTTTGCATGGGGGCAGCCCAAAGGCCAAATAGGCTCAGGGCGAAAAAGTAAAATCGGGGACTATTGCCATTTTAAAGATATGAACATTCAAATCGGCGTCGTCATGGGTTCCAGCTCCGACTGGGACACCATGCAGCATGCAGTGCAGATTCTCCAGCAGTTTGGTATCAGTCACGAGTCGCGCGTCGTCTCGGCGCACCGCATGCCAGACGATATGTTTGCCTACGCAGAGGCCGCCGCCGGGCGGGGCTTGCGCGCCATCATTGCGGGGGCCGGGGGTGCCGCCCACCTACCGGGCATGCTGGCGGCCAAAACCACGGTGCCCATTTTGGGCGTGCCGGTGGCCAGCAAGCACTTGTCGGGCGTGGATTCGCTGCACAGCATTGTGCAAATGCCCAAGGGCATACCGGTGGCTACCTTTGCCATTGGCGCGGCGGGTGCGGCCAACGCAGCCCTGTTTGCCGTGGCCATGCTGGCGGCTGACCACCCCACATTGCGTAAAAAGCTGGACGAGTACCGCGCCCACCAGACCGAAGTGGCCCGGGGTATGACCGTTCCCCCGGCTTTATGAGCGAAATCACGCTGGGCGGAAGCGTTGAGACGACGCTGGGCGTCATGGGCGGGGGCCAGCTAGGCCGCATGTTTGTGCAGGCCGCCCAGCAGATGGGTTTCTTCACCGCCGTGCTGGACCCGGACCCGCTGAGCCCGGCCGGGCGCGTGAGCCACCACCATATCCAGACTGCCTATACCGACCCCGCTGGGTTGCAACAGCTGGCGCAGCGCTGCGTGGCGGTAACCACCGAATTTGAAAACGTGCCAGCCGAATCGCTGGCAGCACTGGCGCAAACGCGCACCGTGTCGCCTGCTGCGGACTGTGTGGCCATCTCGCAGGACCGCGCGCGCGAGAAATCGTATTTCGCAAACTGCGGCGTTCCAGTGGCACCCCATGCGGTGATTGAGACTGCGGAGCAGTTGGCGGAGGTGTCTGAGGATTTGTTGCCTGGTATTTTGAAAACTACCAGCATGGGTTACGACGGTAAGGGCCAGGCCCGGGTGGCTGACCGCGCAGCGCTGGCTGCCGCGTGGGGCAACCTCAATCACGTGCCCTGTGTGCTGGAGAAAATGCTGCCCCTGCAACTCGAATGCTCCGTTATCGTGGCGCGCGGCGCAGATGGCACCTGTGTCAACCTGCCCGTGCAGCGAAACTTGCACCGTGACGGCATCCTGGCGGTGACCGAAGTTTATGAAGGAAATCTGCCGTCAGCCCTCGTGGAACGTGCGGTAGCTGCTGCAAAATCTGTAGCAGCTGGGTTGCAATACGTTGGCGTGTTGTGTGTGGAGTTCTTTGTGCTGGAGCCTGATTCTGCCGCCGCCCAGGCGCTGGGCGGGCTGGTGGTGAACGAGATGGCGCCGCGCCCGCACAACAGCGGCCACTACAGCATGGACGCGTGTGATGTGTCGCAGTTTGAGCTGCAAGTGCGCACCCTGGCCGGTCTGCCGCTGACCGAGCCGCGACAGCACAGCCCCAGCATCATGCTTAACCTGTTGGGCGACATTTGGCCCGCAAATGCTAGCGAAGGTGGCACGCCCCCGTGGGCGCAAGTGCTGGCTTTGCCCGGTACCCATTTGCACCTGTATGGCAAAGCCCACGCGAGCAAGGGCCGCAAGATGGGCCACCTGACCGTGACCAGTGCCACCGTGGAGCAGGTGCGCGCCACCGCGTTGCAGGCCGCCAGCATTTTGGGCATTGCGGCGTTTTGAGCCACGCCTTGTACGTTGCGCCACGCCATGATCCTGCCCGCATCTGCTCCTGAATCTATAGCTGCTTGTGCAGATGCCGTGAGGGCGGGTGGTCTGATTGGCCTGCCAACTGAGACGGTCTATGGCCTGGGCGCCGATGCCGACAACGATGCTGCCGTGGCCAAAATATTTGCCGCCAAGGGCCGCCCGGCGGACCACCCGCTCATCGTGCACGTGTCAGCACAAGACGGTGGCACGTCGGGTGCTGCGCACTATGCCGCGCAGGTGCCGCCGTTTGCGCAGCAGCTCATGTCGGCCTTTTGGCCCGGCCCGCTGACGCTGATATTGCCGCGCCGCCCAGGTGTGGGTGCGGCCGCAGCGGGTGGGCAAAATTCCATTGGCCTGCGCTGCCCGGCCCATCCTGCGGCGCAGGCCGTGTTGAAGGCTCTGCGCGGTGATGGCAGCGATGGCGGAAGCGGTGAAGACGACAAGCCCATCGTCTGGGGCATTGCTGCACCCAGCGCCAACCGTTTTGGCCGGGTGAGCCCCACCACAGCAGCCCATGTGGCCAGCGAGCTGGGCCCCGATTTGCTGATACTGGATGGCGGGCCGTGCAATCTGGGCATCGAGTCCACCATCATCGATTGCACCCGTGGCGTGCCTGTGCTGCTGCGCCCGGGCTCCATCAGCCGCCTGCAGGTGGAGCAAGCTTGCGGACAAAAGGCGCTATCAAATGAGGAGCTGCTTGCGCAGAATGTACGAGGGCTAGCTGCCGAAAACACTCCAAAGGCCTCCGGCACGCTGGAGTCGCAC
>CAYXWW010000080.1:6201-12871 GCA_964468905.1 uncultured Rhodoferax sp. | reverse complement strand
GGGCGAGGTGATGGTGCCCGGCGGTGCGTCCGCCAAGCCGACCATTGCTGTGTACGCCCGCGCACCATTGAAAAAGGTTCCCCTGTCCATTTTGCTGCGCCGCATGCCCGACGATGCCGCAGCCACCGCCCAGCAGCTGTTTGCCGTGCTGCGCGGTTTTGACGATGCAGAAGTCAAGCTGATCTGGGTAGAAACTCCGCCTGAAAGCATGGAATGGGAAGGCGTGCGCGACCGATTGCAGCGGGCCAGTGCGCAATAGCCACCGGTACCCGATGCATGGATCGTCGCGTTGGGGGCAGTGAAAATCCGCACCTGAACTTTGAGGCCGTTATGAACATTCCTGAAGACCTACTCGCGTATTGTGAATACGATCCCACGTTTATCCAGCTGCGCGACAAGGCCGAAACCTTGTATACGCAGGTTACCAACGGCAATTTCTTGATCGAAGGGCACGTGTTCCCATGGCGCACGTATCTCATGCGAGAAGTTGTCGAACTGGTGGTGAACGATATTCAGGAAAGCGCCAAGCATTGGCGCGGGCACGCTGTCCAAGGCCTCCAACTTGTGTACCCAGGTTTTGCATCCAATCCCTTTGGCACTGATGCGGTCGTTAGTGGCTTTGCACGCTGTGACGACACCCTGCAGGCCACGGGTGGACTTTTCTCGCACACAGGGCGCCTTGACCTGCAAAATTACTTCGCGGAGATCGATAGCCTGGTGACACATTTCCCGAAGTTACGCAGCGTTATGCAGGACTACATGTGCCATCTGGCTTTGATGTACGTGCACATTGGCATGAGCATTTATGCGCAAAGTGATGACTTCAAATCGCTTTCGCTGGTCTATCCGTTATATGTGTTCGGCAACGCGCATGGCAGTGAACCCGTGCTGATTTTTAAGCGTACTACTCGCGACGCATGATCCGGCGCCGTCAGTGGCCTAGCCGGAACTGCGTGCCCCGAAAGCTGAAGACTGAACTGGTCGGCCGGATCTCCACCAATGTCACATCGGGCGCCGCTTGGCTGCCTTGTGTGAGCACCTGACCATTGACAATCAACAGCCGTTGCGCTGGGTTGTCGGAATAGACAGCCCCGCTGATGGCCATGGCGGGAATTTGTCGGCGTATGTCTTCGGGTAGCTCAGCCAATAGCGGGGCCGTGGTGGGCTGTGTGGCTTTTGTGTTCGGCGCAGCAGCTTTGGTGGTGCTGGCAGCGCGCACCGGCGCGGCGGCTGTTGGTGTTGCGGTTGGCGCAGGCTTGGGCGACGCCAATGAGGTTGTTGCCGCTTTCGATGGCTGTGCAACGCTGGCGCTGTAGGGCGCTGGGGCAATGGGTGGCACGCTATGGGGCTGCGGCTGCGGCAAGGGCAGCGGGCTGGGTGCGGGCGTTGGCAGCGGTACCGGCACCGGGGATGGAGCGGGTACTGGCGTTGCCACAGCAGGTGCACTGGCGATGGGGGTTGGCGGTGGAGGGCCCAGCCACATCCAGCTGGCGAGTGCGGTGGCAGCTATGGCTCCAACCACTGCTGCAATTAGTTTGGTGCGTGGGGCCACGCCTGCTGGTTCAAACGTGTTGCTGACATGGTGCGCGTGCAGGCTCGGGACGTTGCCGCGCGCGCGTTCTGCGTCGGCCTTTTGGAGTGCATCAAGAATGAATGACATGGCCTAGGGAGAAGTGGGGGGTTGCGCTGTGATGAAGCGCGGCTGCTGAATGCCCAGTGCGCTCTCCAGCTGCATGTAGGTCATGGGGCCGGGCTGGCCATCGGCCTTGAGGCCTTGCGCGCGTTGGAAGTCGAGAATGCGGGCCTGCAGGTTGGCGTCCAGCGTCTGGGTTTGCAAGCCTCGTTGCGGAGAAGGTGTTCCATCCAGCAGCGCCAGACCGCGTGCCAATTCTGCAATGGCCGCCCCCGTACTGCCACCACGCGCCACACGCTCATAGCCTGGCGGCGCGCGCCAGTAGGTGGCGAAATCACCTTGCCAGAGTCGACCCAGCGCAATTAAGTTGACGGTGTGCGGGCCCTTGGCTAATTGCAGTGTGGCGTTTTGCTCGGTCATGCCAACCAACACAGCAAACAAGGGTGGTAGACCCTCTGCGTGCAGGGTCAGAATGCCGGGGCGCCCCAGTTGACGCAGCTGCGGCAGGGTTAAGCTCGTTGTGCGGTAACACTGCAACAAAGGGTCGCCACCGGCGGCTGTGCTACAGGGCTGCGTTGGCTCCACCTTGAAACGCCCGTGCGTAGCCAGCGCGTTCCACGCCACATCGGCATCGGTTGTGAGTTGGGACAACAGTGCCTCCAGGCTGTCGATGGCAGGCAGTGGCGGCGGTTTGGCAGACTGTTCAAGCGCTGTTGCCATGGGTGCAGATGCACCGGTGGCACTTGACGCCGGTGGAATCTGTGATGGTCCGGTAGTCAGGACAGGTGATGGAACTGCGCGCTGCGCATGGATGGTGCCGGGTGGGCCATGTTTCTTGGTTTTTTGCCACACGTAGACGCTGTACGCTGCCAATGTCGCGAAGGATAGCAAGGCGATAGCGTTCCACAACCGTGAGCTTATGCGACCGGGGCGCGCTGGCGCGATATTTGGCGAACCAAACACTTCGGTGGCCGCAGCGTCCACCACTTTCGCCGTGACGCGCTCCAGGCCGTTGGCCCAAGCACCCAAGAGCGCGCGCCCGCACAGCAGGTTGATCCGTCGGGGCACGCCGCGTGTCAGCCGGTGAATGTGTTGCAAGGCTTTCTTGTCAAATGGCAGCGGCCCCTTGTGACCCGCCACCGCCAGCCGGTGGGCAATGTAGTGCGTGCTTTCTTCTACATTGAGTGCATCCAGGTGAAAGCGCGCGATTACGCGCTGTGCCAGCTGCTCCAGCCGTGGGCGTGCCAGGCGGGCACGCAACTCGGGTTGGCCAATCAGCACAATTTGTAGCAGCTTGCGCGCACTGGTTTCCAGATTGGTCAGCAGGCGCAATTGCTCCAGCACATCGCTTTGCAGGTTTTGTGCTTCGTCGATGATGAGTACACAGCTGTGTCCGGCAGCATGGCTTTGCAGCAAAAATGCGTTGAGCGCGTCAATGTACGTTTTGACCGTTGGCGCTTGGGTGGATACGGGGGCCAGTGCAATGTGAAACTCTTCACAAATGGACTGCAGTAGTTCAATCACCGTGAGCTTGGGATTGAAGATGTAGGCCACATGGCAGCCTGGCGGGATTTGCTCCAGGAAACAGCGGCAGATGGTGGTCTTGCCGGTGCCAATGTCACCCGTCAACAGTACAAAGCCGCCGCCGGTGCCGCTCGCGCCTTTGTCGGGCCCGGCCACGCCAAAGAGCAGGTGCGCCAAGGCCTCCCGATGGCGCGCACTCATGTAGAGGTAGCGAGGGTCCGGGGCAATGGAGAACGGGTCTTGGTTGAGTCCGAAATGTTGCGAATACATACAGCCGCTAAGCATCGCATAAAAAAAGCAGCCCGGAGGCTGCTTTTAGCGGTTTTGTCCGTACTTCGGCAATTACCAGCCCGCCTTGGTTACCTGCTGGATGATGGATTGGCCGAACAACTGGTGCAAGGCGGGTGTGGGGTGGAACTGGTCCGCAAAGGCATATGTCTTCCACCAGTTGGGCGAAGTTTCTCCCACAGGAATGCTGGCCGACATGCTGGCCGAGTTGCACGCCAATACGGTTTGCGGAAAGTCCAACGCCGCCAGGCCTACGCTGCTGAGGCCGCCGGCAACTTTGGGGCAAGCGGGGGTGTATGTGTTGGTCAGGCCGTACTGGGCCGGTGAAGCGATGATCTTGGCACCTTCGGTATACAAATCCCAAATCTGCACATTGGTACCTGTCAGCCCGGCTGCAAGGCCTGCATTCATGGCTTGTGTCCAGGCACGCACTGCACCCTGTACAGCATCGCGTTGTGCCGAGCCAGCGGCAGCGGCTACTGCACCCAACACAGCTTGGAAGCGTGGCGTGACAGTGATGTCGGTCGTGTTGACGACAACGATTTTGGTGACTCCCTTGGAGACCACGTTGGTTTTCACGGACGTGGCGAGCGCCTGGCCCACCGCCTGCGCATAAGCACCCGCCGCATTGCCCAGGCTGGTAGCCGTGGGGCTGGCACCAATCAAGGCAGATACCGTAGCCGGTGGCAGCAATGTGCTCAACGCGGAGGCAAATGCGCTAATGCCCTCTGGGGTGGTAGCAGCCAGGTACAGGGCGGTCAGCTCGGCAAGGTCATTGCCACCGCCATCAACAATGACGATGTCCGTCGGCGCCAGTGTCGACGAGCCGGTAGCCAGCTGGTAGGTGATGGAAAACGGCACGCTGTTGCCAGCGCTTGCGGTCGTGGCATTGACTAAATTGTTCACACGGGCACTGGCAACCGCATAGCTGGAGCAAGACGTGTTGGGTACGAACGTTGTGCCATTGAAGTTGAAGAACGAGCACAGCTTGCTGATACCAAAATTGGCCGCAACAATTTCTGGAAAGATCTGAAATGGACTGGCTTTGTCCGCACTCTGGATGGTGAATTTGTAGCCAAACGTGCCGCTGTCCACAATACTGTCACCAAACACTTTGACAGAGGTAACCGTCGGTTTGGGTGCCGTGAGTGCAATTTCATACCCGCTGCCGCCACAACCGGCCAAAATTGCTGCACAGCCTGCGGCCACCGTTGCCAATTTCCATAGTTTCATTTGCTTCCCCTGTAAATAGAACGACCGTTCGTTTTGAAACATTGATTGTTGCCCAAAACGTCTTTTGTGCACTATGCGGGTAAACACCGACTGTTAACGCGAACCCAGGTGGTCACTCTGTCGGCAATCAGCGGTACTTCAACTTCATGACCAAAATGGCAGTAGCCAGTGTCAAAGTAATTGCGTTCGCAATGACGATAGGCCAGGCACTGAGTAAAAAACCATACATTAACCACAACACAATGCCCACTACAAAGGCGCTGTACATGGCCAACGAAATGCCGCGAACGTCTTTGGTCTTGAATGTGTGCAGTGCCTGGGGCACAAAGCTGGCGGTGGTGAGGGTGGCGGCGGTGTAGCCGATCCAGTCGATGATTTGCATGGTTGATTATCCGCTGGTCCGTCTTCCGCAAACTACGTAGTCCCAAAGCTCGGCCAGCGTGACCTTGGTTCAATCACACCTAACCCTGTCGGGCTGTTGGCTGCAGGTGCGGATTTAAACAATAGTTGCCCTATCGCGCAGCAGCCCAGTCCACCATCGCATCCACTGCAGGCCGCGCAGCGCGCGCGTTGGGGTGGTTGACGATGGCCACCAGCACATAGTGCTTGCCACTGGTGGTGTGCACATAGCCTGCAACGGCCACCACTTCGTTGAGGCTGCCGGTCTTGAGGTGCGCACTGCCCGTGGCACGCGTCTTGGCGCGGCGCAGGGTGCCGTCTACGCCGGTGATGGGCAGCGAGGACATCAGCTCCGGCATCAGTGGTGATGCGTAGGCGGTTTGCAGCAAGCGGCCCAGTGCCTGGGCGCTGATGCGCTCGTCGCGCGACAGGCCCGATCCGTTTTCCAGCACCGGCAGGTCGGTGGCGTTGATGCGGTCCTTCCACCAACGCAGCACCACGGCGCGGGACGCATCGAATGTGCCCGCCACGGTGGGCACGTCGGCAGACCCGGCCTCGCTGGCGGGGGTAGGCAGCACACGACCCAGGGTCAGGTACACCTGTTGCGCCATCACGTTGTTGCTGTATTTGTTAATGTCACGAATGATTTCGGCCAGCGGGGCAGAGCGCATCTCAAAGACGGGTTTTAGGCCAGCCCGTACGGACCCTGATCGCACGCTGCCAGTGAGCTTGCCACCCATGTCCTGCCACATGCCTTGCACCGCGCGTTCGGCATAGGTCTTGGGGTCGGCATAGGCCACGGCCCACACCTTTTCACCGCAGGTGAACGGGTAGCTGCCAGCAAACCGAATGGCCTTGGGGTCTGCGAAATCAGCCTTGAGCAGGGCACGGTATTCCTCGCATTTGCCCGCTACCAGCGGCACGGTGGCCTGCATCTGCACGCCTGCCAGCGGCGGGTCATATTGCACGCGGGCTGTTGCGCCACTAGGGTCGGGCGTGAAGGTCATGACGACGGACTTGAAGTTGATCAGTAGCGCATCGGGTGACGCGTTGTAGGGCTTGAACGGTTCGCCGTCGAAGCTGGCTGGGTCAGTGGGGGGCACGTCAAAACTGCTGTGCTCCAGCACGATGTCGCCTGCAATGCTGCGTATGCCCAAGCCCTGCACCCGGCGCAGCAGTAGCCACAGGCGCTCGATGACCAGCTTGGGGTCGCCTTGGCCTTGAATCACGAGATTGCCGTGCAGTGTGCCGTCGCGCACTGCGCCATCCATAAAGACCGGTGTGCTCCAGGTGTAGGCCGGGCCTAGTAGCTCCAGCGCAGAAAAAGTGGTCACCAGCTTCATGACCGACGCGGGGTTCATGGCCACATTGGCGCGGTGGCTCACCCGGGGGGTGGCGGCCGCTGCAGTGTCCACCAGCAGCATGGCCACCGAATCGCGGGGAATCTTGGCGCGGGCCAGTGCGGCATCCACTTCGGGCGGGAGGCCTTGTGCATGTGTCAGATGGGCAAAGCTGATCAGGCTGCACGCCAGCAGCAAGTTCAAACAACGGGTGCGAAGTGTCATGCGTCGAATTATCAGCCCTGCCTATCAC
>CAYXWW010000080.1:0-6191 GCA_964468905.1 uncultured Rhodoferax sp. | reverse complement strand
AGCACCAGTGCCATCCCCGATAATCACCCCATGCCATCCACCCCGCCCCCCAGTCCGCGTTATGCCCTGTCTCCCAAGGTGGTGGGTTTGGTGGCTGCCGTGGTGACGGTGCTGATCTGGACTTCGTTCATCGTCATCGCACGGGCGTCGGCAGATCCGTCGCGCGGTGGCTTGCTGAACCCGTTTGACATCAATTACGCGCGCATCTGGGGTGCCAGCCTAATCTTGTTGCCCTGGGGCTGGTGGCTCGTGCGCCGCGACCGGCACACACAACCGCAGGCGGGCTCGTTGCTGGGCTTATCGCCTCTGCCGTTGCGGCAAACGCTTTTGGCAGGCATGTTTGGTGGCGGCCTGTATGCCATGTTGGCCTACAGTGGTTTTGTGTTTGCGCCAGCGGCCCACGCCTCGGTGCTCATGCCAGGCAGTTTGCCACTGTGGACGACGCTGTTGGCGGTATTGGTTTTGAAGGACCGCGTGACCCCCGTACGCGCTTTGGGCTTGGCACTTATTGTGGGTGGCGATCTGTTGGTGGGTGGGGCCAGCCTGTTGCATGCGCTCGATGGCAGCGGCGTGTGGCGGGGCGATGGTCTGTTTGTACTGGCATCCATGACATGGGCTTCGTACAGCGTGGTGGTGCGCCGCTTTGCATTGGATGCTGTGCGAGCCACCATTGCGATCACCGCCTTCGCATTTGTCACCTACGTACCTGTCTACACCGTGTTGCTGTTGCTGCATGTGGTGCCGGGCAAAGTTTTTATGGCGCCATGGCAGGACGTGGCCTTTCAGATGTTTTTTCAGGGTGTGGGGTCGGTGGTGATTTCGGGCATTACCTTTACCAAGATGATCCAGCACTATGGCCCGGTGCGCTCCACCATGATCACGGCACTGGTGCCGGGCTTGTCGGCCCTTGCGGCAGCGCTGGTTTTGGGGGAGCCGCTGGTCTGGAACCTGCTGGCTGGGCTGGCGCTGGTGAGTATTGGCATTGTGTTTGGCGTGCGCAAGCCTGCTGCGGTTGCTACTGAATTAGTAGCGCCTTATGCAAGTAATGCGAGGGCTGGAGGCTAATTTGATTATGAAGACCAGGCTGGAAGCATGAATCTATTGGCATTTGATACCGGCACCGAGACGATGTCTATTGCTGTAGCGCGCACCGTCGATGACGTGCCGCAGATTTGGCAACACTCGGCCATTGGCGGCGCACGGGCTTCTACGGATCTCATTCCCGCCATCTTGGCACTGTTGCAGCAAGCCGATCTGCGCCTGGATGCGCTGGATGCCATTTGCTTTGGCAGTGGGCCGGGCTCGTTCGCGGGTTTGCGCACCGCCTGCTCGGTAGCGCAGGGCTTGGCTTTTGGCGCGCAAGTGCCTGTGCTGCCGGTTGATTCGTTATTGGCAGTGGCCGAAGAAGCGCGCTACACCGCCTTTGGCGCGCTGGCTGCGGGTGTAGTGACTGCGTTGCTGGATGCCCGCATGGACGAGGTCTATGCCGCGACCTATGCGTTTGATGCTGGCGTGTGGTCTGAAGTGGCGGGCAGCGCATTGGTCATGCCTGAGAAGTTGTCACGTGGTACGGGCGCTGCGTCGGCTTCGTCCGCCCCGTGGCTGCTGGCAGGCAACGTATTTGCGGTCTATGGCGACCGGGTGGCCCAACACGACCAGCACGGTGCAATGGCGCAGCGCATCACGGCGTTGCCAACTGCCGCCGCCATGCTGCGGCTGGCACCACAATTGTTGGATGCTGGCAAAGCGGTGGCCGCAGAACACGCGTTGCCCAGCTATATCCGTGACAAGGTTGCCAAAACCACCGCCGAGCGGATGGCAGAGAAAGCGGCTGCCCATGCATGAACCCCAGGTCGCCGTAGAAGTGCAGTTTGAACCCCTGCTGGCAGAGCATATTGATCGCGTGGTGCAGGTGGAGCAACGTGCCTACGCACACCCGTGGAATCGCACCAACTTTTTGGATGCGCTGCAGTCGGGCTACCAGGCCCAGATGTTGGTGGCCGATGAGATTCTTTTGGGCTATTTTGTGGCCATGCAGGGCGTGGAAGAAGTGCATTTGCTCAACATCACCGTGGCACCCGAGTACCAGGGGCAGGGCTGGTCCCGCGTCATGTTGGATGCGCTGACCCTGTGGGCGCGTGGACAAAAGGCCCTGTGGTTGTGGCTGGAAGTGCGCGTGGGCAATACCCGTGCACTGCACGTCTACGAGGCACATGGCTTTCAGCGTGTCGGCATGCGCAAAGGCTACTATCCGGCTGGCAATGGCCAGCGCGAAGATGCGGCCGTGATGGGATTGAGATTGGATACACCGAAAGCAGACCATGGCACTTGAACCCGACACCCGCCAGCGCGCCATGCTGCAAGAAATGGGTGTGCACGTGTGGCTACCCGAGGCGGAGGCACAGGCCGCAGCATCCCCGCTGGCTTCGCCGAGCACGCCGGTCGCAGCAGCCCCGAGCCGCGCAGCGGCGCAACAGCCCATGGCCCGCGTTGCGCCACTGCCAAGCCAGCCCGCAGCGGACGCAGTAGCACGCATGCCGCACGCCGCAGGCGCAACCCCTGTTGCCACAGTGCGCGCGCCAGCGGGTGAAGCTTTGGCGCTGCGCGCACTGCAGTGGCCTGAGCTGGTGGAGGCCGCTGCCGCGTGCCAAGCCTGCGGCCTGTGTGCCGGGCGCAAGGTGTCGACGCTGTCGGCACCCGATACGGCGGTGCAAGCGGACTGGATGGTGGTGGGCGACCCGCCCGATGAAGACGAAGACCGCCTCGGCCAACCGTTTGTTGAGCAGGCTGGACAATTGCTGGACAACATGCTCAAGGCCGTGGCGGCCAGTCGCCGTGGTCAAGGTCGGCAGGGTGCCTACCTGAGCAATGTCGTCAAGTGCCGCCCACCGCCTGGGCGCTTGCCGCAAGCAGCAGAGCTGGCCCAGTGCGCGCAGTATGTGCAGCGTGAAATGCAACTGGTGCAACCCAAGGTGATTCTGGCCATGGGCCGGTTTGCCGTGCAGTTGCTGTTGGCAGAGCATCCGCAAGACGCTGCTATGCCCTTGGACAAGCAGCGTGGCCGTGTCTACAGCTACCGCGGCACGCCTGTAGTAGTGACATACCACCCCAAAGTGTTGTTGCGCGCCAGTGCCAACAAAGCCAAGGCGTGGGCAGACTTGTGCCTGGCGATGGACTTATTGAATGGACCTGTGCCCCCACGCTCCGCCGCTGAGCGGGTCGCTGCCCCCCGAGGGGGCTAACCCGCCTTGGGGCGGCCCGGCGGCGCGTTGGTTGCCCCTCTCTCTACAATTGACAGCATGAACTTTATTGACCAACTGCGCACTGCCGAGCGCGAAAACGGCTCCTTGTTATGCGTGGGGCTGGACCCCGAGCCAGCGAAGTTTCCCGAGCATTGGCAGGGTGATGCCAGCCGGATTTTTGACTTTTGTGCAGCCATTGTGGACGCGACTGCTGATGTGGCAATGGCGTTCAAACCGCAGATTGCCTATTTCGCAGCCCACCGTGCAGAGACGCAGCTGGAACGTTTGATTGCCCACATGCGCAGCGCCGCTCCCCAAGTTCCGGTGATTCTGGACGCGAAGCGTGGCGACATTGGCAGCACGGCAGAACAATACGCCATTGAAGCGTTTGAGCGCTATGGTGCAGATGCAGTGACCCTGTCCCCATTCATGGGGTTCGATTCGGTCGCTCCGTACTTGAAGTACCACAACAAAGGCGCATTCCTGTTGTGCCGCACTTCCAATCCCGGGGGTGACGATTTGCAGTCACAGCGCTTGGCATCGATCGACGGCCAACCGCTGCTCTATGAACACATTGCGCGTCTGGTGCAAGGCCCATGGAACCTCAATGGCCAGCTCGGTTTGGTGGTGGGTGCAACCTATCCGGCCGAGATAGAGCGAGTGCGCGCACTGGCACCGACTGTGCCCTTGTTGATACCCGGTGTGGGTGCCCAAGGTGGCGACGCGGTGGCCACCGTGAAAGCCGGTTTGCGCAGTGCGGGTGGTGAAACAGTGGCTCCCATCTCGGTAAATTCTTCGCGGGCCATTCTGTATGCATCCAAAGGCTGTGACTTCGCCGACGCCGCGCGACGCGAGGCCTTGCGCACGCGTGAAGTGCTGCGCGCAGCGTGTTACAAGCCGTAACACTTCGCTGTTCCTCTAGCGTTTTCGAGGATAGCTTTTATAGATCCAGACGTTAAGCTTTGGGCATTGTCGTTTTGGATGCAAAAGCTATGCAAGTTACAGAAGAAATTGCCACCGCTGTGGCCCCAGTAGCGGACGAGAGTAGTCCTGTGGTTCATGCAGAAGTTGGTGCAGCCATCGCAGCGTCTGCGTTGTTGGCCGCCTGTGGCGGCGGCGGCGGAACAAGTGCTACGCCCGGAATGGGGATGTTGACGCCTGCGGCCTCGACTTCCTCCACGACTGCAACCACAACGTCCACCACCGGCGCAAGCGCGACTTCGAGTACCAGCACAAGTACAAGTTCCAGTACTAGCACGACGACGACCCCAGTCACTACAACGCCATCGCCCACTCCGACCCCTACGCCAACTCCGTCTCCGTCGCCGACGCCGACGCCGACGCCGACGCCATCGCCCAGCGGATACCAATACGCAACAGCGACGACAGACGAGGCTGCGGTTCGTTTCTTGTTGCAGGCCCAATTTTCAGCGTCTGACAGCGAGATTGCAGCAGTGCGGAACCAGGGGTTTGCACCTTGGCTGTCCGCGCAAATGGCGGCACCGACGACAACGACAGGGTTTGATTGGCTGACAACGCGCGGATACAGCAATTACAGCACGACCACTAATTTCTCGAACAATAATTATCCGAGCGACTACATGATCTGGAATCAGCTCATGACATCGTCAGACGCTGTACGCAAACGTATTGCACTGGCCCTGTCTGAGTTTTTTGTCGTTTCTTCGTCAGGACTCAATTTTAGTTGGCCGAGCCAAGGGGCTGCTGCATGGTGGGATATGTTGGTTTCCAACGCGTTTGGTAATTTCCGTAACCTGTTGCAGGACGTCACCCTCAACCCAGCCATGGGTTACTACCTCAACACCAAAGGCAATCTGAAAGAGAACACGACAACTGGCCGCGCACCCGACGAGAACTATGGCCGCGAAGTGATGCAGTTGTTTACCCTGGGCTTGTACCAGCTTAACAACGATGGCACGGAGAAGCGCGATGGTAATGGCAACAAACTCGAGTCGTATAGCCAAAGTGATATCACCAATATTGCGCGAGTATTTACGGGATGGGACTTTGACAAAACTACAACAGCGAACAAGGTGGACCCGGTAAGCGGGGATGCCTATCCGGAAACCACCTACACCCGGCTGCCTATGCGGCTCAACCCCGCCAACCATTCCACACTGGCGTCCAATTTCTTGGGGGCCACGGTGCCCGCCAACACCGATGGTGTGGCTGCCTTGAAGATAGCGCTGGACACCCTGTTCAATCACCCGAATGTTGGCCCTTTCTTTGGCAAGCAAATGATCCAGCGGCTTATCACCAGCAACCCCAGCCCGGCATATGTGAACCGCGTTGCCAACGCGTTCAACAACAATGGCTCTGGCGTGCGCGGTGATTTGAAAGCCGTCTTCGCCGC
The DNA here is from genome assembly GCA_964468905.1 of uncultured Rhodoferax sp. Lineage (GTDB taxonomy): Bacteria > Pseudomonadota > Gammaproteobacteria > Burkholderiales > Burkholderiaceae_C > Allorhodoferax. The sequence goes on along the minus strand of CAYXWW010000080.1, from coordinate 575 downwards.
AATCTTGCTGGATGATGAAGCGCGTGGCCCCGCGGGGCTGACGCAAAACGGCTTTGGCAAACTGCGCGAACCCATGCTGCGCCTGGTGCAGTGGGGGCGCACATTTGGTATTGCTTCAGCGTATGGGAGTTGGAAGATCGGTGATCTGAGTGATCCGTCAAATCGTTTGGGCCAAAGCCCGTTGCGTTCCCCCAGCGTGTTCAATTTCTTCCGCCCTGGGTATGTCCCACCCAGCACCGCGCTAAGCGCCTCGCTCACGCCGGCCCCCGAGTTTCAACTGGTCAACGAGAGTAGTGTGGGCGGGTACCTCAACTTCATCCAAACCACGATTCGCAATGGCATCTTTGTGAATGGTCCAGACTTGCCTCAAAGCGGAGCAAGCACAGCAAGCAACGGCTACGACATCACAGCTTCGTACACCGCCGAACTAGCCTTGGTAACCGACCCAACAGCCCTGGTGCGGCGCTTGAATCTGCTGCTGTGTGCCGGACAAATGTCTGCAGCCAACCAGACGCTGATCGTCAATGCACTGACGGCAACCACCGTGACCGCTGGCAGCACGGACAGTGTCAAGC
>CAYXWW010000079.1:0-15557 GCA_964468905.1 uncultured Rhodoferax sp. | reverse complement strand
GCCCACCCGCAACGCGCGCAATGGCACCATCTTCACCCGCTATGGCGACCTGAAGCTGCGCAACGCCCGCCACAAGATGGACCCGCAGCCGCTGGACCCGAGCTGCACCTGCCATGCCTGCGCTGGTACGTCCAGTGTTTCGTGGGACCAAGGTGGGCGCGAAGGCTTTAGCCGCGCCTACCTGCACCACCTGGACCGCTGCGGCGAGATGCTGGGCCCCATGCTGGCCACTGTCCATAACCTGCACTACTACCTGAACCTGATGCGCGAAGTGCGCGAGGCGCTGGATGCGGGCACCTTTGGCGCATTTCGGGCCCAATTCAAGGCAGACCGGGCGCGCGGGGTGTAGTGATAAAAAAAGGGGTCCAGCCCTCGTGGAATGTGCGTAAGACGCTACTATTTGTATAGCAATCAATATCGACTGATTTGTTCCTAACGCAATCCTGATACCACCAGTGGTACGCTGACGGGCATCATGACCAGTTCCCAGACAACAGCCCCCGTACCATCAAGCCTGCGCGGCTGGGGCCTGGTCGCACTCCTGCTGACAGGAGCCACCGGGGTAGGATTTTTGCTGGACCACCAGGTCTCGTTGACCAGCCAGGCCATGGTCTATGTGCTGACCGTGGTCATTGCGGCATACAACCTGCGGTGGCAGCAGTCCGTGGGCTGCGCGATCGGCGCGGTAACGGCCTTGAACTTTTTCTTTGTGCCCCCGCGCTGGACGTTTGAAGTCGATAGCCAGGAGCACCTGATAGCACTCACTTCCATGTTGCTGGTTGCCTTAGTGATCAGCCACCTGACGACCCGGCTGCGCCGAGAGACCGAAACCGCCCGGCGCAACTTGTACCGCGCGCGCCAGTTGCAGGCATTGGCGACAGAGCTGTCGGTCACATCCAGTCGCGCAGCCATCGCAGCCTTGGGCCAAACCGCTTTGGATGCGGCATTTGAAGGCCCGTGTTGGCTGGCCCTCGGCCATACCGTTGAAGAACTGGCCTTGCCACCCGAGCTGCCATCCAACGATGCCGACGGCATGAAGTGCTGCATGCGCGAAGGCGCCGTGCTCGGACCGGGCACCGGGCGGTGGCCCGGTCTGGATGCATGGTTCATTCCCTTGGGCAACCCGCCTTGCGTGGCGGGCGCGGTGCGCATTCAGCCCGCCATGGCCAGTGACGAGGCGGGGCGCGAGCACGCACAGGCCCTGTGCGCGCTGATCGGGCAGGCTCTGCACCGCTTGCAGTTAACCGACACCATACAGTCGGCCCAAAGCGAAGCACAACGCCAGCAACTCCAGAGCACCTACCTGGCGGCCATTTCGCATGATTTGAGAACGCCATTGGCCGCCGTGGTGGGCGCTGCATCCGCATTGCAAACCCAGCGAGACAAGCTCAGCCTTGCCGAACAAGACCGGCTGCTGGGCAGCATCGTCAGCGAAGCGTCCTATTTGAGCACCGTCACTGAAAACACCTTGCAATTGGTACACCTGGTCAATGCCACGCAAGCCATTCGCCGAGACTGGGAGTCGATGGAAGAAATCGTGGGTGCGGTCTTGACCCGGGTCCGCCAGCGTGACCCTGCGCGGCGTATCAAATCCCGACTTGCCACTGGGCTGCCGCTGGTTTATGCCGACCCGGTGCTACTGGCCCAGCTGATAGCAAACCTGCTGGACAATGCCTTGAAATACAGCACCGACGCGATTGACCTGACGGTGCAGCTGAGTGATACCAAGGCCAACGCCAGCAACTTGCGCGACAACCCGGGCGAACACATGCTGGAAGTAATGGTGAAGGACAGGGGCCCGGCCATACCACCTGAGAAATACGCCAGCATCTTTGAGCCCTACAACCGCAATGACCAATCAGGGCAACGCGGGGTGGGACTGGGTTTAGCCCTTTGCCGTGCCATCGCTGCAGCCCATGGCGGTACTTTGAGCCTGCGCCGCCGCAGTGGTGGCGGCAACAGTTTCACGTTTGCCATGCCCCTGGGCACGAAAGCACCTGGGGGCCTGCAACCATGAGCCTGCGCGTACTGGTGGTGGAGGACGATCCTGAAATTCGGGCTTTGATCCAGTCCAGCCTGTCCGTTGAAGGATTTGACGTCCGCACTGCGGTATCCGTTAGTGAAGCCACGGCCATCCTGCACCATGCGGTGCCTGACATCTTGCTGCTGGACTTGGGCTTGCCGGATGGGGACGGCGCAGCGCTGGTGCACGCGGTGCGCCAACACCACTCCCTGCCCATCCTGGTGGTATCGGCCCGTCATCAGGAAGCCCAAAAGATCCAGTTGCTCGACGCTGGAGCAGATGACTACCTCACCAAACCGTTTAGCGTGGCCGAATTGCTAGCCCGTATGCGGGTAGCTTTGCGCCACCGGGGCACGGCGGTCACGGCTGCTACCACTGTCTACACACTCGACGCATTGCGCGTGGACTTGGAACAGCACACCGTGTTGTGCCGCGGGCAAACGCTGCACCTCACCCCCACCGAATTCAAGTTGCTGGCACGGCTCGTACGCAGTGCCGGGCGTGTGGTTACCCACCGGCAATTGCTCGCTGACGTTTGGGGGGGTGAATTCACCGAGCACACCCACTATCTGCGCCTGTACATGGGCCAGCTCCGCGCCAAGATTGAAATCGATCCCGCCGAGCCGCGCTACCTGCATACCGAAACCGGCATTGGCTACCGGCTGGCGATCTCCTAACATTTAGGCGCGCATTTTTATGCGCTGATCCTTATGCGATCCTGATGCCTTGCAGAGCACAGTGGGCACCTGTTCAACAACTTGCCCTGCGTGTATGAGCCATTCAACCAACCGCGAAAGCCTGGCCGCCCTGACCCTGGGCGCCATGGGAGTCGTCTACGGGGATATAGGCACCAGCCCCCTGTACACCATGAAAGAGGTGTTCAGCCCCGCAACCGGCATTCCGCTGGATGCGGCCCATCTGATCGGCGTGGTATCGGTCATCTTCTGGGGCTTGATGATGGTCGTCACCCTCAAATACGTGCTGCTGATACTGCGCGCGGATAACCGGGGTGAAGGCGGAATCATGGCCTTAACGGCCCTGGCAGTGGAAGCTGCCGGAAATACGCCAACCAAGCGACTCACATTGTTGCTGCTGGGCGTCTTTGGCGCTGCGCTGTTTTATGGTGACAGCGTGATCACCCCGGCAATCTCGGTGCTCAGTGCGGTAGAGGGGCTGGAGGTGGTAACCCCCACCCTCAAACCCTATGTCTTGCCCGTTTGCGCCGCCGTACTGGTGGGCCTGTTTGCCATGCAGCGTTATGGAACCAGTGTGGTCGGGAAGCTCTTTGGCCCTGTCATCGTGCTGTGGTTTGTCGTTCTGGCCGGCTTTGGTGCCGTCGAGATTGCGCAGCAGCCTGCAATCCTCGCAGCGCTGAACCCGCTGTATGCCCTAGAGTTTCTGGCCGGTCAGGGGTGGCATGTGCTGGTGGCCGTCGGTGCCATTGTGTTGGCCTTTACGGGCGCAGAAGCGCTGTATGCAGACATGGGCCACTTTGGCAAACGCCCGATTCAATATGCTTGGGGGGGGCTGGTTTTGCCCGCGCTGGCCATCAACTACATGGGGCAAGGCGCGCTGCTCATGCGCGACCCTTCGGCCATTGAAAACCCGTTCTATCGCCTGTTCCCTGCCGCCTTGTTGATCCCAGCTGTGGTGCTGGCAACCTGCGCCACGGTGATTGCATCGCAGGCGGTCATTTCCGGCGCATTTTCCATGACCAAGCAGGCCGTCCAGCTGGGCCTGTTGCCTCGTATGGCGGTGATGTATACCTCGGCCAAAGAGGCCGGGCAGATCTATATGCCTCTGGTGAATTGGCTGCTGCTGGCGGCCGTTTTGCTCGCGGTGGTCGGGTTTGGCAGTTCGTCTGCCATGGCTGCGGCCTATGGCATTGCAGTCACCGTCACGATGCTGATTACCACGCTGCTGACATTCTTTGTCGTGCGCCATGGCTGGCACTACCCATGGGGTGTGGTGGTCGCAGCAACTGGCCTGTTTTTGGCGCTCGACCTCTTGCTGGTGGTGTCCTGTGCGATCAAGTTTTTCCAGGGTGGATGGTTCCCGCTGGTGCTGGGTGTTGGCCTCTTCTGCGTTATGGCCACCTGGCGGCGGGGGCGCGAGCTACTGCTGGACAGCATCCGCAGGGATGACCCGGAGCTTTTGCCCTTTATCACCGGTTTGTCAGGGGATGGAATCAACCGGGCATCGCGCACGGCGGTCTACGCGGTTGCCAACCCCGGCACCGTCCCGCAGGCTCTGATGCACAACCTCAAACACAACCAGGTATTGCATGAACGCAATGTAATTTTGACCGTGGTGTTTCACGAGGTACCCTGGATACCCTTTGAAGACCGCGTGCAGGTAACACCCTTGGTAGCCGGCTTCTGGCGCGTGCAGGTGAACTACGGCTTCAAGAACACGCCAGATATCCCCAAGGCGCTGGAGCTGTGCAAAGGCCAAGGCTTGGCGATCAACTTGTTTGAGACGTCCTACTTCCTGAGCCGCGAAATCATTGTGCCCACCAAGGGTTCTGGCATGGCCCATTGGCGCGAAGCGCTGTTCGCGCTGATGTCGCGCAATTCTGGCAGTGTGGCAGGGTTCTTCAGGCTACCGAACAACTGCGTGGTGGAACTGGGGACTCGGGTTCAAATATGACCGCAGCCCTCGTAGAACGTGCGTGAGAAGCTACTATTTTTATAGCAATCTAGCTACTGCCACGCACCACTTTCAGGATGCCACTGCGCCACCCATGCAGGCAAATCAGCTGCCGGCATGGGGCGGGCAATGCCATAGCCTTGTGCCATCTCACAACCCATGCGCAAGAGCTTCGCGCCATGTGCTGTGGTTTCAACGCCTTCGGCGATTACCTCGCGCCTAAAAGCTGCCGCAAGACCGATGACACCGGTGACGATGGCCAAGTCATCGCTGTCGTCCAGCATGTCCCGCACAAAACTTTGGTCGATTTTGATGACCTCCGCGGGCAACTTGCGCAAGTGGGTAAGAGACGAGTAACCCGTACCAAAGTCATCCAGTGCAAACCGCACACCCATGAGTTGGCATGCCTGTATGGTCTGGTACACCTGCCCCAGGTCTTCCAACGCGCTGGTCTCCAGAATCTCCAGTTCCAGCAGGTTTGGTTCCACGCCCGGAAAACGCGCCAGCAATTGGGCCAGCCTCTCTGGAAAATCGACTTGCTGCAACTGGCGCGCGGCGATGTTGACGCTGACCGAAACTTGCAAGCCTTGGGACCGCCACCGCAGCAATTGCTCCAGTGCCGTAGCAATCACCCATTCACCCACGGTAACGCTCAAGGGGTGGTTTTCAATGGTTGGCAAAAAGGCTGCCGGGGCGAGCAAACCCCGCTGCGGGTGCTGCCAGCGTATCAGCGCTTCCACACCGATGACTTCGCCCGTGCGCATGTTGACCTTGGGCTGGTAGTGCAGCACAAACTCGTGCCGACCCAGTGCGCTGCGAATGTGCTCCACACTCTCGCGCTGCGTTTTGACCGCCGTATCCTGTGCCACATCAAACCAGTGGTACCGGTTTTTACCCGCTTGCTTGGCCACATACATGGCCTGGTCTGCATGGCGCAACAGCAAGTCAACGTCTGCTCCATCTTGCGGAAAAATCGTGACCCCAACACTGGCCGACACCTGCAAACTGGTCTCCCACAACAGGACCGGCGCAGCCGCGGCGTGGAGCAAACGTTCCAATACTGGTTCGGCATCTTGCGTGTGCTCCAGGTCGACCAGCACCGCAACAAACTCGTCGCCTCCAATGCGCGACAAGGTATCGCCATCGCGCAACGCGCCCTTCATCCGCTGAGCCAGTGCCACCAACATTTGGTCACCCAGTGCATGCCCATGGGTGTCGTTGACTTCCTTGAAACCGTCCAAATCCAGATAGACCACTGCAACGGACAAGCCTCTGCGTTCGCAGTGGGTGAGCGCCTGCTGCATGCGGTCTGCCAGCAGAACCCGGTTCGGCATATTGGTCAGCGCATCGAAATGGGCAATATGCTCCAGCTGGCGCTGGTGTTCCTTGATCTCCGTGATGTCGGTAAACAGGGCAACGTAGTTTTGCGACGAGCCATCTGGGTCGCGCACAGCACTGATCGTGAGCATCTCCGCAAACACTTCTCCATTCTTGCGTTGGTTCCACACTTCGCCGGTCCAATACCCGTTTTCCGCCAGCGCTTGTGCACGCGCTTCATAAAACGCTGCGGTTTGCCGCCCCGAATTCAACAAGGTTTGCGGGTCCTGGCCCAAAGCCTCTTCGCGGCTGTAACCCGTAATTGTCGTAAACGAATCATTGACCTCAACAATTCGCCCACCTGCATCAGTGATCAGGATACCCTCACGCGCATGGCTAAACACCGTTGCCAGCAACTCCAAGCGCGCATCGGTCGTGATTTTTTCAATGGCCAAGGCCGCGAGCCGTGCTTCGTCTTCAATCAACAGCAGGTCTTCCGGCTCCGGGCGCGTTGGGCGGCGGTGGTAGATGGCGAAGGTACCCAAGACCTTGCCCTGTGAGGAAACAATGGGCTGCGACCAGCAGGCGGCCAGGTCTGCCTGGCGTGTCAGCTCCAGATAGGGAGCCCACAACGGACTCAAGGACAAGTCTTCGACCACGACGCGCTGCCCCGAACAGACGGACGCACCACACGCGCCAACGTTGGGGCCAATGGCAATATGGTCCGTCGCTTCGACAAAAAGCGCAGGCAAGCTACCCGAAGCGGCATAGTGCAAATGGGTGCCTTCTGCATCCAGCATCAAAATGGCGCACAACATGTGTGGTCTGATGGATTCCACGTCGCGGACCATGGTGTCCAACACGGCAGACTGCGGCGCCTTTTGTGCCAGTAGTTGCAGAACCCGGTTGTGGTGCGATTGCAGCTGGGCCGCGCGTTTGCGCGCCGTAATGTCAACCAGTACGCCGACCGTACCAGCAGGACGCTGGTTGGCATCCACCAGCCGCCGCGCAGACAATTGCCCCCAAAATTCACTGTGGTCACCACGCCAGTAGCAGCGCTCCACTTCGGTCGATTGGATTTCACCATTCAAGAGCTTGCCCAGCAGTTTGCGACCCACTTCACGCTCTGAGGGGTGGATCAACTCCACATATTCCTTACCCACCAACTGCTCCATGGGCCAGCGAAAAAGCTCTGCGGTACGGCGGTTGGCGTGGCTGATGCGCCCCTGCATATCCACACGGAAGATGGCCACACCCGAAGAATCCAGAATTTGCTGCAGCAGGCGCTCGCGCTCTGCCAGCCCGGCGATGGCTTCATTGACGACGCGCTGGCTTGTCGAAAAATGCGCGCTTGCTGCGCTGAGCAGCCGATGAAGCCCCGGTACCTTCACGCTGCACCTTCGGTCGGTGTGGCAATGAACACGGTCAATACGCCGGTGTAGCCGTACAGGTGATCGTGGGCGATCTCGCCCGCTGCAAAGAAGCCCACCAGCGGCACATCGCCCAGCGCGCGGCGCACCAGTTGCATCTCTGCACTCGGGCCACCAAAGTGTGGCCCGCCGCGCCCCGAGCAACTGACATACACCGCGCCCGCTATGCGCCGTGCAGGGTGCGGCGCAGACTCCAGCGACGACGCTTGCAAGGCGTGGGCTGTTTCCAAAGCTTGCTCCTGTGGCTCCAGTTCTTCGCGAATTTCGGCACAGATGCGTGTCAGGTCAACCCGTGCCGTCTGCACATTGCGACGGCAAAACACCAGTTGTGCGCCAGCGTCCACATGGTCCGCAACGGCAATGCCACGGCGGCCGGGGTCCAGACCGATGATGTGTCGCACCAGCACATCTTCGCCAAAGTTTCCGGTTTGGCGCACGGCCTGCCGCGACAAACTGAGCGCCGCAGGGTCATCCATAGCATCCTGCACCGGTACCAGACCCACCAATGTGGCACGCACCACGTCCAAGGCCTCCTGCGGTTGGTCCAGCGAGACTGCCAGGTCACGCAACATGACATCCAACGCCGGCTCGCCATCCAATGTCAACACCAGGTTGTGATCTGCGTCGGTCACTTGCCTCACGGCAGAGACCGGCATACAGCCTTGGGTCACGCGCGAGACCATGGCAACCTCGGGTCCAAAAGCCACACCACTCAAGCCACCGCTGAAGACACCACCGGCTGCGCCATGCCCACCAATATTGCCGTTGCCACCGACTGCAAATTGCACCGATTGCCAGCGACTGCTGGCCAGCCCCCCAAACAGGTAGTGCGCATCGGTGCGCTCGGCCATCTCGTGTATCAACTCTGCAATATCGGCGGTGTCGGGGTCTGCATGCACCAGTGCGGTATGGGCTTCAAAGCCCATGCCCAGCGGCGCTACGCCAGAGAAGACACGGTATTGGTCACTGGGCAGCTCCAGCAGCATGACTGCCATGGCGGGCTCATCCCAGTACTCAACATTGTTGGAAACAATGCCAATGCCGACAGACCCAGACCAGTCCGTAACCCAGGGCAATTCGCCCCCCAAATGGTCCAAAATATCCTGAGCTTCATCGGCATAGTGGTCCGTGATGTACAGCAGCGCCAAGGTGGGCGCACTGGCATAACGGGGCAGCGCCATCTGTGCCCGCAACTGCGCCAATACCAGTGCAGCAGCCATGGGCCACTGCGGATGCGTGGCATGGGCATAGGGAAAAAGCTTTAAATCCGCGGCCATGGCGGGTTACCTGGGGGTCGCTTAGCTTTTGCGCGGCGCAGATTTGCGGGCCGCTGGCCGGGTGGCGCGCTTGGCAGGCGCTGCCTTTTTGCCTGGGGCGGTAGTGCCTGCGGCCGTAGTGGCCGCACCGGCGGCTGCCTTGGCCATACCGGCGGCCATGTTTTTGCCTGCATCCATGGCCGTTTTGACACTGGCCTCACGCATGGCGGTTGCAGCAATCTGCTGAAATTGTTGCGTCAACGCGCCCCACAACTGCAAGGGGTCCACTGCCGCACCCGCCGCTTTGGACTTGGATGCCTTGGAGGCCCTGGATGTTTTGGCAGCCTTGGGCGCAGGCTCGGTAGCTGAGCTCGTGGCCCGCGAGAAAGACTCGGCTGCTGCCGTGGCACGCTCTGACACCTGCTGCACACCCGATTGCACGGATTGCGCCGCTTTGTCCTTGAGGGAGTTGGCCACATCGCCCATATTGAAGTTCATACCCTTGAGCGTGGCCAGGGTCATTTTTTGCACTTCGAGTGCCTGAATGGTTGCAGCCAAAGCGCGCGAGTTTTGTTCCAGCCAAAAATGAACAGCTTTCAGCTCTTCTATTCGCTTCTCCAGCTCGTCCACGTTGAGCGTGGGGGCCACCCAATTGCCCAGATTCGGCATTTGGGGAATGCTGGTACTGGCACCTTTGGCCAGGTTTTGCAAAAAATCAAAGCCCGGCACGAATTTGCCAAAGCCGGTGGTGTCTGCGTCACTCATATCGTCTCCGTCGGAGGTTTCTAATTCTCAATAGGGCGCAGCTTACCCCAACTGTCGGCAAGAAAGGCCGCCGCAGCGGCCTTTTCGTTCGCTACTTGTGCATTGAGTGGTCCACTGCTGCTGAGGGCGGCGTGGCGCGAACGGGCACCGTGATCTCAGTCTTTGTCTCGACTCCTTTGGCGTCTTTGAACAGCAGCGTCACGGGTATGGTGGTGTCTTTCTGCAGGGGCAGCTTCAGGTCCATCAGCATCAGGTGGTAACCACCGGGCTTGAGTTCAACGGCCTGGCCCACTGGCAGTTCCAGCCCACCTTGCACGGCGCGCATCTTCATCACGTCACCGTCCATTTTCATTTCATGGACTTCTGCCACACCGGCAACCGGGCTGGACACCCCGACCAGCTTGGCACCGCTCTTGGCTGTTAGTTTCATGAAGGCACCCGTGGCCTTCTGGCCAGGCACCGTGGCGCGCGCCCATGCGCCTTGCACGTCTACGGTTTGCGCCCACAACGGGCTGGCGCACAGGGCAAATGTAGTAGCAAGTAGTGCGAGAAGTGATGGAGGTTGCATGGTTCTTCCTTTGTAAATGAATTTGGCTGTGGTGCTGTCAGTGTGCATGATGGGTGTTGGCCTGGCTTGGCAACACTTCCAACAGCGCGGCGGGCCCCTTCAGGCCCTTGGTCAACGTGCCTTCTACCGGCACCTCCACCCAGGCATTGCTACCCATGGTGCAGGATTGCACCACCTTGAACCAGACGGGCCCAGCCGAGGCGGGCGTAGTGCCGCGAAAAATAAACTCGTCGTAATAGTCAGATGGCAGCGCATCTGCCGGGGAATTGGCGGTCCAGGTGATTTCCTGAACGCCCTCGGTATAGGTCTTGCCGTGGCTGGTATACGGCTCGGCCAGCTTGCCCACGGTGGTGGCAATAGTCCAGCCCGCTTTGGGCATGGGCTGCGCCCCGGTAAAGCCCGCGGGAATGGTCACCCGCAGACCCGTGGTGGGCGCGCCGTCACAGCCATGCCCTACCCGCAGGGCGGCGCGGTAGCTAGTCCCCGCCAGCGCCACGCCATCCTGCAAGACTACATGTGCAAATGTGGTCGTAGCCCCCGTAAAACAAGCACAACACGCTATTAATTGAATAGCAAACAACTTCTTCATATTACAAACTCCATTTGATTTCCGCGCTGTAGCTGCGATTGGGATAGGGATGGAAGTTCCAGTATTGGTAGTTGTTCAGATTGTCAATGCCAAACGACGCGCTCCAGTTTTTGCCTGGGGTGTAGCGCACCCGCACATCGGCGGTGAAGAACTCGCTCACGCCTTGGTAGGTGTAGCCATTCACGTCGGCGTTGTTGAGCGTGCGGAACTGCGGGCCGCTGTAGCGCACACCCAGGCTGGTGCTCCACTGCTCACTCCAGCGGTAGCTGGCCAACGCGGTTGCGCGCCAAGTGGGGATATTGGGCTGGCGCTTGCCAATGGTGTCACCCGCCACAGCGACAAAGCCCGTGTTCTCCTGGATGGTGGAGTCGGTGTAGATAATGCTGGCGCCCAGGTCCAAGCCTTTGGTTACGACGTTTTCTCCATTGAACGACAACTCCACACCCTGTGTCTGGATGCGGCCCACGTTTTGGACGCGGCTGATGTTCTTGTTGGCCACAGCGTCCAGGGTTGTTTGCGAGTAGAGCGCGTCTTGCGTGTCCTCTACAAACACGGTCAGGCGGAGGTTGGAATTGCCAAAATCTTTCTCCGCGCTGAACTCGGATGTCCACGACTTCTCGGGCTTGAGATTGGGGTCATTCACATACTGCGAGTTGGTGGTGCTGGTAGACCCATACAGCTCGGTCACGGTAGGGAAGCGCACCGCGCGACCCACCGAGGCTTTGAGCACGGTGTCAGCGGCCCACTGGTACGACAGCGCGGCTTTGGGGGAAACAAAGGTTTCATCCCGCCCCGCGTAGCGCGTATTGGCAGCGTTGCCCACGCCAAAGGTGGTGAAGCCGTCGCCGGTAGTCCAGTTTTCCACGCGTGCACCCAGCACGGTTTTCCACAGTGGGGCAAAGGCCCAGCTGTCTTGCGCATACAGCGCACGGGTGCTGGAATTGCCGCCCACGTCGTTCACCAACGAGCCTGCCGGGTTGGATATCCAATTGCCCGCAACATTGGACGTGATGGTGCGGAAGGTATAGCGGTCTTGTTGCAGCCCGAAGTCTGCAACGTGGGCACCGTTCACGCCATCCGGACGCCATGTGCCTTTGAGCGACAGCGCATTCCAGCCCGTGCCCCCCGCATCGGCAACGGTGCCAGCGCCGCCCGTGCGTGCTGCTGGCAAAACGTTGGTGGAACCGTTGCGACGGTTGGTGTCCGAGCCATAGTTGTATTGGCTGGCAGCAACCTCCCAGTCAAACACGCCCTGGGTGTGGCTCTTGACCGAAATGCCGTGCATGGTGTGGGTCAGGTCTTCGTTGGTCAATGGAAAGTCGCCACCACCCAGTGCGTTGGCACCGGTAAAGGCCAAGCCATCGATGTTGATGGCGCCACCGTAGACCGGTTGCCCCTTGGCATCGCGCAGGTAGGTCACAGGGCGGTTTTCTGAGGTGTTTTTCCACAGGCCATAGGTGTAGCTGGCCCGCACAGTGGGGGTAAAGTCATACGCTACCTTGATCTTGGCGTGGTCTTGCACGGTGGTGTACTCAGTACCCGTGCCCAGGTTGTACCAAGGGGCCAATGTGTTGTTGGCATCGAGCACCGCGCCGGTAACAGGTGTACCCGCCGAGCCCGCTTGGCCTGCACTCTTGAGACGGGTAGGAAAGGTCAGCGGCTGGCCATGGCTGTTGGTGCGGTTCAGGTTGATGAACCACGACCAGTCGCCCGCGCGGCTACCCAGTGAGGCGCTGGTCTGCCAGGCCTTGTAGGTATCGTGGGTGTTGTACAGGTCAAAAGGCTGGGACACATAGCCCGCTTTCACATGCGCTTCGAGCTTTTGCGGCATGCGCGTCACAAAATCCACCACGGCACCCACCGAGTTGCCGGGGTAGGCGGCCGAAAACGGGCCATACATCACATCCACCCGCGCAATCTCTTCGGGCGTGACCAAGCCCCAGCGCGGCGCAAAGGTGGCGCCATTGCCCAGGTAGTTGGAGAGCAAGATGCCGTCGGCATAGACCGCAGACCGCGCACTGTTGCCGGTGCCGGACGCACGGCTGGACAGCACCGCGTGGTTGTAGTCGCCGATGTAGCGCTTGCGCACCAAGAGGCTGGGAAAGTAGCGGATGGCGTCTTCGCTGTCGGTGGCGTTGATGGCTTGCTCGATTTGCTCTTTGCCAATGCCTTCGATGGTGGTGGGAATCTGCGTGGGCAGGGACGTGGGCTGGCCACTGTTGGTGATGGTCACCACGCCCAGGCTCTTGGTGGGACGGTCGGCCACCAAATCCGAGTTTTGCGCCAAAGAACACTGCGAAATACTTGCGAGTAAAGCGGCTACGGCAATTGCTACAGGGCAATGCATCTGATAGGGAACACGATGCTGAAATGCGGTTTTCATATACGGACTTTCGAAAAATAAAATTTAGACGGATGCGGACTTAGCGCGCCACCAGAGCACAGCTTCAATCGCGGCAACCACTGCCCCGGAGACCGCCAGCAGTGGCATGCTGACCACCATGGCGAGCGTGGCACCCACGGCCATGGGGCTCACGCTCTTCCACGCACCCGGCACCAGGCGTGGCAGGCCTGCCATGCCCTTGGATCGGCGTTTGAAATACATCTCCCAACCCGAAACGATGGAGAACAGCACGCCCAAGCCAAAGATGACTAGCAAGGCTTGATTCCAGACGCCAAACTCGCCCCGATGGAACGGGATTCCGATGGCCGTGGCCTTGCCAAAGGCCGTCTGTTCATCCCAACCACTGAAGTACAGGCGCTGGCCGCTATAGGCATTGAGCAGCAGGTCAAAGCGCTTGTCGGGCTGGCCTTTGTCCATCTGGTTGGCACGCCATACGCCAGCGGGCCCTTTGGGCGGCATGATTTGCATGGACACATCGGGCGCTTCGCGGCGAATGGCTTGCAAAGCTGCTTCCCAGGTGAGCTGAGGCGAAGAATGGGCCGAAGAAGCCACCGCAGACTGCGCCAGGCGGGCTGGAATGCGCGGCGGGGCCTGGTGGGTTGCGTCGCGCGCCCACTTGATCTGCCCGCCAGAAACCTTGCTCCAGGTCAGCCCCGTAGTAAGGATGACGGCACTCATCACACTCAACGCCACGCCCAAAAATGCATGCCACTGCTTCCAGGCAACACGGCCACCCGCATTGCGCTGGGGCAATACCGCTTGGTTGGCACGGGGCCACCACAGCACCACACCGGTTACCAACATGACCATGAGCCAACTGGCTGCCAACTCGATCATCCAGCGCCAACTGTCGCCCTGCAGATAGTTGGAGTGCAGCTTGCGAGACCATTCCCTGAACCGGTCTTCTTGCGGCAAACTGCCCAGCACCTCTACGGGATAGGGGTTGACATAGACCACCATGGCCTTGCCCGGGAAGCCAAAGTTGGGCCGCAGAAACTCCGCGGGCTTGGCGCCTGCCGACCCTGCTGGCGACACGGCGGCTGGCTTTTCGCCACCATGGCCCCCGTGGTTATGCCCGCCGCCCGCCGCTGCTTGCCCCGACCCCATAGGTGGCAAATAGGCAAACCGCGCACTCTCGCCAGGTGCATACGCAGGCGAGAACGAGTGCAACACCCACCCGGGTGGTGCGGCAGTCTGTGCGGCGTGCACCATGTCGTCGAGAGGACGTGCCACACCTGCAGGTGCTACGGTATCCAGATGACCATGCAGGGCCGCTTCGATCTGCGGCGTAAAGACATAGAGAATCCCGGTCAACGTCGCCATCAGCGCAAAGGGTGATGCGATCAGCGCCGCCCAAAAATGGACGCGCCACAGGAGGCTACGGCGCTGTGCGGTGATGTTTGGCAAAAGTGCCGCGGTTGGGCCTGTGGTGATGGTCATGGTTATTTCTGCCCTAAAGTCCATGTCACGCCCACCATGGCGCTACGCGGCGCGCCGGGCGAGTACGTGTTCTGCGTGTTGGGGGAATAGGTGCCGGTGCCGCTATAGGAGCTAGACGCACTGTCGGAGTAGGCAGCATCGGTCAGGTTGCGCACCTGCAGCCAGGCCTCTACACCCTTAGCCACGGCGTAGCTGCCTTGTAGGTTCCACAGCGTGTGGCCGGGGTATTTGACAGTGTTGGCGTTGTTCATCCAATACTCGCCTTGGTGCACCACGCCCAGCGCAATACGGGCACCCGCCGCTGGCTTATAGGCAACTTGCGCGTTGATGGTGTTCTTGGGTGCTTGCGGCATGTCCTTGCCAGAAAAATTTTGTGTGGAAGACACGACATAGCCCACGAACTGGTGGTTGGCGCGCGACCAGGCGAATCGCCAGTCCAGCGTATTGCCCTCGTGGCTGAGTCCGAACTCCAGGCCTTCACTTCGGGTTTGCCCGGCGTTGCGGTTTTCGCTGTTGCCAGGCGCAATGGTGTAGCTCACGATGGTGTCTTGCCCATCCAGCCGGTACAACGCGGTATCGAGCTTGATGCTGCCACCGGCCAAGGCCGAGCGCCATCCCACTTCGGTGTTGTTGTACGTGGAGGGGCGCAAGTCCGGAATGGCGGATTTGCCATACAGCTGGCTCACCTCGGGTGGGGTGAAACCGGCGCTGACATTGCTGTACAGCGCGTTACTCGCATCTACCGCATACGTCGCACCCAGCTTGGGGCTGAAACGCGCGAAGCTGCGTACCTCATTGGGTGCCCCAAAGCTGGCACCCGGTGTCAGCTTGTTGGTGAAGTCATAGCTGATGCCGTCGTAGCGCCCGCCAACCACCAAGCGCATGCGTTCAATCGGTGTTGCTTCCAACTGTACAAAAGCGGCGTTGTTGCTGATGTTGGCGCGAAAGTCGCGCACGCCAACCGGGGCTGTGGCGTTGGACACCTGGTAGCTTAGGTAACGCCCGCTGGCCACATCGCGCACGATGCTCAGGTTGTCCGACACATAGTCGTTCTTGCTGCGGTCTATGTAAAGGCCAGCAACCACCTTGGCGCCCAGCCAGGAAAGCTTCTGGTCG
>CAYXWW010000078.1:1533-15812 GCA_964468905.1 uncultured Rhodoferax sp. | reverse complement strand
ACCCAACGCCATCGTGAGGTAAGGCGGGTGCTTTTCGGCTTCAAACCCAAAACGGGTTACCCATTCTTGGGCGTACTGGGTACCAATGGCGCGCAGGATCTGGATTGAAATCATGTTTTTCGACTTGGCCAGGCCACGCCGCAGCGTCATTGGGCCCTCAAACGTGCCGTCGTAGTTCTTGGGCTCCCAAGGTTGTCCGCCGGTTACGCCTGCATCAAAGAATAGCGGTGCATCGTTGATGACGGTTGCTGGGGTAAAGCCTTTTTCCAGAGCCGCAGAATAAATAAAGGGCTTGAAGCTTGAGCCGGGTTGTCGCCATGCCTGAGTGACATGGTTGAACTTGTTCTTGGTAAAGTCAAATCCACCAACAAGGGCCTTTATCGACCCATCTCTGGGGTCTAATGCAACGAAGGCTCCTTCAACCTCCGGTAGTTGGGTGATTTCCCAAGTGTCCTTTACAGTCTTTGCGACGCGAATGATCGCGCCTTTGCGCAACTTGATATTCGGTGGCGCTTTATCGGAAAGTCCCGATTGAGCCGGTTTTAGGCCATCTCCCGTGATTTCCACCAAAACACCACCAGGTCGCATCGCCTTGATCTTCTTGGTGTCGGCCTCCAGCACAACAGCTGCCATCACGTCACCATTGTCGGGGTGTTCATCCAACGCATCATCGATGGCCTCTTCAACATCAGCTGCATTCGAGGGCAACACGATGAATTTTTCAGGGCCTCTGTAGACTTGACGACGTTCAAAATCCATGATTCCACGTCGCAGGGCCTTATACGCAGTGTTTTGATCCGAAGTCCGCAAGGTAGTGCGCACGTCTAAACCGCGTGTGTAGGTCTCGTCACCGTACTGGCTATACATGAGTTGCCGAACCATTTCTGCAGCGTACTCTGCATGTACATGGTTGTTGTTGGCGTTTGACTTGATTTTGAGTTCTTGCGCTTTTGCGGCGACGGCTTCTTTTTCGGTAATAAAACCATTCTCCAGCATGCGGTCGATGATGTGGCGTTGGCGGCTACGTGCGCGCTGCGGGTTGCTAATTGGGTTGTAAGCCGACGGTGCCTTGGGTAATCCTGCCAGCATTGCAGCTTCCGCGATCGTGATATCTTTTAGCGGCTTGCCATAGTAGGCATCTGAAGCTGCCGCAAACCCGTAGGAACGGTTGCCCAGAAAAATCTGGTTCATATAGATTTCGAGGATCTGGTCCTTAGAAAGCATGTGTTCCAGCTTAAAGGTCAACAAGATTTCATAAATCTTGCGGGTAAACGTCTTTTCCGAAGACAGGTATACATTGCGGGCGACCTGCATGGTGATCGTGGATGCACCCTGGCTCTTAGCTTTGCCAAGATTGGCCATGCCAGCACGCAGTACCCCTAAATAGTCGACGCCGCCATGCTGATAAAACCGAGCATCCTCAATGGCAAGCACCGCATTGGTCATGACCTTGGGGATGTCACCGATTGGGGTCAAATTGCGTCGTTCTTCACCAAACTCACCCATTAAGTCGCCTTCAGCCGAAAAAATTCTCAGCGGTAACTTGGGGCGGTAGTCTGAGAGCTCGGAAATGTCCGGCAGGTTGGGATAGGCAACCGCAAGCGCGATGGCAACGAGCATCAAAATAGACAGAAACCCCGCTAGACTTGCGCCAGCTACCCATAAAATCGCCCGCACAAGCCAATGGCCACGCATCTTTGCTTTGGGGTTGTCCGAACTGGATGCCTTGTTGTCTAGTGAAGAGGGTTCAGATGTCATATAGAGTGCTTTAGGGGCATCAAGCATTATAGAAACGCCCCATTCATCGTCAGTGGTTCTCAATTGTTGGCATTGTTGCTGTTCCGAGGCTTAGGCAGCAAATAGACCCAAAGATTTTGCCAAATGACAAAAAGCGTCTGCTTTTGGCAACGCTTGAAACGACTTAAAACAGAAAAAACCTTTGCGGGACAAGGTGCTTACTGATAGCATTCAAGTGATTTCTTAAGTCTGACCGGCGCTTGACCGGTATGTTTCAGGGGACCGTTTTGATCTCATTGGGGTCGTTTTTTAGTCGCCAACCAGCTTCAATGTTTGGGTTGGATATCAGTTCCTCCAGCGTAAAGCTGGTGGAGTTGGGTCGTGACAAGGCCGGCAACTTGGTGTTGGAACGATGTGCCATCGAGCCGCTCGAGCGTGGGTGGATTACGGATGGCAACATTGAGAAGTTCGACGAAGTTGCGAATGCTTTGAAGCGACTTGTGAAGAAGAGCGGAACCAAAACGAAGAATGTGGCGATGGCGTTGCCACCCTCGGCTGTCATAACCAAGAAAATTGTGCTGCCGGGTGGTATGTCAGATATCGAACTGGAGCAGCAAGTTGAGAATGAGGCCAATCAATACATTCCTTTTCCACTGGACGAAGTTAGTCTCGATTTTTGTGTGATTGGACCGAGTGCAACGTCAGCAGGCGATGTAGAGGTGTTGATAGCGGCTTCTCGCAAAGAGAAGGTGCAGGACATTCAGGGGTTGGCTGAGGCTGCGGGCTTGACCCCTGTCGTTGTGGATGTTGAGTCTTACGCGTCGCGGCTGGCAGCTGGTAGGTTGATTGAGAACTTGCCAAACAAAGGCGCAGGCCTCATCGTCGCGTTGTTTGAGGTGGGTGCGTTGACGACCAGCATGCAAGTCTTGCGGGATGACGAAGTTTTGTATGACCGCGATCAGGCATTTGGCGGTGCGCAACTCACGCAATTGATTGTGCGGCAGTATGGTTTTTCACAAGAAGAAGCGGAGAGTAAGAAGCGCAGCGGTGAGTTGCCAGAGGACTATGAGGCCTCCGTGTTGCGCCCCTTTATAGATACCATGGTCCAAGAGTTGGGTCGCGCATTGCAATTCTTCTTTACCAGTACACCCCACAATAAGGTGGATTACATCATGTTAGCAGGGGGCTCTGCCGCTCTGCCTGGCCTGACTACTGCGGTTACTCAGCACACGACTTTTCCTTGCAGCCTTCTCAATCCGTTTGATGGCATGGAAATTGGAGATGGTGTTCGGCTAAAGAAGATGACCCGTGAGGCTCCATCCTATTTGACGTCCTGTGGACTTGCGCTACGGAGGTTCTTGCAGTGATTCTTATCAACCTGCTACCTCACCGCGAAGCCGCACGTAAGCGCCGGCGCGATGTCTTTCAAGTATCTCTTGCGCTGTCTGCTTTGGTTGGAGGGCTCATCGCTGGCGCGATATTCTTATGGTACCAAGCTGCAATTTCAGAGCAAGAAAATACCAATGCCACTTTGCAAACTGAAATAAAGAAGTTGGAAGGGCAGATTAAGGAAATCAGTACTTTAGAAGCTGAGATTGCTGCATTGCGTGCGCGTCAAAAAGCGGTCGAAGATTTACAGTCAGATCGCAATTTGCCGGTGCATCTCCTGACTGAGATTGTGAATCAACTGCCAGACGGAGTGTATGTGGCAAAAATGGTTCAGATAGACCAGGTCGTAACAATCAATGGTGTTGCCCAGTCTAACGAGCGGGTGTCTGAATTGCTAAGAAACCTATCAAGCAATACACCGTGGTTTACCAAACCTGAGTTGGTCGAAATCGTTGCTGGGACTGTTTCACTTTCGGCGAAAGATCAGCGTCGGGTTGCTAATTTCGTTATACGCGTGCGGTTGGTTCGTGCGAATGAAGCTGAAAAAGCAGCAAATAAAGCAGTGGGAGCCCCTGGAGCTGTCGCCAGTGTTCCTGTTCCCGAAACGGGTGCGTCGGCGTCAGTCAAGAAGTAGCAAACAAAAATGGCCACCAAAACTGCAAGTTCAATTGATTTCGCGCAACTTCAGCAGACGCTGACGGAGCAATTTAGTGGGTTGGATCTCAAAGATCCGGCGTCGTGGCCCTCAGTTCCGCGCTACGCTTTATTTGCGTTTACGTCCATCCTTATTGTGGGCATATTGTGGTTCGCTTGGCTCGAAGGATCCAATGAAATGTTGTTGCAAGAGCAAGCAAAAGAGTTGAAATTGCGTGAGGAATACAAGACAAAGCTTGCAAAAGCTGTCAATTTAGATGTATTGAAAAAACAGCGCGAACAAGTGCAGCAATACGTAACGCAACTCGAGAAGCAACTGCCCAGTAAGGCTGAAATGGATGCGCTACTTTCTGACATCAATCAGGCTGGTTTAGGTCGCAGCCTTCAATTTGATTTATTCCGCCCGGGACAGGTTGCAGTCAAGGACTATTACGCTGAACTGCCAATCACGATAAAGGTGACCGGAAAGTACCACGACATTGGAGCGTTTGCATCCGACATTGCAAATTTGTCTCGAATCGTTACGCTGAACAACCTTTCGATTACGCCAAAGCCAGATGGTAGTTTAGTACTTGATTCGACTGCAAAGACCTTTCGTTATTTGGACAAGGATGAAATTGCGGCGCAAAGTAAGGCAACAAAAGGGGCCAAGAAGTGAGGTACTACCAAGCATTGCCATTGCTTTTTGTGTGTTTCTTGGTGGTCGCTTGCGGTCCTTCGCGTGACGAAGATATCCGTCAGTGGATGCTTGAAGAGCGCAATCAGACGCGGCCGAAAGTTGAACCCATACCTGCGCCCAAACAGTTCAAGCCAGAATCCTACAACAATGCCGCTGCCACGGAGCCATTCAGTAAAGAGAAGTTGACGCAGGCCTTAAAACGCGATTCCTCGCAGGCGATGGCAAATGGGGCTTTGGTTGCACCTGAACTTGCGCGACGCAAAGAGCCACTCGAGTCTTTTCCTTTAGATTCAATGGCACTTGTTGGAAGCATCATAAAGACAGGTCAACCTGTAGCCCTAGTCAAGGTCGACAACTTGTTGTACCAAGTGAAGCAAGGAAGCTACTTGGGTCAAAATTACGGCAAAGTCGTGAAAATCAGTGAAACTGAGGTGACGCTTCGAGAAATCGTGCAGGATGCTGTCGGTGAGTGGATTGAACGCATTGCGACGTTGCAGTTGCAGGAGAAGTCAAAATGAAGAATCAGTATCAGCAATTAGGAACGCACATGTGGAAACGGTTTGCATTTTTGGCCTTGCTTTCTTGGAGTGCATGTGCCTTTTCCCAAAATGCCATTGAGGCGGTCAGTGGATCTACCGAAGGTGGGTCTGAGGTGGTGCGTATAGACTTGAGCAAACAATTGACAAACTTGCCAACAGGGTTCGCGATACAGTCGCCGGCGCGCATTGCGCTTGATTTTCCTGGAGTCTCAAGTGCGATGGGACGTTCAAACATTGAACTGAACCAAGGAAATTTGAAATCTGTAAGTGTGGTGCAGGCAGGCGAACGGACTCGCGTAGTGTTGAACTTGAAACACGCAGCGGCATATACAGCAGAGATTCAAGGAAAGTCGCTTTTAGTAGTATTGGAATCAGTGTCGAGATCTGCAACTCCGTCCTCTGTGGTTTCGACCTTCGCCGAAAACCGAAGTCGCGAGACTGCACCCTTGAAAGACTTGGATTTTCGTCGTACCACCGATGGCGCGGGTCGAGTGGTTGTAACCCTGCCTAACAATCAAGTAGGCGTCGACATACGACAGCAAGGGCAGACATTGGTTGTTGACTTCATGAAGTCCTCACTGCCCGAGGGTTTACGTAGGCGTCTAGATGTGTCCGACTTTGGTACTCCCATCAAATCTGTTACGACCACGCAGACTAGTGATCGAGTACATATGGTTATCGAGCCTGCGGGTCAATGGGAGCACAGTGCCTACCAGAGTGACGAGCAATTTGTGATCGAAGTCAAGGAAATAAAAGTCGATCCTCGAAAGCTGTCACAGGGTGTAGGCTATACCGGCCAGAAATTGTCACTTAATTTTCAAAATATCGAAGTAAGGTCGCTTCTGCAGGTTATCGCTGACTTTACGAATTTCAACATTGTTACCTCAGACTCCGTGAATGGTTCAGTAACGCTGCGGTTGCAAGATGTGCCTTGGGATCAGGCGTTGGACATCATTTTGCAAGCGAAGGGGTTGGCGCTTCGCAAGAGCGGAAACGTCTTGTGGGTCGCCCCTAAGGATGAGGTTGCCGCTAAAGAAAAATTGGATCTGGAATCTGCAGTTGCGGTTGAAGGATTAGAGGCTCTGCGGACGCAGTCGTTCAATCTCAGCTATGCAGTTGCGTCTGAAGTTGCTGCTCATTTGAAGGCTGATGGCGGCGGTGAAAAGGGTTCGGCACGAATTCTGAGTCCGCGCGGAAGCGTCATCGCTGAACGACGAACCAATCAACTATTTGTGACCGATATTCCAAGCAAACTGGAACAGGTTCAACAACTGATATCAAAACTCGATATTCCTATTCGGCAAGTATTGATCGAGGCACGCATTGTCGAGGCGACCGACACTTTCGGCAAATCATTGGGTGTAAAGCTCGGTAGCTCAGACATTCGCGCAAACAAAGGTGGCGATGGCGGTTACCAACTTAATGGTGATACCCGAGCTGCATTTGGAACAAACTATGGAAATGCAGTTGCTACGAGTGGAGCAGGTGGCGCTACAGATACTTCGGGGCAATTCTTTACCATGCCGGCCGTCGTAAACTACCCTTCGCTAGCATCCCCAGCAGCGTTTGCAGTTTCAATATTTAATGCGAGCGCAAATCGTTTCTTGAATCTCGAAATTTCTGCACTTGAGGCCGATGGAAAAGGTAAAGTGATCTCGAGCCCGCGCGTTGTAACTGCTGACAAGACCAAGGCGCTAATTGAACAGGGTGAAGAGTTGCCATACCAAGTTGCGTCCGCGAGTGGGGCGACATCCATTGCTTTTAGAAAGGCCAATCTAAAACTGGAAGTTTTACCGTACATCACGCCTGAGGGAAGTTTGATTTTGGACCTCGACGTGACTAAAGATACAGTTGGACGGCTGACTACTGCAGGATTTGCAATTGATACAAAGCATATCAAAACCTCGGTTCTGGTCGAGAATGGTGGCACTGTTGTGATTGGCGGAATATATGGTGAAACCACAAAGGAGGATGAGACCCGTGTTCCTGTACTTGGCGACGTGCCATTTCTGGGAAACCTCTTTAAGAGCAAAGTCAAATCTACGAGCAAGCAGGAATTGTTGGTCTTCATTACCCCAAAAGTGATCTCAGATCGCGGTGTGACACGATAAATCAACTATCACGATAACCTAAGAGTAAATCATGCGCCTTTTATCACTTCTGACAACACTTTTTGCTGCGGTATTAATTTCTGCGTGTGGCGGTGGGGGGGGCTCACCTGGATTGAGTTCAGGATCCGTCTCTACGTTCTCCGTTGTGGCACCTGCTACATTGACACTGCAAACGGGATTATGGCAGTCGTTCGCAGTTAGGGGAGGTGTCAAACCATATTCTGTATTTAGTACAGATCCTGCGGTGGCGTCAGGCTGGTTTATTGGTGAGGATGTGGTTGCTGTTGGCGCAGTGGTTCCGGGTAAAGCGACAATGACGGTGACAGATGCAAAGGGCGCAAAATTTGACATCGCGCTGACCTCAGGGTCTAGTACGGCATTTTTCATGACTGCGCCAGCAGCTCTCACCATAACACCGGGTGCAGCTTATGCACAAACATTCACGTTGGGTGGAGGTACGGGACCCTACGTTGCGACAAGTTCATTTCCATCGGTTGCAACGGTGTCGATCAATGGCAATCAAATGACCATTACCGGGGTAGAAATTGGTACTGAATCGTCGACTATTACGATTCGCGATCAGGCCGGGGCAGTGTTAACGACATCGGTGACGGCCGGCACGATCCCGCTTGCAGTTAATCCTACGGCAATAACAGCATTTATTGGTGACAAATTGCGCGGCATTGTCACCGGCGGTACGCGACCCTACCGTGTGCAAGTGTCGATTGATGAAGCCGGTATTAATGCGCGAATTTTGGATGGGAATATTCTTGAAGTAGTCGGGGGGCAAGTAGTGTCCGCTGCGAGTGTGACCGTTATTGACGCTAACAACCAGTCAGTTGATATGAGGTTAACTCTTTCAGCTGGGCAAGATGTTTTGCGTGTTCAGCCCAATGCATTAACCTTACCCGAGAGTGGCACGACTCCAGATATCACACTAATGGTTTATGGTGCATCGGTCACAGGCGGCATACAGGTTTTTACGACCAATACCGGGTTACTCAATCCAGTCAGTCCAGTTAAGAATGCAGATGGAACGGGCTACGCAGTGAGGTTGGCTGGAGGAAACACTTGTTCTGAAACAGTTGTCGCTGCGGTTGCGGCCACTGTGGTTGGGGGGGTAATTACGGTTCCTGCGGTCCCTGCGGCGGGCGGTGATCGCACCATAACCATCACCGTAATTGATGCTAAAGGAAAAACTGGGACCAGTACGATCACGGTTAAAGACACAAATGGTAAGGCTGGCTGTTAGGACTTTTGCGGCGGAACCTGAGTCGTTACAGCATTTCCAATGAATGTCATTGATAGCTCTTGTTGGCCTACCAGGCTCCGGAAAATCAACGATTGGGCGCCAACTTGCGCGCCGCCTGCAACTCCCTTTTTATGACTCTGACCAAGTCATAGAAGGGCGCTTGGGGTGCCCTATTCGGGTAGCCTTTGAGCGCGATGGCGAGGCGGCTTTTCGTGATACAGAAGAGTTTGTCTTGGACGAGCTGACACACATCCCTGAAGCAGTGATATCAACGGGCGGAGGTGCCGTGCTTCGCGCCGCAACGCGTCAGCGTCTGAGAGAGCGTGGGCAAGTTGTCTACCTCAACTCCACGCCAGAAGAGGTGTTTCGTCGTCTTAGGCACGATGTCAATCGGCCCTTGCTCCAAGTTGCTGATCCTTTGGGCCGTCTGCGTGAGCAATACGCGCAACGTGATCCCCTTTATCGGGAAATTGCGCACTTTGTGCTCGATACGGGCCGTCCGTCAGTCGCCGCTTTGGTCAATATGATCGTGATGCACTTGGAACTAAACGGCGACATTGCGAAGGGCTAAACAGCCTCGAATCGTGGATCCGTGCAAATTGTGTCCATAGGATGTCTCTAGTGGTTCAACACTGCCGATCCTCTAAACTACTGGACTATGCAAGCAACGAGTACTACCCCCAGCGTTACGATCGACTTGGGCGATCGCAGCTACGACATTTTGATCGCACCAAATAGTTTGCGTGACCCCAAAACATTCGACACCCTCCCATCTGGCGAAACAGCGCTGATTGTGACCAATACGACAGTTGGCCCCTTGTATGCTGAACGTCTTACAACTAGCCTCGAAACCCGCTTCAAGTCAGTACACGTTGTCACTCTGCCAGACGGAGAAGAATTCAAGACGTGGGAGACGCTGAATCAAATATTTGACAGTCTTTTGACGCTTGCGTGCGACCGTAAGACCGTATTGTTTGCTCTCGGTGGGGGAGTGGTTGGCGATATGACTGGCTTTGCGGCAGCGAGCTACATGCGTGGCGTTCCGTTTGTTCAGATCCCCACCACCTTGCTGTCGCAAGTTGATTCATCCGTCGGTGGTAAGACGGGAATCAACCATCCACAAGGCAAAAACATGATCGGTGCCTTCCATCAGCCACAACTCGTTGTTTGCGATCTAGAAACACTCAATACACTTCCTCAGCGTGAGCTCAGTGCTGGATTGGCAGAGGTCATCAAATACGGCCCCATTGCGGACCTGGAATTCTTGGAGTGGATTGAAGCAAACTTGGACCGCTTGCTGGCACGCGAACCACAGGCCTTGGCCCATGCTGTTCAAAAAAGCTGCGAAATCAAGGCATGGGTCGTGAGCCAAGACGAACGTGAGTCCGGAGTGCGGGCAATCCTGAATTTTGGGCACACCTTTGGTCATGCCATAGAGGCTGGCATGGGCTACGGCAAGTGGTTGCACGGTGAGGCTGTTGGGTGCGGCATGGTGATGGCAGCAGAGCTATCAAAGGCTTTGGGACTTGTCGATGAAGCGTTTGTACATCGGTTGCGCCTATTGGTGCAACGGGCGGGATTACCAACGATCGCTCCTCGGCTGGATAGCAACGACAACGCGGGGCGCTATATGGAGCTGATGCGCGTTGACAAAAAGGCAGATGCTGGTGAGACTCGGTTTATTCTCATCGATGGCCCATCGCACGCAATATTGCGCCCGGCCCCGGATGCCGTTGTGCGTCAAGTCATAGATGCGAGCTGTGCTTAAGCAAAAGCAAGGGTGCATCGCACGCTATGGCTGTTACCGACTCGGTACAACTTCTCCTACATGAATCTCGCTCCATTTGCCTGTAACCCGGTAGATACACGCGGTCGGAGATTTGCAGAGCCAGATGCACCGACCCGCACGGTATACCAGCGCGACAAAGACCGCATTGTTCATTCAACCGCGTTTCGGCGGTTGGTCTACAAGACGCAGGTCTTTCTCAATCACGAAGGCGACCTGTTCCGCACGCGACTGACCCATTCGCTAGAAGTGGCGCAATTGGGGCGATCCATCGCCCGATCGCTACGTTTGAATGAGGACCTGGTTGAAGCCATCGCTTTGGCCCATGATCTCGGTCACACACCGTTTGGACATGCCGGGCAAGACGCACTCAATGACTGCATGCAAGCGCATGGAGGCTTTGAACACAATCTGCAAAGTCTGCGGGTCGTGGATCAACTCGAAGAATGCTACGCACAATTTGACGGCATCAACCTTAGCTTTGAAACTCGGGAAGGCATACTCAAACACTGCAGTACCAAGCATGCACAAGACTTGGAGTCAATAGAACCCCAAGGCGTTGCGCGTCGGTTCTTGGACCGTACGCAGCCCAGTCTGGAGGCACAGCTGTGCAACCTGGCTGACGAGATAGCCTACAACGCCCATGATATCGATGACGGCGTGCGGTCGGGGCTGATCACGATGCAGCAGTTGCGTGAAGTTCCCTTGTTTGAAATCTACTATCAACAGGCACTGACAGACCATCCTGCGTTGGCTGAAAGAGAAGGGCATAGGCGCTTGCTGTTTGAAACCATTCGCAGGATGCTCAGTGCCCAAGTCTATGATGTCGTGGAAGTCAGCAGCGATGCGCTGAGAAAAGCGTCACCACACAGTGTCGCGGAGGTGCGTGCAATGGGCCGACTTCTGTCTTTTAGTGATGGCATGCGCCAGCAGTCCACACGGCTCAAGCAGTTTCTCCATCGCAATCTCTATCGCCACCCCCAAGTCATGCAAACTACGGTGTTGGCGCAGCAAATCGTGCGCGAACTGTTTGCTGCGTATACGACCTCTCCGGATGAGTTGCATGCAACGCGCACGGAGCACAACGGTGTATTGAACGCCACTGCGCAGGCAGGCGAGTCGAGCTTTCGATCCGTCGCAGACTACATCGCCGGCATGACCGACCGGTATGCTGCGCGCGAGCACTTACGGTTGACCGGCAAGCAGCTATTGGGTTAAACCTGCGCTTGGAACAAGGCTGCTCGGTAAAATCTCACTAGACAAAAATCGATCCCGGAGGATGAGTGAGTTTTCTCAACGAATTGAAGTTGAAAGCCAGTGCACTGCAAAGCGAGAAATCTGCGGTGGTGCAAAACTGGGAGGCCAACACCGCGGAGACCGAGCGCGTCTGTCATGTAGTCTGGAAGTACCTTCAAGAATTGGCCGGGCAACTGACGGTCATTTCACCCGTTGGTCCAGTCTTTGCGCTCGATCGCAATAACACCTGGCCGCCCATGAAGCTGACGGGATTCCACGCAGATTTCCGTAAGAAGAAGCTGCGTGACAAAGAAGTTTTCGATTTCATTGCAATGGGTTGGGATATTGTTCCCCAGGACGGACAGCCTGTCCCACGCGTTATTGGCTTCAACTTTCCCATTGGCATGGACCAAGTGCAACAAAAGCTGACGTATGGTCATGTTGAATACGAGCGCAAAGAAGTGCGGCATCCAGAAAAGAATACCTTGCAGGAAATCCTGTTTGAATACACCACCAAGGCACGCGGCAACGTCACGATGACCGCCGACCACGACAACGGCTTGTTGGCCTTCAGGCTAGCCAATGTGGATGGATTTGGTGTGGTGACAACCACCTGGCCAGCCGTCAAGATCCAATACGCGCTGCTGGATGAGCTGGCCAAGCTTATCGTGGCGCAACCGAATCGGTTTCTATGACCGACATTTTGACGGCCACGGATGCAGAGGTGATCGCCGATACGTCTCGCTGGCTAGAGCGCGCAGTCATTGCGTTGAACCTATGTCCATTTGCCAAGTCGGTTGCGGTCAAAGGCCAAATTCACTTTGCGGTAACCCGATCCGTGGGATTCAAGGATTTGCTCGGCGACCTGGAGCAAGAGCTTGATGGGCTGCTAGCCCTCGACCACACCGTGCGTGACACTACACTTTTTATAGCGCCAGATGCGCTTGATGAGTTTTTGGTCTTCAATGACTTTCTAGCGCAGGCAAACCGCCTATTGGCCCGACGCGCACTAGAGGGCGTCATTCAAATTGCCAGCCTGCATCCCCGGTATCAGTTTGCCGACGCAACAGCAGACGCGATTACCAACTGTACCAATCGCTCGCCCTATCCCACATTGCACCTGTTGCGCGAAGCGAGTGTGGACCGGGCTGTAAAAGCGTTTCCGCATGCTTCGGCAATATTTGAAACCAATATGCGCACCATGGAACAACTTGGGACTGCGGGCTGGGAAGCTCTGGGCGTCGGAGCGCGGGCGGATCGTGGCAAACTCACTGCATGAAAAAGCCATCGTCGTCATCAAAATCAAATCTCAATCCACGGGGAGGGCAAACACCCAGCGTGCCCCTGTTGGCAGAAGAAATACGACCAGGCCAGAGCATTGAACTGCTCAAAGAGCTGCACATTTTGACGCGAGACGGCAAGCTCAATCAGGATTCACGTCGGAAGCTCAAACAGGTTTACCACCTGTACCAATTCATTGAAAAATTGTTGTTGGAGCTACCCGGCGGCGGTGTATCTGCCACGTTGGCAGACCATGGTGCAGGGAAGTCGTATCTGGGCTTCATCATTTACGACTTGTTTTTCAAGAATTTGAGCGGTGGCAGGATCTACGGAATCGAAACGCGAGCGGAGCTCGTGCAGAAGTCCCGCGAATTGGCAGCACGTTTGGCGTTTTCCCGCATGTCGTTTTTGAATTTGAGTGTGGCAGAGTCCACAGCCTCCGATGCGCTACCGGATCGCATCGATATGGTTACGGCCTTGCATGCATGTGACACGGCCACGGATGATGCCATTGCCTTTGCTTTGCACAAGCAGGCGCGATACCTCGTCTTGGTGCCTTGCTGCCAGGCTGAGATTGCCAGAGCATTGAACGCCAACAAAGCTATGTCATTGCGTCGCACGCCGTTGGCGGAGCTGTGGCGTCACCCCCTGCATACCCGGGAAATGGGTAGTCAAATCACCAACGTGTTGCGGTGCCTCTACTTGGAGGCCTGTGGCTATCAAGTCACCGTAACTGAACTGGTTGGCTGGGAGCACAGTATGAAGAATGAACTCATCATTGCACGCTACACCGGCAAGAGCCATCGCGCCGCGGCACAGCGGCTGGAATCGTTGTTGCATGAATTCGGATTGACGGATCTTTTGGCAACCCGATTTGCACTGCCCGATCAACTGGGACAACGCGCGGACGCAGCGCCAGTGGCGTAACTCGATCCGTTAGAACATTCAACATAGCCCCATGGCTCGCCTTTCACGCCTGACGTTGCCCGGATATGTACACCACGTTATTCAACGTGGCAACAATCGACAGGCCATTTTTGCATCGGTAGCAGACCGGCAAATGATGTTGAATTTGCTGGAGGAAAGTGCCCGCCGTTACGGTGTTGCAGTACATGCCTATGTGTTGATGGATAACCACTTTCACCT
The DNA here is from genome assembly GCA_964468905.1 of uncultured Rhodoferax sp. Taxonomy (GTDB): domain Bacteria; phylum Pseudomonadota; class Gammaproteobacteria; order Burkholderiales; family Burkholderiaceae_C; genus Allorhodoferax. The sequence continues at coordinate 2,002 of CAYXWW010000078.1, read as the reverse complement.
CCTGGCCACGCCTCAAACGGTCGATGGGTTGCCACTGATGATGCAAGCGGTGGGAAGGCGGTATGTGCGCTATTTCAACGACACGCAGAAACGCAGTGGCACCCTGTGGGAAGGGCGCTACAAATCCACACTCATTCAGTCCGAGCGCTATCTTTTGGCGTGCATGGCCTACGTGGATTTGAATCCTGTCCGCGCCGGCATGGTGGGCCACGCGCGGGACTATCCGTGGTCCAGTCATGCGCATTACGTCGGGGTGGCTAACGATAAGCTGATTACCCCACACCCTCTGGTTTGGGCCATTGGCAATACACCGTTTGCCCGCGAGGCCGCCTATGCCGAGCTGGTGCGGACGGGGTTGGCCAACCCCCAGCGCGACGAACTCACCCGCAGCGCACTGTCGGGCTGGGCGCTGGGCTCCGAGGACTTTGTGAGCGCGCTCCAGCAGGGCACCACGCGCCGGCTGCTGCCG
>CAYXWW010000078.1:0-1523 GCA_964468905.1 uncultured Rhodoferax sp. | reverse complement strand
AGTGGGCATCAGTGCGGGGCAGCAACAGGCCTTGACCGACTCTGCCCTGCGTGGATGGGCTCTGGGCGAGCCGGATTTTGTGCAAGGCCTGCAGAAATTGACGCCGCGCAGGGTGTCCAAAAGCGCGGCGGGCCGACCGCTGGCAGCCAGTAAGTGAAAGACGCTTTCACTTTGGTCGTTGGATGAGCCAATCACAGCTGACCTCAACAAAGCGACCGGGCTGCGGTCGTATCATCGATGCCATTTATGTCCATTCAAATTGAATTCACGTCCCCCAACCGCGTCGATGTGCGCGTTACTGGGGTAATGCTTCGGGCCGAGGTTGATGCCAGCAAATACAAGATCCATGACCTGATGCAAGCGCATGGCAAGTGTCTGATCATGATTCACCTGGACAGCGGCTTACAGGGCATGCAGGGTCTGGTGCGCTGGGATGATATTGATGTAGACCACTCGATCAAGCAGCACATCATTCGCATGGCTGTCGTCGGTGACCTGCGCTGGCGGGATAGTGCCTTGTTATTTTTGTTCAACAGCATGGTGCCGTTTCAGATTGAATATTTTCCGGCGGCCCAGGAATCGTTCGCAAACGCGTGGTTGATGGAATAGCGATTTGGCATTTGACGATGCGAGGGCGGTAGGCCGCGTATACCGAAATGGTGCAAACGGGCATCAGTGCGGGGCAGTTGCAGGCAGAAACCGATCTTCCCCTGGCTAGACGGACCTTGCGCTGGCACCATTTGTAAAAAATCTGCAAAAGTTGGTCATGCATCTGGCGCGTAAGAACTGGGTGAGGCCTTGACTACTAGCTTAGCCACCATCGATAAAATTCACCTCTAGCCCTCGTAATTGCTGGACTATTTGCTATCATTTTTGATTTGTCCCCGATTCTTATGAATCGAATGTGTGCGGTAAGTAATTGGAATCTGACCCCATTTATTTCACTTGGCATTCTTGTTGCATTGCAGTATTCTTCATGTCCATTGCAAATACTCAGGAGAATGCCATGACCACGGCAGCCGAAATCCAACATCTTCAGAACAACGGTTTGTATTCCAAGGAACACGAACATGACGCGTGTGGCGTCGGCTTTGTCGCGCATATCAAGGGCACCAAGTCCCACGACATCGTCAAGAACGCGCTGAAGATTCTGGAAAACCTGGACCATCGGGGTGCGGTGGGTGCAGACAAGCTCATGGGAGATGGCGCGGGCATCTTGATTCAAATCCCTGATGCACTGTATCGCGAGGAAATGGCGCGTGCTGGCGAAGCGCCTGATGGCTCCATTGGCGTCACCTTACCGCCACCCGGTGAATACGGCGTGGGCATGGTGTTCCTACCCAAGGAGCATGCATCCCGTTTGGCCTGTGAGCAGGAGATGGAGCGCGCCATCAAGGCAGAAGGGCAGGTCCTCCTGGGATGGCGCGATGTGCCCGTCAACCGTGACATGCCCATGTCGCCCACCGTGCGCGAAAAAGAACCTGTGTTGAAGCAGATCTTCATTGGCCGCGGCGCCGATGTGA
>CAYXWW010000077.1:13936-15843 GCA_964468905.1 uncultured Rhodoferax sp. | reverse complement strand
GCACGGGTTGCTGGCGGGTTGGTCGCGCAAAAAGCGGTCTGAAGTGCCAAGCTATGTGATGCCCGTGTTGGTGTCGCTGGTGGATGGCCGCGCGTGCGTGTTGCGCGAAGTCAAAAGCGGCTACGCCGTGGTGTGGTGGGCCGAAACGGGCGAGCTAGATGACTACGTATCACTCGAGCAGCTGCAGGGTTTGGCGCGCGATGAGGTGCTGATTGTCAAGCTGCCGCCCAAGCGCAATGACCAAACCTTAGCGCCCATGGAGGGCGCAGCGTTCAGCTGGTTCTGGGGCACGCTGTGGCGCTTCCGTCAGTTTTATTTAGAGTCGATGGTGGCCACCGTGGTGGCCAACGTGTTGACTTTGGCGAGTGTGTTTTTCACGATGAACGTGTACGACCGCGTCGTGCCCACGCAGGCCTATGCCTCGCTGTGGACCTTGGCCATTGGCACATCTGTGGCCATCGTGATGGAGTTCATCATGCGCTGGCTCAAAGCCCGCCTGGTGGACCTCGGTGGCAAAAAAGCCGATCTGGCCATCAACGCCACCTTGTTGCGGGAAATCATGGCCATCCGGCTGGAACACCGCCCGCAATCGGTGGGCATCTTCGCCAGCTCCATGCGCGACTTTGAATCCTTGCGCGACTTCTTCTCATCGGCTTCACTGGTGGTGCTGGCGGACATGCCGTTTGTGTTCATGTTCCTGGCTTTGATCGCCATGGTGGGTGGTCACCTGGTCTGGATCCCCGCTTTGGCCGTTCCTTTGCTGATTTTCATTGGCCTGGCGTCGCAAAAACCTTTGATGAACGCCATGCGGGCCAACATGAAAGAGTCCGGAGACAAGCAAAGCGTGCTGGTCGAGTCTGTGCTGAATCTGGAGTTGCTCAAGGCCCACAACGCCGAGAGTTACTTGCAGCGCCGCTGGGAAGTCGCCAACCTGGCCGGCTCCGACTCCTACAAACGCATGCGCAGCCTGACCAACTGGATCATGGGCTTCACCACGGCCTTGCAACAGTTCATCACGGTCGCCATGGTAGTGGGAGGGGTTTACCTGATTCACGCCAACCAGTTGACCCTCGGCGGTCTCATCGCTTCGGTCATTTTGTCGGGGCGTGCCATCTCGCCACTGGCCAGCGTCATGTCTCTGGCTTCTCGTTACCAGCAAGCGAGTTCGTCGCTGGAAACACTCGATGGTCTGATGAAACGCCCACGCGATCGCACCCATGGCCGCAATTACCTGGTGCCGGAGTCGATCCACGGCGGCCTTCAAGCCGAGGGGCTGGAGTTTGCCTACCCCGGACAGCACAAGATCCCCGTCATCAAAAACCTGTCCATGTCGATTGCCCCCGGGCAAAAGGTGGCCATGCTGGGTCGGGTGGGCAGCGGCAAAAGCACGCTGCTGCGCCTCATGGCGGGACTCTATGCCCCGCTGGCCGGCAGCGTGCGTCTTGACGGCGTGGACATGCAGCAAATCGAGCCGACCGAAATGCGCAGCCGCATCGGCTATGTCGGTCAGGACCCGCAACTGTTCATGGGCACTGTTCGTGAAAACCTGGTGCTCGCCGACAGCTGGATCAGCGACACAAAAATTATCGAAGTCCTCAAAGCCTTGAACATTCACGACATCATCGCCCATCACCCCTTGGGTCTGGACATGCCCATCACCGAAGCAGGCGGAGGCTTGTCGGGAGGTCAACGGCAGTTGCTGTCCATCGCGCGCATGATGCTGCGCAACCCCCAGCTGGTCTACATGGACGAGCCCACTGCGAACATGGACCAGAACACCGAGGCCCGTGTCATCCACACCCTGCGGGATTGGTTGCGCGGTCGCACCCTGCTGTTGTCCACACACCGCCCCCAGCTTCTGGAATGGGTGGACCTGATCGCCGTGATCGATTCAGGCCAGTGCGTGG
>CAYXWW010000077.1:13475-13926 GCA_964468905.1 uncultured Rhodoferax sp. | reverse complement strand
TTGATGTCAACGCCAACAAAGGTCAAGGTGCAGCAGCATGAGCAATGCCAAACGATTAACCCGCGGTTTCGGCATGCGCACGGTCGAAGACGACGAAAGGCAAGCCAGTAAAACCTTGATCTGGGCCACGGCCCTCACGCTGGCCTTGGGACTGGGATGGGCATCTTTCTTTGAACTTGATGAAATCACACGGGGTCAAGGCAAGGTGATTCCATCCAGCCGCGAACAGGTCATCCAAAGCCTGGACTCGGGTGTGATGAGCGAGTTGTATGTGCGCGAAGGCAGTGTGGTGGAGAAGGATCAGATTCTGCTGCGCATTGACGATGCCCGGTCAGGGGCCGTGTACCGCGAAGCACAGGAAAAATATTTGGCACTGCTGGCGCTCGCAGCCCGACTGAAAGCCGAAGCCTATGGAACCGCCTTGGTCTTCCCGGACGAATTGAAGTCTGAA
>CAYXWW010000077.1:12964-13465 GCA_964468905.1 uncultured Rhodoferax sp. | reverse complement strand
CGCCCGTAAACTGGCTTTGTCAGAGTCCTTGAGAGCGGTGGATGCTTCATTGGCCTCTGTCACACGCGAGCTCACCATCACGGAGCCCATGGTCAAACAAGGCGTCATGTCCGAGGTGGAGTTGCTGCGACTGAAACGGCAACAGTCCGAATTGATGGGGCAAAGGGCCGAACGTCAAAACCGTTACCTGACCGATGCCAACAACGAATTGGTCCGCGTGTCCTCGGAGTTATCGCAAACCAAGGAAAGTGCCACGGCACGCGAGGACGCGTTTCGCCGGACCACCATCCGATCACCCATGAAAGGGGTGGTCAAAAATGTCCAGATCACCACCGTGGGTGGCGTTGTACAGGCCGGTCAGTCCATTTTGGAGATCGTGCCGACCGAAGACGAAATGCTGGTGGAGGCTTATGTCAAGCCTTCGGAGGTCGCATTCTTGAAAGTCGGACAACCCGCTGTGGTGAAACTGACCGCCTACGATTTCAACAAATACGGCGGTCT
>CAYXWW010000077.1:0-12954 GCA_964468905.1 uncultured Rhodoferax sp. | reverse complement strand
TCCGGACGAATCATTCGATGCCGTGTTTCTGCACGGCGTGCTGGAGCACTTGAGTCCAGACACTTTGCGCGACGAAAAGCAGCGCAAACCAGGCAACCCGGTCGAGCTTGAAGAAGGTCTTTACCGCATCCTCATTCGGGTCAAACCCAGCTCTGATTTGCGCAACGGTCTGCGCCTGACACCGACGCCAGGCATGACCGCGTCCGTCGAAATCAGAACTGGCCAAAAAACTGTTCTCGAATACATCTTCCGTCCTTTGCAAAACGTCTCACAGGCGTTGCGCGAGCGATGAACCAGACTCACACTGCAGGAGCTACACCATGGGCGATGAACACACTCTCATCATTGACGATATTTATCCAGCCTTGGACACCCCATTGCTGATCAATACAAAAGCTGAGCCGCACACCCCGCAGTTCCTCAGCACGGCCGAGGCCGCGCGCATGTTGGGTTTGTCCACCACACTGGTTCAGACGCTGGTCGATCAAGGCGAACTCAAAGGTTGGAAAACACGCGGCGGCCATCGTCGGATCTCGCTGGACTCCATCATGGACTACCAAAACGTTTCACGCCACGCGGTGAATCGTCACAACAAGTCCTCTGCCAGACCACGCGTCACCGTGGTCATTGAAACCCCTGGCTTGATGGCTGGTTTCATGAAGGAATTTCAGCAGTGGGGAATACCGATCGATGTGAATTTCTTTGAGTCGGTGACCGAGGCATTGCTGGACCTGTCAAACAAACGACCCGACATGATCGTGGTGGACATGTCGATGCCTCGCGCCTTGCAGGAGAAGACCTTGCAGGCCCTTGAGAACTTCAACAAACGCGGACACGCCCCATTGTCCGTTGTACTGATCACGCAAGAAAAAGGCTTGACCTCTTCCATTCCCTTTGGTGGATCATCTTCAATCCAGCTGGTTCCGGGGCCTTTGTCTTCTGTTTGGTTGCATGCTTATCTGACAGGCGTGGTGGCTTCATGCAAGACCTGAATTTCACCCCTTTCACCAAGACATCCTCCTTGGCACGCAGCCCCTCACGCCCGGGTCGAAACGAGTCATTGCTCAGGGCCAACCGCGCATCACTGGCTCATCTGGGACCAGGCAGCGAGACCACAACCGACCCCAAAGGCAGAGTCCTGCGCCAGCTGCGACTGAATGCCAGTCTGGACCCTTCCGAGTTGGCCACACGCGCTTGCATTTCCTTGGCTCAGCTCTATGAAATCGAGAAGGGTTTGAGCACCTGTTTTTATTCCGCATCCTTGCGCGAACAAGCCGCCAAACGTGTTGCCCGATTGCTGAGCACCGACTGGGAAAGTCTTGCGTTCTCGGAATCCGACATCCAGGCCAACAGCAATGTTGTGCAATTGCAATGGCCTGGTGGAAACAAAGTGACCCCTGTTGTCAGCTCATCCAGGACCGCGCACGGTGCCGCCGAACAAGAAAGACCCGACACCTTGCCACACCCCCAAGAGCCGACACCGCTGGGTTTGTCAACGCCTTGCGCCAGCGCATTGCACACTGAGCCCAATCAAGCAGCCGAAAAAGAACCGCCGCGCCCCAAGTTACGCTGGACAAGGCTCATGTTGTGGGTATTTTTGACCTTGCTGGTCAGTGCTGCGACGGCCTACGCCATCAACGAATGGAGCCCTTATCGGCTGATTTGGCCTTGGGAGGCTGCGTTTCCATGGAAGCTGACGCTTCCCTTTTCGTTCTGAGTTCAGCGATCCCCGAAGTCGCTCCTGTTCATGCGGGGCCATTTTGGTGCGGCTGGCGGGGATCGAACCCACGACCCTTGGCTTCGGAGGCCAATACTCTATCCACTGAGCTACAGCCGCACGGCTGCATAAGTCATCAGCGGGTATTTTCGCACATCCCTTGATGGCAAAAGCTAGAGCTTGACCTGAAAGGTTTTGGAAATCAAGGTCAATGCTTCTGGGCCGTCCCACTCTTTCGCGCCATAGTGCTTGTCCATCACCATGCCACGCGAGTCGATCAGCAAGGTCAATGGCAGACGATTGGCGCCCAACATGTTCTCCAACACCAGGCCTTGATCGATAAAGTTGCTGAATTGAATTTTGTAGGCTCTCAGAAAGCCATTGGCGCGATCTGGGTAATCGTCGGTCGAGACACCAATCACGTTGAACTGACGCCCACCGTAGCGACTTGCCAGTCTCTGCAATGATCCCATTTCTTGCTGGCAAGGGCCACACCAGCTGGCCCAGACCGTTATCACCAAGGGCTTGCCACGAAAGTCAGATAACTTTTGTGAGGGCTTGCCTGCCAGTCCTTGCATGCGGACATCGCGCAGAACCGCGCCAACGTCAACCTCGCCCGGTGTTCCAGCACTTGCGTGCACCACGCTGCAGACCAACAACAGGGCCGCTACGGCACCACGGTATTTGCGCATAGGTAAACGAGTGATGCACCGACAGCGCAACTCAGGGGCGCACTTTGTCAACTTTCAATGTAATGCCAGTGGCACCCACTTTGACCGTTTGCACCGATGACATCAGGTCACCAGGTTCTGGCATGGCCATTCCCGATTTGGAGACGCGTGCTTCGATATCGACCTCGGTGGCTGCGGATATCTTGGCTTGCGGGCTCATGGACAGGGAGTCGTCCAATGTGAATTTCACCGGTAGACCAGACGCTGGCACGCGCAGCACGGCGACTGGCATTCGGGTACCGGGCACCCGTGCAATCACCATAACGGTGTCACCCGGAGCGACTCTCGATTTCAACGCCGCATCCAAATAAACTTGACCACTTACGCTGGCAGCAGCACTGGCCTTTGTCGGCGCCGCATCCGCCTTGGCCGATGTGCTCTCCACGGCGCGCCCATTGGCTGGCTTTACACTGGGGGCAGAATTGCCGAGTGCAGCAGAAGCCGCGTCCATTGCTTCGCGCAACATGCGTGCGTCATCCGACTCGGGGTCCACCTGTGTCGTCAAGCGTTCCCAGGTGCGCAGTGCAGACGCAAATCGCCCTGCACGAAAATCTGCCGTTCCCGACAGCCACAGTGCCATAGTGTTTTGTGGATCGACTTGCAGTGCCTTTTGCAATAGTTGCGTTGGCTTGCCTGCAAAGTTGCCATTCGCATTGGTTGCGGCGAGATCTGCATAGATGGCAAGGAGTTGTGCATCGTCATCCAGAAACGAACCGGCGCGGACGAAGGCCAATTCCGCTTCCATATTGCGCCCCAGCATTTTGTAAGACCGCGCCAGCATGGCCCAGCCTTGCAGGTTGTCTGGTTCTTTTTCAAGCCTTTGGGCGAGTCCTGCTACCAAGCGTTCCATATCCTGTGCTGTAGCGGCCTGCTGAGGCCCATTGGGCACCAGCGTTGCCGGGCTGCCAAGCACTAGATACAGCCCAATGGCCGCGAGCGGCAGTAATGTTCCAACGGCAAACATGGTCTTCTTCGGTGCACGAATCGCTGCCGAGTCGTCTGCTTCCGTGGTGTCCGCAATCACCCGGCGCTGCAGCTCTGCACGAGCCTGTTCGTAATCGGCTTGCGAAATCATGTCTTCTGCGCGATCACTCTCCAATCGGGCCATTTGATCGCGAAAGATGTCGGTATTGAGCTGGCGTCGCGATATGTTGGAGCCTGTGCGTTTGAGCCAAAAAGGGCGGAACAACAAGACCAAAACCAAGGCCAAGGCTGCGCCTGCTGAAACCCAAAATCCAATCATTTTCTACCTTCCTGGAGCAAAACGTCGACGCGCTTTTGCTCTTCATCGGTCAATCCCGCTGAGTCAATCTCAGCATTGCGGCGCCGCAAATACACGAGCAATGCACCCACTCCCACCACCATCAGTCCAAATGGGCCGGCCCATAAGAGCCACGTTGTCGGTTTGACGGGTGGGCGGTACAGCACAAAATCGCCATACCGGCTGACCATGAAATCACGGATCTCAGCATCTGTTTTGCCCTGCTTGATCAGGGTGCGCAATTCACGACGCAAGTCCATGGCAAGGTCAGAGCGTGAACCTGCAAGTGATTCGTTCTGGCACACCAAGCAACGCAACTCCTCAGAAATGGCGATCAGGCGCTGCTCGACCACAGGGTCTTCGGCCAACGCGACAGCCTCTTTGGCCACCACGTGGCTATGTGCCACCAACAAAAGCAATAGTGCGCAGATGAATTTCACGATTTTTTCAATTCGTTGATGAGGGGAATGATGGTCTTTTGCAGTGCCTCAACCGTAATGGGGCCGATATGTTTGTACCGAATGACTCCCGCCTTGTCGATGACATAGCTCTCGGGCACACCATAGACACCGTAGTCGATGCCCACACGCCCGTCGGCATCAAAAGCTGTGAGGTCATATGGATTGCCGCTGCGCGCAAGTACGCCCAGTGCATCTTTGCGGTTATCTCTGTAGTCCAAACCTACCAGTGGCGCAATCCTCGCACGAGCGAACTCCATCAATACCGGATGCTCCTGCCGACAAGCCACACACCATGATGCCCACACATTCAAAATCCATACCTTGCCTTTAAGGTCTTCTGGGGCGAAATGTTGATCTGGCATCTCCAACTGCGTGAGCTTGAATGCGGGCGCGGGTTTGTTGACCAATGGTGACGGCACCTCGCGCGGGTCTAGGTCCAAGCCCCTCCAAAGGAAGCCCACCAGAATGGCGAAAAGCGCGAGCGGTATGAGTGATTTGGCTTTCATGCCGCAACCCCTTTTTCACCACCCGCAGTGGTGCGGCTTTTGAGCCCCATACGGTAGCGCCGGTCCGTCACAGCGAACAAGCCGCCCAACGCCATGAGCACGCAGCCTCCCCAAATCCAGTCGACAAATGGCTTGAAGTAAACACGAACGGCCCATGCCTTGCCTTCCAGTGGCTCACCAAGTGACACGTATACGTCGCGTGTGAATCCAGCGTCGATGGCGGCTTCTGTCATGGGCATGGTGGATGAAAAGTAATTGCGCTTTTCGGGATACAGCAGATTGGGCGTACCGCTACCCTTGCTCACTTCAAACACACCGCGCACTGCACTGTAGTTCGGGCCGGGAACGTCTTTGACGCCGAGCATTTTGAACTGATGGCCGCCCACCACGACCGTGTCACCCGGTTCCATGCGCACGTCTTGTTCTTCCTGGAATCCACCAACCATCGTCACACCAAAGACGAATACGGCGATACCAAAGTGACCCAAATGCATGCCCCAGAACGAGGCCGGTGGCATGCCTGACTTGAGGCGGCGCGCGACCTGAATTACTCCAGACACTGCGATCCACACCGCCAGCGCAACACCAATCGCCGTCATTACCGTCCAGCCACCCATGAGGTACGGCACCCATATGCCGGTGAAGATTGCCAACGCGGCAGGAATCCACATCTTGAGCGCAATATCACGTGCATCCGCGCTTTTCCATTTGGCCAGTGGAACGGCCGCCAACAGGAACAGTACGGGTGCCATGACAGGCACAAATACAGCGTTGAAATACGGTGGCCCTACGGAGATTTTGCCGAGCTTTAGTGCATCGATCAGTAGCGGATACAGGGTCCCTAACAGCACGGACCCGCAGGCTACGACGAGCAACACATTGCCAACCAACATCAACGACTCGCGCGACACCAGACCAAATGATCCACCCAGCGCAACTTTGGGTGCCCGCCATGCAAATAGCGCCAAAGAAGAACCCACAACAACCAGCAGTAAGGCCAGGATAAATACTCCGCGACGGGGGTCGGTCGCAAATGCGTGCACCGAAGTCAATACCCCCGACCGCACCAGAAACGTTCCCAACAACGAAAGTGAAAAAGCACCAATGGCCAACAGCACAGTCCAGCTCTTGAAGCTTCCGCGCTTCTCGGTCACCGCCAGCGAGTGCAAGAGTGCCGTGCCCAGCAGCCACGGCATGAAGGATGCGTTTTCCACCGGATCCCAAAACCACCAGCCGCCCCAGCCCAGCTCGTAGTAGGCCCACCACGATCCCAAGGCAATACCGAGCGTAAGGAAAATCCAGGCCGCCGTTGTCCAGGGCCGCGACCATCGTGCCCATGCAGCATCGAGCCTGCCTGACAACAGTGCAGCAATGGCAAAAGCAAAGGCCACGGCAAACCCCACGTAGCCCATGTACAGCATCGGGGGGTGAAAAATGAGTCCGGGGTCTTGCAGCAGGGGATTCAGGTCGCGTCCGTTTTCGGCGGCTGGCAGCAGCCGGTCAAACGGATTGGATGTGAACAATACAAATAGCAAAAGACCCGACGTTACGAGCCCCAGCACACCAATGACGCGGGCCACCATGGCATCGTCCAGCGAGCGGGAAAATTGCGCCACGGCGACTGTCCAGCCCGAAAGCATGAACACCCACAACAGCAAAGAACCTTCATGCCCGCCCCACACGGCGCCAAATCGAAACAGTGTTGGAAGCTGCGAGTTGGAGTGCGCCGCTACATATTGCACTGAAAAATCGTTGACGTAGAAGCTCCATGCCAATGCGGCAAATGACGCCAGCATGAGTGCGAACACCACCTGCGCGGCAGGGCGCGCCAACGCGATCCACTCTTGCCGTCCATACTGCGCGCCAAGGATGGGCAACACGCCTTGCACCACTGCAACACATAGGGCAAGAATCAAAGTGAAAAGGCCAAATTCAGGAATCATGGAACTCATGGTGTAGGAGCGCCTTTCTGCTTCTGGGCTTTTTCCAAGGCGTCTTTGGCTTCAGGTGGCATGTAGTTTTCGTCGTGTTTCGCTAGGACTTCAGTTGCCACGTACTCGCCGCCAGCATTGGTCTTGACCTGCACGACCGCACCTTTTCCTTCTTTAAAAAGGTCTGGCAAGATACCGGTATAGGCCACAGGTATGTCGTGCGCCAAATCTGTGATGGCGAAGTGCACTGTCAGATTGTCGCGGCGTAGTGATCCCTCTTTCACAAGGCCACCAATGCGAAAAGCTTGCGTCTTAGGCGCTTTGCCGGCGACAACATCACTTGGCGTGACATACAGCGCGATATTGCTATTGAGCGCATTCAATACCAGCGCAGCGGCGATGCCGACTGCGACCAATCCACCACCAATCATGGCAGCGCGTTTTTTCCAGCGTTTCACGTGTTTTCCATTTCCAGTTTTTCGGCTGCCGTTTGTCTTCGCAAAGTACGGACAATGGCCATATGACGCGCGCGGATCGCAAAAGGTTCCGCTATAAACGCAATGAAGCACACGCCAAAGCTGCCCCACACATAGAGGGCATAGCCGCCCATGGCAAAAAAATCTGCTGCCGAATTCCAATTCATGGGTTGACCTCCGGTAATTGCTTGACCCAGTCGGCGTGTGATTCACGCTCCAGGATGATGGTGCGCACCCGTGTCAGTGCAATGGCTACCGTATACATCCAGAGGCACAGCGCCATGAGCAGCATGCCCCACAACATAGTCATTGCCATCGAAGGCGCTTTGGTAAGCGACACCGAAGATCCTTGGTGCAAGGTATTCCACCATTTGACTGAGAAGTAGATGATGGGCACATTGACGACGCCCACCAGCGCAAGAATGGCCCCGGCCTTGTCTGCGCGTCGCGGGTCGTCAATCGAAGCTTGCAATGACATAAAGCCCAAATACAGGAAAAACAAGATTAGCTCCGAGGTAATCCGGGCATCCCATACCCACCAAGTGCCCCACATGGGCTTGCCCCAAAAGGCGCCAGTCCATAAGGACAAGAATGCCATCAGTGCGCCCGTAGGGGCTAGAGCTTGGGCCATCATGCTCGATAGCCGGGCATTGAGCGAAAGACCTACAGCTGCCCAGGCAGCCATCACCATGTAGATGAACATCGACATCCACGAGGCTGGCACGTGAATAAAGATGATGCGATACCCTTCGCCTTGGGTTGCGTCAGTGGGCGCCACAAAAAAGCCCATCCACAAACCCGCGGCGCCAAACAATGCAGCAAGCGCCCAAAACCACGGAATCATTTTCCCCGCTAAGGGATAGAAGGTATTCGGACTGGCAAATCTGAACCAGTTGATCAATCGATGATTCATGACGGTTTATTTATTCCAATGCAATTCTTAAGGCAGCCGTAGTTGCCCACGGTGCGAACAACGCAACCACAATCAAAAGAGCACCCAGCAGTGACAAGTGCCCACCGGCACCGAGGCCAGATAGATGGGATTCAACTGCACCTGCGCCAAAAATGAGGGCTGGCACATACAGTGGCAAGACCAGCAGACTCAGCAGCGCGCCACCACCGCGAATTCCAAGGGTTAGCGCCGCTCCAACGGCCCCTATCAAAGAGAGCAATGGCGTGCCCAGCAACAGTGCCAACATCAAGACACCAAACGCCCCAGCGTCCAGGTCGAACTGGATGGCAAGCAATGGCGCAATCAACACGAGTGGCAATCCGCTGACCAACCAGTGCGCAATCATTTTGCCCACAACCAACCATACCAGGGGTGTTGGTGAAAGGGCCATTTGCTCCAGCGTGCCATCCGCATAGTCGGCAGCGAACATGCGTTGCAACCCCAGCATGGTGGCCAGTAGCGCCCCCACCCACAACACACCCGGTGCAATTTTGCGCAAAAGGACTGGTTCAGGCCCAATGCCCAGCGGGAAAAGGCTACTGACGATCACAAAAAAGAACAGTGCCGTCAAAACCTCGCTCTTGCGGCGCGTCACCATCAACAAATCACGACGAATCACGGCTCCCAAAGCGTTCATAACTGCACCACCTGCGCGCCGGGTATAGGCATCGTTTGGTGACTGGTAAGAACTGCCATGCCCCCGCCCACCACGTGTTCCTCGACCAGTTGGGCCAAGAGGTCGACAGCCGTTGCGTCGAGTGCGGTGAACGGCTCGTCCAATATCCAGAGTTTCGCGGTTCGGATGAGTAGGCGGGACAACATGGCACGGCGCTTTTGCCCCGCCGACAGCACGCGGACCGGCAAGTCTTCACGCCCCCTGAGGCCCATACGATGCAACGCGGCCATGGCCTTGGCTTCCGTGAACGATGCGCCATCTATTTTCATGGCAAATGCCAAGTTCTCCAGGGCCGTGAGGTCCTCTTTTAGACCGCCCAGATGGCCCAAATAGAGCATCTCGTTGCGGTAGGCGCCATCTTCATCTTTGATAGGCACACCGTGCCACAAAATTTCGCCCGCTATGGGCTGCGATAGACCTGCCAACATCCTGAGCAGACTGGTTTTGCCAGCGCCGTTTTCGCCACGCACGTGCAACCACTCGCCCGCAGCCACGGCGAGATCCAGGTTGGCGAACAATGGGCGTTCGCCACGCACGCAAGTCAGGCCGCGAGCAGTCAGCATGGGACAATATTGGAAGTCTGGGTGAACAAAGCCGCGCCCAACGGTTGGCCGCGTCCTTCGTTGATGGCGTATCGCCGCTCATTGTAGTCACTGGCGTTGCTTTGGGGCGTGGTCACTTTGACGTTTTGAGCCTTTGCGGTCCGGTCTGCAGACCCCCTGGCCGTTATAATTGCGCGTTCTTTCTGCGACCGCACCTGACACCATTCGAGGATCCCATGAGCAACCACAGCAACGCCTCTGCGCACGACGAAGACCATACCGGCCCGATCAAGACTCCCAAGCAACTGTTGTGGGCTGTCCTGTTTTCCTTTGTGGTGCCTATTTTTGTGATCATTGGCCTCGTGTACTTTGTAACGTCTGCAAACAAGCCTCTCGCAGGTGCTGTGGATCTGGAGCAATCGGTTGCTGCACGTATCCAGAAGGTGGGCACGGTTGAGATTCGCGATGCCAATCGTCCAATGAAGACCGGCGAGCAAGTGTTTGGTGCGCAGTGCACAGCCTGCCACACTTCGGGAGCGGCAGGTGCGCCCAAGCTTGGTGATGCAGCGGCTTGGGGCCCACGTATCAAAACAGGATTTGATGCACTGTTGAACTCTGCGCTCAAAGGCAAGAACGCAATGGGTGCGCAAGGCGGCGGTGATTTTGACGACTTTGAAATTGCCCGTGCAGTGGTTTACATGGCCAATGCTAGCGGCGCAAAGTTTGCAGAACCTGTCAAGGCGGCTGCAGCCAAATAGGCGCAGCACATCCAGACACGAAGCCGGCCCATTGCGCCGGCTTTTTTTGTTTCCGCCATAGAGTTGTTAGCAAAATTGCATGCTAGCCATCGGATATCAAGCGTAGGTTGCTATTATTTTGGCAGCACATACTGGGCAAGAGCGGGAGACAGACAGTAGCCGTAATGCGACGGAATGTCTTTGCGCTCGACCGATTGGATGGTCCACAAACCCGATTCCATGGCTTGTGCAGCCTGCGCTACGTCTTGTGTGTGAACCAGGCCCAGTCCGATGGGGGTTTCCATGTAGAGCCAGCCGTGCTCATCCATCAGGCATGCGATGCAATGGGTTGGCAGCCCCGTATGGGATTGGAGTGTGTAGTCGGCTTGCACACGCCATATCCAAGGTGCAGTAGCCAGTTCTACGTACACTCGCTGCGGCCCGTTCTGAAAGTACCAGCGTCCTTGTGCGTCTGCCATGTAGTTGCGCGCAATGAATGCGAGGAGCTTCTCATGCGTCAGCTTGGACCCTTTGGCGCCCGGGTGTCCGCTGCCGAATGCGCCGAGGGCTTGGGCTTGATCATCCCGCATATACCAGTCCCCACGGCTATCGAGCCCTAGCCAGCCAAAACAATCTGGTACATGGGGCCATTTGGCCATGGCTTGGCGGACGATGTCATCCATTGGCAGTAGCCGCTGAAGGTGCGTAATGTTGCCGCAACCAATTGCCAACTTGATCGGGCAGTGCCTGCAAGTGCGCTGGAAAGCGGCCTTGAGGAAATCCTACGTGCCCACCCTGGGCGGGCTGCCACAAGGTAACGTGTGATCCGACTTCCCTGTGTTCCGGCAAACTGTTGGCAGGAACAAACGGATCGTTGAGGGCGTTGACTACCAGCGCGGGAATTTTGATAGTGTGCAAGTGGGGCTTTGCGGATGCCCGCGTCCAATAGTCATCAGTGTTTTTATACCCATGCACTGGAGCTGTGTACACATTGTCAAATTCATAGAGGTCTTTTGCGCGAGCCATAGCATCACGGTCAAACAACCCAGGGTGCTGTGCCAGCTTCGCATGGGCCTTGGGTTTCATGGTTTGAAGGAACATCCGCGTGTAAACCAGCCTGTTGAATCCTTGACCGATGGCCTGGCCGCTGGCCGCGAGATCGATCGGCGAACAGACCGCCGCCACGGCCGACACCACCTCTGCCGCGGCGGCACCCATTTCTTGGGCCCAGCGCATCAGCGCATTGCCACCCATCGAGACTCCCACGACCACGATGGGACCACTATGCTGCGTCCTAAAGCGTCGCAATATCCAGTCGATTTCCGCATAGTCTCCTGAGTGGTAGGCACGCGGTGCCAAGTTAACCTCTCCACTGCATCCGCGAAAGTGGGGTACCGCAAAAGACATGGCGTTGTGGCTGGCAAAGTCTGCAAATGCATGCGCATAGTGGCTGCTCGAGGAACCCTCCAGTCCATGGAACAGCACAAGCAGTGGTCGATCTGTGCGTTTTCCCACCTGTGTGGTTGTGGGTGGTGAGAGCGGGTCGCCCGACGTGAGCGCCCAGTCTACGTCGACGAAATCGCCATCAGGTGCGTTCCAGCGGTCCCTCCTGTATTGCGGTAGTTTTCCAATAGCCCTGCGGGCATAGAGTGCAGGCCAAATGGTTTGCAGGTGTCCCCCCGGGAGCCAATGCGGCGCTTCGTACTTCATAGCTATGGTCTGTCTTTCGGGGCACTGCTGCGGCAGTGCCTAGTGCAAGATTTGGTGCGCTTGGTTGATCTCTTGGACTTCGTCCTGTGTTCCGGGGCTTGCGTGGTGCGCTACCAGTCGCCAACCGTGGGGCGTATGGTGGTACACATTGGTTGCCAAAACAAACGCATGGGCTGGCCCCTCAGGCGTCATTACATCGATTCGCTCCAGTATGCTATGGACTGCACTGGTGGCAGAGCTCATGCGGTGTATGGCTTCGGGTTGCACATGAATGGAACCCTCATGCCCAAAGATAGCATCAAAAGCCACCCGAATGGCGCGGGGCCCTACAACGCGCGGTCCACCTGGATGGATGCAGACAATATCAGCCTCATCCGCCCAACAATCCATCAGCTTTTCAATATCCGCTGACTGCAGGGCCGCATAGAAAGCTGCCTCAACTTCGTCAGGTGTGCCACCGGATGGCGCGATGATCTTGCGTGCTTTGGGCATTTGGAAGGGGCTGGCCGGGCGTTGATTCATTGTGCCCTGTTTATTTGCTGGAGTTTCCGCAAAACTTTTTGATGCGAGCCCGCCACAAAAAACAAAACCGCCCGAAGGCGGTCTTGAAAGCGAGTGCAAATCGGCTTATTTCTTCTGGCGGAACTTGCGTAGCGCCGCAATTTGAGCTGCCATGACGGCCAGCTCGGAACTCGCTTTGGCAAAATCAATGTCGCTCTTGGCGTTTTTGACTGCCTCTTCAGCCGCTGCTTTTGCTGCATTGGCCTTTTCTTCGTCTAGGTCTTTTCCGCGGACTGCTGTGTCGGACATGACAGTCACGCAGTTAGGCTGCACTTCCAGGATACCACCAGCAACGAAGACAAACTCTTCGCTACCGTCAGCCTTTTCGATACGCACCGAACCGGCCTTGATGCGGGTGATCAGCGGTGTGTGGCGAGGATAGATGCCAAGCTCACCACCTTCTCCGGGCAGTGCCACGAACCTGGCCTCGCCCGAGAAAATGGACTCTTCTGCACTAACCACATCAACATGAATGGTATTCATGATCAGACCTTCTTGGCCTTTTCGATGGCTTCGTCAATGGTACCGACCATGTAGAACGCTTGTTCCGGCATGTGGTCGCATTCGCCATTCACGATCATCTTGAAGCCGCGGATGGTTTCGGACAGCGGGACGTACTTGCCAGGCGAGCCGGTAAACACTTCAGCCACGTGGAAAGGCTGGGTGAGGAAACGTTGGATCTTGCGAGCACGT
>CAYXWW010000076.1:0-16149 GCA_964468905.1 uncultured Rhodoferax sp. | reverse complement strand
CAGATGGCGGCCCAGGTGCTGGAGCCGTTGATGTCACCAATGTGGTGGGCCATGAAGCTGGCGCGCGGGCTGAACAGCGTCAGGTCTGAACCCCGCTCTCGCATCAGCCGCAACTGGTTTGTCTCAATCGATTCGCGCAGTTCGTCGTCGCTGATTTTCAGGTCGGACACTTTTGGCATGCTGGCGGTGTCTTTGATCCCAGCAATCTGCAGGTTGCGCCAGGTCTCCAGCGCCTTGGGGGCCGTGGTGTAGTGGCCGTGACAGTCAATGATCATTACTTACTCTCTCAGTGAATGTTTTACGCGTAGAGCCCTCGTCAAATAAGCGTAGGCTGCTATCAAATGCATATCATGCTGGCTCCATGCCCTGGCGGCGTTTGGCGGGTGTCGCCTCTGCAGATGCCATATAGCGCAGCAGCGCATGCGCGTCCTCCACCCGTGTGCAGGCAGTTGCAATGGCGGCTGAAAAGGTTGTCGTGATTTGGATGTCGGGTGGCAGCGGGCCGACGATGGTGATGCCGTCTACATGCAGCAATTCACTGAGCTGCTGAAAGCCCAGCGCCACTGCGCCGCTGGCCACTAGGCTGCCGACTGGAACACCCGGTGGTGCCGTCACAATGCGCGGCTGGATGGGCTCAGCAATGCCCCAGCGCGTGAACAATTGCGCCAGCGCCACGCCACTGGGCCCGGTGGAATAGCTCAGCGTGGGCGTGGCCAGCACGGCCTGGCGCACTGCGCTTTCACTGGTGATATCAGGTAGGGAAGCGCCCGCCCGCACAGCGACGGCTACCCCGCAGTGCACAAGGTCTACCACGCTGTTGGCGCGCAAATGGCCGGAAGCCACCAGTTTGGCAATGCTGTCTGCGGCGAGAACGACCACATCAAAAGCCTCTCCAGCTTGCACGCGCCGAGCAGCGTCGACGCCACCGAGTGATTCCATGATTACGGTCTGACTGGCCTGACTGGCCTGACCGGTCTGCTGGGCGTAAGCAGTGATCAATTCGGACATCAGCAGGCGCGTGGCCATCGACGAGATGCCGCGAAGGGGTGTCCGTGCAGATGCTGAGGTGGGTTGCATCGCGCTATTTTGAATACTGCCGCTGTGCTTGGTAAGCCCCATCAGCCACTAGCAGTTATCACAAATCAGCATAATAGGAGTCTAGCTATTCAAAAGTACCACTATGGACCTCAAGCAACTGGAATACTTTGTGCGCGTGGCTGAATTGGGCAGTTTCACCCGCGCAGCTACTGCGTTGGATATTGCACAGCCCGCCTTGAGCCGCCAGGTGCGGTTGCTGGAAGTAGAGTTGCGCCAGACCCTGCTGACACGCAACGGGCGGGGCGCAGTGCCGACCGAAGCTGGCAAATTGCTTTTGGCGCATGGCCGCGGCATCTTGCACCAAGTGGAGCGGGCTAAAGAGGAACTGAGCCTTGTACGAGGTTCTTTGGCCGGTCGCGTGGCGGTGGGCCTGCCGCCCAGTGTGGCGAGGATGCTGACTGTGCCCTTGACACGTGCATTTCGCCAGCAATTGCCAGATGCCACCATCTCTATTAGCGAGGGGCTGTCGGTTGCAATGCAGGACGCGCTGATCAGTGGGCGACTGGACATTGCGGTGCTGTACAACGCCCAGCCCAGCACCGAAGTCGAGACCGTTGCGCTGCAGGATGAAGACTTGATGCTGGTGCAGAAGCGCCCGCCCGGCTTGCTGGAGGACCCTGCGCCCAGTTCCATAGCCCTGCGCGCGGTGGCCCAGTTGCCGCTGGTGATCCCCAGTCGCCCTAACGCCATTCGCATGGAGGTGGAGTCCGAGATGGCCAACATTGGTTGCCGACCCACGATCGCATTGGAGATTGACGGTGTATCTGCCATCCTGGATCTGGTGGCAGACGGTGCTGGCTGCGCCGTGCTGTCCCGCAATGCGGTGGCCCAATCGGTGCGACCTTCAGCGTTTGTGCTTTGCGCTATCCGTGAGCCCGTCTTGCGAACGAAGCTGTCATTGGCCACCAGTTCGCTTCGGCCCACGACGCTCACCCAGCTAACCACGCTGACGTTGATCCGCCAGACTGTCGAAGCAGTTATGCGTACTGATTGACCAAGCGAGTGCTTTCCTAAATGCGCTTACGACTAGGGGCCAATTGCGAACACGGCGGGCTGGGTGTTCTCCAGTGTCCAGGCTTTGTGCTTCCAGCTTTTCGCGCTGTCGCTACGGCAGACAGCGTGTTCTAGTGTCAATCCACTGGCGGTTGCCAGACGGGTGTTGGGTTGGATGGTTTGCAGCAGTGCCTGTAGCAGTGCGACATTGCGATACGGCGTTTCGATGAATAGTTGGGTTTGCCCGGTTTTTAGGGCAATCGACTCCAGTTCGCGGATGCGTTGCGTACGCTCGGCCGGTGTGCTCGGCAGGTAGCCCACAAACGCAAAATTTTGGCCATTGAGCCCGCTGGCTGCCAATGCCAACAGCAAAGAGACTGGCCCCACCAGTGGAACCACCCGTAGGCCCAGGTCGTGCGCAGCGCGGACTACCGACGAGCCGGGGTCCGCAATGGCTGGCATGCCAGCTTCACTCACTAGTCCTATGTTTTCACCCTGCAGCGCCACTTGTAGCAGGTGGCGGGCGTCAAATTGGCCCAGGTGGTCGCCCTTTTTGTGGACTGCGTGGGGCAGTTCTTGTAGGTCCATGGCCTGCAAGGGCTGGCACAGTGGATGGGTCTCCGCTATGCGTTTGAGATAGGCGCGCGTGGTCTTAGCGTTTTCGCAAATCCAGTGTTTCAGTGTGGCCGCGACTTCCAGTGTGCCGCTGGGTAAAACGCGGGTCAATGCAATTTGACTGCTGCAACCAAAGTCCAAAGGTGCGGGTACCAGGAACAAGGTGCCTGGCACTTTGTCGCCCGATGGAACTGGAACAGTGAGCCCGCTCATGCGGATGCCTTTGACGGTGCGAGTAGCTGCATTCCAGCTGCACGCAGCATGCGGCTGGTGCGGATCAGGGGTAGCCCAACCAACGCAGTGGGGTCGTCACTTTCAATGGCGTCCAACAGTGCGATGCCCAGCCCCTCGCTCTTGGCACTGCCAGCGCAGTCATAGGGCCGCTCTTGCTGCAAGTAGTTCTCGATTTCTGCGTCGTCAAGATCGCGGAAGATGACCTTTACCGGCGCCAAGTCTTGTTGGCAAAAACGACTCTCCAGGCACACGACGGCCAAGGCGGTCTGAAAAACAACGGTTTTTCCGCGCATCTGGCGCAATTGGGCAACCGCGCGCGCGTGGGTGCCGGGCTTACCCAGCGGCAGTCCATCCAAGTCTGCGACCTGGTCTGAGCCAATGATGATGCAGTCTGGGTGCCTTTGCGCCACGGCCATTGCCTTGGCCAGTGCCAGCCGGCGGGCCAAGGCGGCGGGTGGCTCATCCGGAAGCGGTGTTTCGTCCACATCAGGTGCTTCGACGGCAAACGGAACGCGCAGCCGACCCAGCAATTCGCGCCGGTAGGCGGAGGTTGATCCAAGAATCAGTTTTCGGTGGGAAATATCGGTCATGGTCTGATTCTCTTACACTGCGCGGATGAAACAAGATTACGACGCACAGCACCTCAATATCGAAGCATTTGCCCGGTCGCACGGCACTTTTGACAGCGCGATGCCGCTGTCGGAGTGTGAGCGTCTTCTGGACGAGGCCGAAGGCTCAGCATCCGACAAAACAGTGCATTTCACCGCCCGAGGTGCGGTGCGCCAGGATGAAGCGGGCTTTGATCATCTTTGGCTGATCTTGAACGGCACCGTGGCGTTGCCCCAAACCTGCCAGCGTTGTCTCGGGCCAGTGGATGTGCCGGTTGCATTCCAACGCGAGTTTCGCTTTGTTGCCACAGAAGAGTTGGCCGAAGCACAAGATGAAGTGTCAGAAGAAGACGTTTTGGTGCTGAGCCGTGACTTCAATTTGCGCGAATTGGTGGAAGATGAGCTGTTGATGGCGCTTCCCGTGGTGCCCAAGCACGATGTCTGCCCAGCGCCTGTGAAGCTACAGGTTGCGGACCCGGATTTTGTGGAAGACACCGCAGAAAAGCCCAATTCCTTCGCAATATTGGAGAAACTAAAAATAAGGCCCTAGGCGGATCGATTCCTTTGGGCTATAATCTGAGGCTTCGCGTGTGAAAAATAAGCCGCGCTTTACTAACCCCCAGTGTTGCATTTTGCTTGTGTTTTGAATTGAGATTCAGAATGAAGTAGTGGCGCAGCACCCCTGCCGAGGAGCCGACCATGGCCGTTCAACAAAACAAAAAGTCACCTTCCAAGCGCGGTATGCACCGTTCGCACAATGCTTTGGTTGTGCCAGGCATTGCGGTGGAGTCCACCACTGGAGAAACCCACCTGCGTCACCACATCAGCCCTACTGGCTTTTACCGTGGTCGTAAGGTGTTGAAGACCAAAGCCGAAGCCTGAAACAGGTTGTCGCTGCAAAGCCCGATGCTACAGATTCTGTAGCCCCGGGCTTTTGTTGTTTTTGGCTACCGGGTTTTTAAATAGGTCATCTATGGGGTCTTGTCGGATGGGTATTTTTAATTGGGTGTCTGCCCCATGATCACAATTGCTGTCGACTGCATGGGTGGCGATCATGGCCCCCAAGTTACGCTGCCTGCATGCCACCAATTTCTGGAGCAGCATGCTGATGCGTCTTTGATTTTGGTCGGATTGCCGGAGGCGCTCGCAGGCTTTACGCACGCGCGCGCGCAGATTGTGGCGGCTAGTGAAGTGGTCACCATGGATGATCCTTTGGAAATTGCTTTGCGACGTAAAAAGGATTCGTCCATGCGTATCGCAATTCAGCAGGTCAAAGATGGTGGGGCGCAGGCCGCAGTGTCGGCTGGCAACACCGCTGCGCTGATGGCGATTTCGCGCTACATCCTGAAAACCATTGAAGGCATTGAACGCCCTGCCATTGCCGGTCAGATTCCCAATGCCAAAGGTGGCGCGACGACGGTGTTGGATCTGGGTGCGAATGTGGATTGCACGGCTGAACATCTGTTGCAGTTTGCCGTAATGGGTTCTGCCTTGGTATCCGTACTGAGCAGCAAAGAGTCGCCCACCGTTGGTTTGCTCAATATTGGTGAAGAAATCATCAAAGGCAACGAAACTATCAAAAAAGCAGGTGAATTGCTGCGATCTGCTGCCAAATCTGGCGACTTGAACTTTTTTGGAAATGTGGAGGGCAATGACATTTTCAAGGGCAGTGTTGATTTGGTGGTGTGCGATGGTTTTGTAGGAAACGTCGCACTGAAGGCCAGTGAAGGCTTGGCCGCCATGATCGGAAATTTCTTGAAGGCAGAGTTTTCACGAAATATTTTCACGAAAATGGCGGCAATTGCTGCTTATTCAGTATTAAATGCGCTTAAAAATCGCGTTGACCACCGGCGGTACAACGGCGCGGCATTACTGGGCTTGCGTGGCTTGGTCTTCAAGAGCCATGGCTCTACCGATGTAGTGGGTTTTGGGTTCGCCTTGAACCGAGCGTATGATGCAGCCCGAAACAACTTGCTTGACCGGGTACAGGTTCGTATTGCGCATGCGGCTCCGCTACTGGCGACCGCTGAAAGTGCGTAATAGGCTGTCCGGTCGTCATCAGCCTTCAACATGAAACGATATTCGCGAATTACTGGTACTGGCAGCTATTTGCCACCGCGTCGCCTGACGAACGCCGATCTGGTTGCGGAGTTGGCGGCCAAAGGTGTTGAAACGTCGGATGAGTGGATTGTGGAGCGCACGGGAATTCGTGCCAGGCATTTTGCGGATGACGGAGTTTTCAGCAGTGATTTGGGCTTGGAAGCCGCCAAAAATGCACTCAAGGCAGCGGGGCGCAGTGCGCAGGATGTCGATCTCATCATTGTCGCCACATCTACGCCGGATATGGTGTTTCCGTCTACCGCGTGCATTTTGCAAAACAAACTCGGAGCCAATGGCTGTGCGGCGTTTGATGTGCAAGCCGTATGCAGTGGCTTTGTTTACGCCTTGACCGTGGCTGACGCCATGGTGCAGACCGGTGCAGCCAAATGTGCATTGGTTATTGGTGCCGAAGTGTTCTCCCGGATTTTGGACTTTAACGACCGTACGACCTGTGTGTTGTTTGGTGATGGCGCCGGGGCTGTCGTGCTGGAGGCATCTGACACGCCCGGTATCTTGGCCAGTGATTTACATGCCGATGGCAAACATGTGGGCATTTTGTGTGTGCCAGGACATGTGTCGGGTGGCGCCATTTTGGGGGATCCGCTGCTCAAGATGGATGGGCAGGCGGTCTTCAAGCTGGCAGTCGGTTTGTTGGAAAGCGCTGCAAAAGCCACCCTTGAGAAAGCCAAACTGACGGAAGCCGACATTGACTGGCTGGTTCCCCACCAGGCCAATATTCGCATCATGCAAAGCACAGCACGCAAGCTCAAGCTATCAATGGATAAAGTCGTCGTGACCGTTGCTCAGCATGGCAACACGTCTGCTGCATCCATTCCGTTGGCTTTGGACACGGCGGTACGTGCAGGACAGGTCAAAAAAGGCGAAACCCTCTTGCTGGAGGGTGTAGGTGGTGGATTTACCTGGGGCGCTTTGCTCCTAATTTTGTAGCTGCTCACGCACATTTTGCGAGGGCTATAGGTTAATTTTCCTAGTAGTGGTTATGAAACAGTTTGCATTTGTATTTCCGGGTCAAGGATCGCAATCCGTGGGCATGTTGGATGGCTGGGGCGATCACCCAGTCGTTGCGCATACGCTGGCTGAGGCCTCAGATGCCATGGGTGAAGACATGGCCAAACTCATCCACGAAGGCCCCAAGGAAGCGTTGGCGCTGACCACCAATACCCAGCCGGTCATGCTGATTGCTGGCGTTGCTGCTTACCGGGTCTGGATGGCTGAAGTGGGCGTTGCGCCGGCGGCAGTGGCAGGCCATTCGTTGGGTGAGTACACAGCGTTGGTCGCCGCTGGTGCGTTGACGCTGCAGCTTGCAGCCCCCCTCGTTCGCTTGCGCGCCGAGGCGATGCAAGAGGCGGTCCCAGTGGGCGTAGGTGCGATGGCGGCAATCTTGGGCATGGATGCAACTAAGGTTACCGCAGGCTGCCTGGAAGCTACACAGTCCTTTGGGGTTGGGTCCCATGAAATCGTGGAAGCTGTCAATTTCAACGATGCAGCGCAAACCGTTATCGCGGGAACCAAAGCCGCTGTAGACAAAGCCTGTGAAATACTGAAGGCGAGTGGCGCCAAACGGGCATTGCCCTTGCCGGTATCCGCGCCATTTCACTCGCGCCTGATGAAGCCCGCTGCAGAGAAGCTCAAGGCGCGTATGGAGTCTGTCGCCTTTTCGGCCCCACAGATTCCATTGGTTAACAATATAGATGTTGCAGTAGAAACCGACTTGGCACGCATTCGCGATGCGCTGTACCGACAGGCCTTTGGTCCTGTCCGTTGGGTTGAATGTGTTCAGGCCATGAAGGCACGTGGGTTGACGACGTTGGTGGAGTGCGGTCCCGGCAAGGTGCTGGCTGGCATGGCTAAACGTATTGATCCGGAACTCACTGGGCTGGCAATGTTTGATCCAAACAGTTTGCAAGACGTAAAAGGTGCATTGGAATGAACGAAGTGAAATACGAAGGACAGGTGGCGTTGGTAACGGGTGCGTCCCGCGGCATTGGCGCAGCCATCGCGTTGGAATTGGCCCGCAAGGGTGTCAAGGTGATCGGAACGGCGACCACGGACGCAGGTGCAACAAAGATCTCCGAAGCATTGGCTTCCTTTGCAGGATGCACCGGCCGCATGCTGGATGTGACGCAGGCTGCAAGCGCAGAGGCGTTTGTAGACGCAGCTATTAAGGAGTATGGCGGACTGCACGTGCTGGTGAACAATGCTGGCATTACCCGTGACAACCTGGCTATGCGCATGAAGGATGATGAGTGGGATGCGGTGATGGAGGCAAACCTCAAGGGTGTGTTCCGCATGAGTCGTGCAGTAATGAGAACCATGATGAAGCAGCGCTATGGCCGCATCATCAACATTACTTCTGTGGTGGGTGCCTCGGGCAATCCGGGCCAAGCCAACTATGCGGCTGCCAAGGCGGGAGTAGCCGGAATGACCCGTGCCTTGGCACGCGAATTGGGCTCACGTAACATTACAGTGAACTGCGTCGCACCAGGATTTATTGAAACCGATATGACGGCCAGTCTTCCAGAAGACCAACAAAAGGCGTTGCTGGGTCAAATTCCCTTGGGCCATCTTGGGAAGCCCGCTGATATTGCACACGCTGTTGCATACTTGGCCTCTCCACAGGCCAACTACGTGACCGGTCAGGAACTGCATGTCAATGGTGGCATGTACATGTAATGCACCAAAGTTCAGCCGATTTGTCCGTTCGGCTGCCCACTTAGAGTTCGCACTTTAAGCCCGGGTAAAATGACGGATTCTTTTACAACCCTTAGAGGGAAGCCATGAGTGATATCGAAGTCCGCGTCAAAAAAATTATTGCCGAGCAACTCGGTGTGGAAGAGTCTCAAGTAACCAATGAAAAAGCCTTTGTGGCCGATCTGGGTGCCGATTCTCTGGACACCGTCGAATTGGTGATGGCGCTGGAAGACGAGTTTGGAATTGAAATTCCCGACGAAGATGCAGAAAAAATTACAACCGTGCAGAACGCGGTTGACTACGCAAGCACCCACAAGAAGGCCTGATCAGGCTTTTGCAGCATCATCGATGCTGCACACACGGGGCAAAAGGGGCATGCGACCTAATAGAAGCTGTGCCCTTGCTTTGCCAATATTTGGCCGTTTTGTACGGTTTTTTTGACCTAAGCTGAAAACTGATTGCTATGTCCCGTCGTCGCGTTGTTGTCACTGGTTTGGGATGCATTAGCCCCGTTGGAAATACGGTCGCTGATGCATGGTCAAATCTGCTTGCGGGTAAATCCGGAATTGATTTGATAACCCGTTTTGATGCTTCGACCTTTGCCTGCAAAATTGCAGGCGAAGTGCGAAATTTCGATATCGATAGTTATATCAGTCCGAAAGAAGCGCGCGCAATGGATACCTTTATCCATTACGGAATTGCGGCTGCAGCGCAAGCTGTGGCTGATTCTGGTCTGCCGACCGGAGAGGCATTGGGTGACGAAGAAGCAACACGCATCGGCTGCGTGATTGGCTCTGGCATTGGTGGCTTGCCCATGATCGAAGGCATGCACGCAGAGTACACCACTCGCGGTGCACGCCGCATCTCCCCATTTTTTGTGCCTGCCACGATCATCAATATGACAGCTGGACATGTTTCCATGCGGTTTGGCTTCAAAGGCCCCAATATTGCAATCGTTACGGCTTGCACCACTGGCTTACATTGCATCGGTGAAGCCGGTCGCATGATCGAATATGGTGATGCAGATGTGATGGTCGCAGGTGGTTCCGAAGCCACTGTGTCGCCACTGGGTATTGGCGGGTTTGCCGCTATGCGGGCATTGAGCACGCGCAACGATGATCCCGCGACTGCTTCCCGGCCATGGGATAAAGACCGTGACGGCTTTGTGCTGGGCGAGGGCGCTGGCGTTGTTGTACTGGAAGAGTATGAACACGCGGTGGCGCGTGGCGCTAAGATTTATGCTGAATTGGCAGGTTTTGGCATGAGTGCCGATGCAGGTCACATGACAGCACCCAATATGGATGGCCCCCGAAGGGCCATGCTCAGCGCATTACGCAATGCGGGGGTCAACACCGATCAAGTGGACTACCTGAATGCACACGGTACATCTACCCCGTTGGGCGATTTGAATGAGTCCAACGCGATCAAGGCGGCACTGGGTGATCATGCGAAGAAGATTGTTGTTAATTCCACCAAATCCATGACCGGGCACCTTCTTGGTGGCGCGGGTGGTATTGAGTCGGTATTCACAGTGCTCGCGTTGCACCACCAAAAGAGCCCACCCACCATCAATATCTTCAACCAAGACCCTGAGTGTGATTTGGACTATTGCGCCAATACAGCGCGCGATATGCGCATTGATGTCGCGGTTAAAAATAACTTTGGCTTCGGTGGCACGAACGGTACCTTGGTATTCAAGCGCGTCTGATTCCAAAGGTCACTTCATATTTTGGACATGCACCGGGTCCCTGCGGTCACCCAACAGGTCCGAAGATCGTCCGTACAGGCGCTGCTGGTCGCTTCACTGAGCAGTTTGTCGCTGGGCGTATTGATTGCCTTCGCGATGGGCGTTCAAACGCAAGGGGCGGCCGTGGTCTGGTTGTTGGCAGTGACTGCAGCTACCGCAAGTCTCATCGCCTACGCCGCTTGGCGACAATCTGTACAAGGCAGCTTGCGCTGGGATGGCCGACGTTGGTTGTGGGGTGCCGATGCGTCTCAAGCGCCGTGCCACCTCCGACTGGTCTTGGACTGGCAGCATACGATGGTTGTATCGGTGTCGGCTGATGACAAAGCTTCTACATGGCTGTGGCTCCAGCGCGATGCAAGGGGAGGAGCCGAATGGCGTTCCCTTCGGCGTGCCATCATTGCAAGCCACATCGCACAGGACCAGCTGACCGAGACCCGTGAAGAGCCTCTAAAGGTAGGCCCGCAGTGAATCTCAATGCGCCAGCATCTGCAGAGGACAGCGATACGTTGCTTGTCCAGCGCACGGTCGCTGGTGATCAAAGGGCCTATGGGTTTCTGGTATTGAAATACCAAAGGCGTATCCAACGCTTGATTGGTCGGATGGTGCGCGATGTGGACCTTGTAGAAGATATTGCACAAGAAACTTTCATCCGTGCCTACCGTGCTTTGCACCAGTTTCGTGGGGATGCCCAGTTCTATACCTGGCTCTACAGAATTGCCGTCAATACAGCCAAAAAATTCCTATTGGAGTTAAAGCACCAACCCGCAGTACTTGAAAGTGCGGCGGAAAGTAGTGACGGCGATGAAACTTCCTGGAAAAAAAATGAACCAACAGCAGAAGACGGTCCCGAATCCATACTGGCCGCCAAGGAAATTGCAGCGGTAGTGAACGCTGCAATGGATGAGTTGCCGGTGGATTTGCGGCAGGCCGTTACGTTGAGAGAGATTGAAGGCTTAAGTTATGACGAGATTGCAACTGCTATGAATTGTCCTGTTGGAACGGTCCGTTCACGCATTTTTCGCGCGCGCGAAGCCATCTCTGCGCGTGTCAAACCCCTGCTAGACAAGCAAACGGGAAAACGGTGGTGAAGAATATGCAAACAAATGCCCACGGTTCAGTAGTTGGACAGGATCTATCAGATTTGATGGATGGGTTTGGAGATTCAGAAATGGATGCCCAGCGAATCGACAAACTGCTCGCCGATCCGGGATCTATCGACACATGGCACGCGTACCACGTGGTTGGCGACGTGCTGCGCAGCCCTGAATTGGCACCGACACAAAGTGATCTGGCATTTTTGCAGCGTTTTGAAGAGCGACTGGCGCATGAACCACAACGACCAGCAACTGTCGAGGCAGACAGTGCGCCTGTGCTTATGGCGGCAGAAAGTGCAAATGCGGCCGTGTTCCGTTGGAAAGTATTGGCAGGAATGGCCTGCACGGCATTGTTGGGGGTAATGGTCCTTTGGCATTCGCCGATGGTAGGTCCCCAGGATGGCGCGCAAATGGCTGCGCTGAGCAAAGCACCCACAACAAATCTGGCGGCAGACATTGCGAGCGCCGATGCGGGACCGATGATCCGGGACGCGCGACTCGATGAATTGATGGCGGCGCATCGCCAACTGGGCGGTCATTCAGCGTTGCAAGTTCCAGCCGGGTTTTTACGCAATGCAACCTTTGAAGGGCCAGGAAGGTGAGTCGATTGCTCGGCAGGTTCTCTGCGCTGATTGCAAGTGGTGTGTGTGCGCTTTCACTGCAGAGCGTCGCCGTCGCGCAATCAACGGCGGCGGCGTCTCCATTGCATACTTGGCTCAACCGGGTGCACCAGGCCGCTCGCCAGAGCGTTTACACAGGGACCTTCGTAGTCTCCACGGGCAATAGCATGGCCAGCGCCAGAATCTGGCATGTCTGCGACGGCACACAGCAGCTCGAACGGGTCGAGTCCCTCAGCGGAACGCCGCGCGCAATCTTTCGACGCAACGACCAGGTCGTCACGTTTTTTCCGCAGTCAAAAATTGCAGTGGCTGAAGTGCGCGAGTCGTTGGGTCTGTTCCCCAATTTACTCAAATCCGACGATTCTGCGATTGGTGATTTTTACCAATTAAAGGGGTTAGGCCTTGGGCGCATCGCTGGCTTTGAAGCCGATGTATTTCAACTGACTCCCAATGACCGCTTACGCTACGGCTATCGGGTCTGGAGTGAAAAACGCACGGGATTGATTATTCAGTTGCAGACATTGGACCAAAACGGGAAAGTGCTCGAGCAGGCCGCCTTTTCTGAATTGCAATTGGATGCGCCAGTCCAGGTGGGCAAGCTATTGCGTTCGGGAAATACCGAAGGCTACCGGGTCATGCAACCTGATTTGCAGAAGACCACAGCTGACGCGCAGGGGTGGACGTTGTCACATGCCATCGACGGCTTTAAGCCGATGGGGTGCTATCAAAGGCCTACAGCTTCTGCAGTGGGCGTATCGGGTGACGGGCAAAAGACCATGCAATGGATCTTTTCTGATGGCGTGGCAACGGTTTCGCTTTTTGTGGAAAAGTACGATGCGCAACGCCATGCCCGCGAAGGCGCAACCCAAATGGGTGGATCAACGCACTCCGTCGCGCGGCGCATCGAAAGTTGGTGGGCGACCGCCATTGGAGAAGTGCCAGCTGAAACCTTGACCATGTTTGTTTCTGCGCTTGAACGGAAGAAATAAGTCCCAATTTGGAACTCTGCAGATGGAGCGCGCTCTATGTCAGTAACGACTTTTTAATTGGAAGATTGATGATGAAGACTCTCATGTTCAAACCTCTACGTACTTTTTTTCTAGCTCTGAGCTTTTCAGCTGTTGGATTTGTCGCAATGACTCCGCTGCAGCCTGCCATGGCGCAAGCAAGGGCATTGCCGGACTTTACCGACTTGGTGGAACAGGTAGGCCCTTCGGTGGTGAACATCCGCACGTTGGAGAAGGTCAGCCTTAAAACCGCGCAAGGCGGCCCCGGTGAGGATGACATGTTTGAGTTTTTCCGCAGGTTTGGCATGCCTGTGCCAAACATGCCTGGCGTGCCCCGACAAGCGCCACGCCAGAACAAGCCACAGCAACAGCATGAAGAAGAACAACCACGCGGGGTTGGCTCTGGCTTTATCCTTACGGCAGATGGTTACATCATGACCAATGCGCACGTCGTCGATGGGGCAGATGTGGTTTTGGTGACGCTGACGGACAAACGTGAATTCCCAGCGAAGATCATTGGTGCAGACAAACGCAGTGACGTCGCTTTGGTAAAGATTGAAGCTGTCGGTCTTCCTGCGGTCAAAGTCGGCGATGTCAGCCGTTTAAAAGTGGGTGAATGGGTGATGGCAATTGGCTCACCCTTTGGACTCGAGAACACCGTCACAGCCGGTATCGTGAGTGCCAAACAGCGTGATACGGGAGACTTCCTGCCACTGATTCAGACGGACGTGGCCATTAATCCCGGCAACTCAGGTGGTCCGCTGCTCAATATGCGGGGTGAGGTTGTGGGAATTAATAGCCAGATCTATTCACGCTCTGGTGGTTTTATGGGTATCTCGTTTGCCATCCCTATGGATGAGGCGGTGCGCGTCAGTGACCAATTGAAAAACTCTGGTCGTGTTTCCCGCGGACGGATCGGCGTTCAAATTGAACAGGTTAGCAAAGACGTAGCAGAGTCCATCGGCTTGGGTAAATCAGTAGGCGCCTTGGTGCGTGCTGTGGAGCCTGGCTCCCCTGCAGAAAAGGCGGGCATCGAAGCCGGTGACATCATCACCCGTTTCGAAGGTAAAACGATTGAGAAGTCTTCCGAGTTGCCGCGCCTGATCGGCGGTACCAAACCAGGGTCCAAGAGCACCATTACTGTCTATCGCCGCGGTGCGTACAAGGACTTGAGCATTACCGTTGCGGAGCTGGAGGCCGATAAAGTTGCGAGCAAAGGGCTGGCCATTGAAGAAAAGCCGAAGGCATCCGTCGCAGGACAGGTTGTCGGTCTTGCAGTCAGCGAACTGACGGAGGCACAGAAGAAGGATTTGAAAATCAAAGGCGGCGTTAAAGTCGATAGCGTTGCAGATGCTGCTGCGCGCGCTGGTTTGCGTGAAGGCGACGTGATTTTGGCCTTGGCCAATACAGAGGTTAATTCAGTCAAAGAGTTCGAAGCCGTGCTCGCCAAGCACGACAAATCGAAGGCGCTCAATGTTCTTGTTCGCCGTGGGGATTTAGCGCAATATTTGATCATCAAACCAGCCCGCTGATGACGGCGCGGGTTTTTGAACCTGCCCTCGTGCTGTTTTTTGGCTAAGAAATGGTCGGCAGTTGATAATATTTTTATATCAAACTGCCGACCGATGATGATTGTTGGCGCTTACTAACTTTAAGTGCGCGCGCCTAAATTGGTTAGAATAGAGACTCTGCAGACGCCTTTATGGATATATGGATTCAGAAAAATCCATCATATGGGATGTTAGAAACTCCCCCACAGCTGATCCACAGATCGCCCACAAGTTGTGCAGAATTTAACCATTTCAATTGTTGATAACCTGTGTATAAAAATACTGTTGTTGAGTTGCAACGACACCAGAATGGTGTTTTAGGGGCTTTGCATTCAGAACTTTTTGCCTACAATGAAGCTCCAACCTTCGCAGTTGCCAATGATTGTTGGTTCAGGGCGCGTCGTTACTCGACGCGCCCTTTTTTCTTGCCCCATTCTTTTTAATTCAACTACTTAAGCGTTTCCGTTGATGAATCACATCAGAAATTTTTCGATCATTGCGCACATTGATCATGGCAAATCCACACTCGCCGATCGTTTGATTCAGCGCTGTGGCGGGCTCGAAGCGCGCGAGATGGAGGCACAGGTTCTGGACTCCATGGATATTGAAAAGGAGCGTGGGATAACCATCAAGGCACAGACCGCTGCGTTGCAGTACAAAGCAAAAGACGGACAGGTCTACAACCTCAATTTGATCGATACGCCAGGGCACGTCGACTTCTCCTATGAAGTGAGTCGATCACTGTCAGCATGTGAAGGTGCGTTGCTGGTGGTGGATGCTTCGCAGGGCGTGGAAGCACAGACGGTGGCCAATTGCTACACCGCGCTGGATCTGCAGGTCGAAGTGGTACCCGTGCTCAACAAAATTGATTTGCCGAATGCTGACCCCGACAATGCGCGCAGCGAAATTGAAGACGTCATCGGGATCGATGCGACAGATGCGATTGTGTGTTCTGCCAAAACGGGTGTTGGTATCGACGACATTCTTGAAGCCATTGTGGCGAAAGTTCCTGCACCCAAAGGTAACCCCAACGGTCCACTGCGCGCCATGATCATCGATAGCTGGTTTGACAGCTACGTCGGCGTGGTGATGCTGGTGCGTGTGGTGGATGGTCGACTGGCCAAGGGTGACCGCATCAAGATGATGGCGTCGGGTGCCATGTACAACGCTGACAACCTGGGTGTATTTACACCGGCCAATCAACCGCGAGCCGCGCTGGAGGCCGGCGAAGTGGGTTACATCATTGCTGGCATCAAGGAGCTACAAGCTGCCAAAGTGGGCGATACGGTAACGTTGATCAAACCGGGTTCGGGTGGCGCTGCTTTCACCGCCACCGAAGCATTGCCGGGCTTCAAGGAAATACAGCCGCAGGTTTTTGCGGGCCTGTACCCGTCAGAAGCCAGTGAGTATGACTCCCTGCGCGATGCGTTGGAAAAGCTCAAGCTCAATGACGCGTCCTTGAACTATGAGCCAGAAGTATCGCAGGCCCATGGAAATTGTGCAAGAGCGCCTGGAGCGTGAGTTTGACCAAGATCTGATCACCACCGCACCGAGTGTCATTTATGAAGTGATGAAGAACGACGGCGAGGTCATCATGGTGGAGAACCCATCCAAGATGCCCGATATTGGCAAGACAGCCGAAATTCGGGAGCCTATCGTCACCGTACACCTCTACATGCCACAAGAGTATGTGGGTGTGGTCATGACCCTGGCCAACCAAAAACGCGGCGTGCAGATGAATATGGCCTACAAGGGGCGCCAAGTGGTGCTG
>CAYXWW010000075.1:0-16351 GCA_964468905.1 uncultured Rhodoferax sp. | reverse complement strand
CTGATTGAGATCAAATCGCGCATGCTCTTGCCGCCCAAAAAGGTGGCCGATGGCCAGGAAGCCGAAGACCCGCGTGCCGAGCTGGTGCGCCGCCTCATTGAATACGAGCAAATGAAGCTGGCCGCTGCCCGCCTCAATGCCATGCCCCAGTTTGGCCGAGACTTTCTGAAGGCCGAGGTTGCCATCGAGCAATCGCTGCAACCGCGCTTTCCAGATGTGCAACTGGTCGATCTGCAAGACGCTTGGCGCGACATCCTCAAACGTGCCCGGCTGGTCCAACACCACAAAATCACCCGCGAAGAGCTGTCGGTGCGCGAACACATGGGCATGGTGCTCAAGCGCCTGCAAGGCCGCCGCTTTGTCGGCTTTGAAGACCTGTTTGAGCCCGAAAGTGGCGCGCCCGTGCTGGTGGTGACCTTTATTGCACTGCTGGAGCTCGCCAAAGAGACCCTGATCGAAATCACCCAAGCCGAGGCCTTTGCGCCGATCTATGTGCGTCTGGCGTACACACCAGCCTGATATCCATCATCCAATAGCGTGCTGAGCGCGATACGGTTAGTATTCGCCCGGTGTCGTCACAAACCCCGCTCCCTCGGAGTTCACCCCATGACCCTGCCTACCGACAGCAACGCAGCCGCCCAGCACGCCACGCCCTATGGCACGCTGCCCCCGGCATCCCCCATGCCCAGCCGCAAGCCCATCAGCTTGCCGCGCATTTTGGAGATGCGCACCCGCGGTGAAAAGATCACCATGGTCACAGCCTACGATGCCACGTTTGCAGCCGTGGCCGATGCTGCGGGTATTGAGAGCATCCTGGTGGGTGACTCACTTGGCATGGTGTGCCAGGGCTTGCACACCACGGTCGGTGTGTCGCTGGAGCACATGCGCTACCACACCGAAACCGTGGCACGCGGCCTGCGCCGCGCACAGGGCACCGCCTGGCTGATCGGCGACCTGCCCTTTGGCTCGTACCACGAATCCAAAGAACAAGCGATCCGCAGCGCCGGGGTGCTGATGCAAGCCGGTGCCCACATGGTCAAGCTGGAGGGTGGCGGCTGGACCACCGAGACCGTGCACTTTCTGGTCGAACGCGGCATACCGGTGTGCGCCCACCTGGGTCTCACACCACAAACCGTGCACTCACTGGGTGGCTACCGTGTGCAGGGCAAAACCCAAGCCAGCGCCGAAACCCTCAAACGCGAAGCACACGCCCTGCAAGACGCCGGTGCCAGCATGCTGGTGCTGGAAATGGTGCCTGCACCCCTGTCCAAAGAATTGACCGACGAGCTGGTGCACTGCGCCACCATTGGCATTGGTGCAGGCAAAGGCACGGCGGGCCAGGTGCTGGTGATGCATGACATGCTGGGCATCAACTTGGGCAAAAACCCCAAGTTCGTTCGTAATTTCATGGACGACTCCAATAGCATCCGAGGCGCATTCGAGGCCTATGTAGCCGCTGTCAAAGGTGGCACATTCCCCGACGACAGCCTGCACGCCTGGTGACATGCCAATGAAATTAGTCCACACACTTGCAGACCTGCACGCACACCTCCGCGACTTTCGCCACCCCGCCGTGGTGCCCACCATGGGCAACTTGCATGCCGGGCACCTCGCGCTTGTGCGCCAGGCCAAGCCGCTGGGCGACATCACGATCTCAACCATCTTTGTGAACCGATTGCAGTTCGCGCCCCACGAAGACTTTGACACCTACCCCCGCACACTGGACGCCGATTGCCAGCAATTGGAGGCCGCAGGTTGTGACCTGGTCTTTGCGCCCAAAGAGGCCGAGATGTACCCGCAGCCCCAAACCTTCAAGGTGCATCCACCCGGTGAACTGGCCGATATTCTGGAGGGCCATTTCCGACCCGGCTTCTTCATTGGCGTGTGTACTGTGGTGCTCAAGCTGCTGTCCTGCACACAAGCCCGCACGGCGCTGTTTGGCAAAAAGGATTACCAACAACTCATGGTGATTCGCAACATGGTCAAGCAGTTTGCCATGCCAGTGAACATCGTGGGTGGTGAAACCCAGCGCAGCGAAGACGGGCTGGCCCTATCTTCCCGCAATGGCTACCTGAGCCGTGCAGAACGCGCGCAGGCAGTACAGCTATCGGCAACACTCAAGACCTTAGTGGCAGCGCTGCGCGAAAACAGCGCGCTGGATGTTGCCGCCATCAGCCGTCTGGAGTCACAAGCCATGCAAACGCTGAGCAACCAAGGCTGGCGGCCCGACTACGTGGCTGTACGCCGTCAGTCAGACCTGCAACCCGCCCGTGCGGGTGAGCCCATGGTGGTGTTGGCAGCAGCGCGGTTGGGTGCTACGCGGTTGATTGATAACCTGGAAGTTTGAGCGGCTCTTTGTCCATTTCTAAATGCTCTTAAGCCATCCCCAGCGCTTGAGACATGGCGCTGTGGCCCGGCATATTAGGGGTTTCTTGGTAGCCAATGCGGCAGAGTTGCGCTAGCATGAAGGACGATTTTTGCTCGTAAGGACCGCGCATGCAAGTTGCCCCCCAGCCCGACAACGAATCCGCGCGGCTACTCGCTCTGCATAGCCTGGCGGTACTGGACAGCGAGGCAGAAGAAACCTTTGACAGCTTGGTGCGCGCTGCTGCGCTGGTTTGTGGTGTACCCATTTCGCTGATCAGCTTGGTCGATGCAGATCGCCAATGGTTCAAGGCAAACCATGGATTGAGCCAGGCAACCGAGACACACCGTGACCTCGCGTTTTGCGCACATGCCATCCTGCAGGACGGCGTTTTTGAAGTCTCCGATGCCGCAGCCGACACACGATTTGCCGACAACCCCCTCGTTAAACAAGACCCCAGCATTCGCTTCTACGCCGGTGCACCGCTGGTGATGCCCGATGGTGCGCACATAGGAACCCTATGCGTGATCGATCAAAAACCGGGGAAATTGACGGACCATCAGCGCGAAATCTTGTGCAACCTCGCACGCGTCACGGTACTGGCTTTGCAAGCCCGGCAGACTGCCAATAACCTGGCACAAATCAACACACAATTTCAAACCCTCAGTGAGGCGTCTCCTTTGGGAATCTATGCCACCGACCGCGATGGTGCGTGCACCTACACCAACGCCAAGTGGCAAGCCATCTATGGGCTCACAAAAGAGCAGAGTCTGGGCAATGGTTGGACTGCAGCACTGCACCCGGAAGACCAAGCAGCAGTGTTTGCCGAATGGCAAGCCTGCGCGCAGTCTGGGCGTGATTTCGCCATGGACTTCCGGGTTCACCAGCCCGGGGGTGAATTGCGCGTAGTGCACAGCATTGCCCGCCAGACGCGCAATAGCCAGGGTGAGCGCACCGGCTTTGTGGGTACCGTAGAAGACATTACAGAAAAGGCGCGGGCGCAACATGCCACTGAATCACTGCTAGCCGTCATCCGACGCCAACGCATCGTGTCCTTTACGGACTTGACTGGAAAAATTATTGAGGTGAACGACGCGTTCTGCGCGATCAGTGGCTACAGCCGTGACGAATTGATAGGCCAGGACCACCGCTTGATCAACTCTGGAACGCACCCTGCCGGTTTCTTTGCTGGGTTGTGGAGCGCCTTGCGCCGTGGCGAATCGTGGCAAGGCGAAATATGCAACCGCGCCAAAGACGGCAGCCTGTACTGGGTTGACAGCGTGGTGGCTCCCCTGCGTGGTGCCGATGGCGGCATTGAACAGTATGTCTCCATCCGCAGCGACGTCACCAAACGCAAGCAGCAGCAAGAGGAAATTCGCAAGAACCAAGTATTTTTGGACCGCACGGGGCGTATGGCAGGAGTTGGCGGATGGGAACTAGATTTGCAAACGAACTCCCTTTATTGGTCCGACGAGACCTGCAGGATTCAAGGCGTGGCACCTGGCTACCAGCCCACACTCACCGAGGCTATCAATTTCTACGCACCGGAGGCTAGGCCCATCATCCAAAAAGCTGTAGAAGAAGGCATGGTCAGCGGCAAACCATGGGATCTAGAACTGCAGGTCATCAAAACCTCCGGTGAACCCATTTGGGTGCGAGCAGTTGGCAGCGTGGAATTTGCAAACAAAGTGCCCCGTCGACTGATAGGTGCCTTACAAGACATTACGGCAACGTACCAACAACGCAAACGCTTCAAAGAACTGTCAGAACGGTTTCAACTGGCAACCAAGTCCGGCGGTATCGGCATTTGGGAGTACAACCTGGAGGATGACAGCCTGACTTGGGACACCGAGATGTGCCGCTTGTACGGTTTGGACGCGACCGACCGGACTGGTGGCTACGAGCTATGGGCCAAGCACGTGCATCCTTTGGACAAAGACGAGGCTCAGCGCGCGTTGCGTGACGCGTTGGAAGGAACACGTCCTTTCCAGACGGAGTTCAGAATCGTGTGGGCCGACGGATCGATTCATTACATCCGGGGCGCAGCACTCGTCGAACGCAATGCCATGGGCGTTCCATTACGCATGGCCGGTGTCAATTGGGACGTAACCGACCAGCGCAATGCCGAGGCCAAGCTGGCGCAGCAAAATGAATTGCTGCGCGTCACCATGCAATCCATTGGCGACTCGGTGATCACCACAGACGCCGCGGGCAAAGTAACTTGGCTCAACCCCGTGGCCGAGCGCATGACGGGTTGGACCACTGATGAGGCCAAAGGTAGACCGCTTTCGCAAGTCTTTCACATCGTCAATGAAGAGACACGCTTGCCCACCGAAAACCCTGTAGATACCTGCCTCAAGCAAGGCAAGATCGTAGGGTTAGCAAACCACACTGTGCTACTTTCGCGCCATGGTGAAGAGTTTGGCATTGAAGACTCTGCTGCGCCCATTCGCAGCACGGCGGGCGAAATTCTGGGCGTTGTCTTGGTGTTTCATGATGTGAGTGAACAGCGACGCCTCTCCGGCGAGATGAGCTACCGCGCCACCCACGATGAGCTGACCGGCTTGGTCAATCGCGCTGAATTCGAAGCGCGATTGCGCCGCCTGCTGTTGAAGTCACATGAAGACGCCAGCACCCATGCCCTGATGTACATTGACTTGGACCAATTCAAACTGGTCAACGATGCATGTGGCCATACCGCAGGTGACCAGCTGCTGCAACAGGTCAGCAAATTGATGGGCGAGGCTGTGCGCTCCCGCGACACCTTGGCCCGTTTGGGGGGGGATGAATTTGGTGTGATCCTCGACCATTGCAGCGGCGAACAAGCACAACGCGTGGCACAACAAATATGTGATCGCATGGAAGAGTTTCGCTTCCTGCATGACGGCAGGCGCTTTCGCATCGGCACCAGTATTGGCTTGGTCAACGTGACGAATGCGTTTTCCACCACAGCGGCCGTCATGCAGGCGGCAGATACCTCATGCTATGCCGCTAAAGAAGCGGGCAGGAACCGCGTGCATGCCTGGTTTGATACCGACCAGGCCATGCGCGCGCGCCACGGTGAAATGCAATGGACTTCGCGCATAGAGCAGGCGCTGGATGAAGACCGGTTTGTATTGTTTGCGCAGCGCATTACAGCGCTCGATCCTGAACGCGATGGCATGCACGCAGAGGTGCTGCTGCGCATGCTGGACGAAGATGGCAGCATCATCGGACCCGGTGCTTTTCTACCCGCAGCAGAGCGCTTCAACCTTGCCTCGCGTATCGACAAATGGGTGCTGCGCAATGCCGTTGCGTGGTTGGAGACGCATGGCGCAAAGGCCAATATCCACACGCTCTGTGTCAACCTGTCAGGCCAGTCGGTGGGCGATCGGGCCTTTCACCGCCAAGTCATGGAAAAGCTCAGTGGCATGCCTGCTGCAACCTGCCGCAGGCTGTGTTTCGAAATTACAGAGACCGCCGCAGTAACCAATTTGGCGGATGCTGCGCTTTTCATTGAACAAGTGCGTGCCCTGGGTGTACGGATTTCGCTGGACGATTTCGGCGCAGGTGCGTCGTCGTTTGGCTACCTCAAGACACTGCGTGTGGACTACCTCAAAATTGATGGTCAGTTCATTAAAGATTTGGTAGATGACCCACTGGATGACGCGGCCGTTCGGTGCTTTGTCGACGTGGCCAAAGTACTGAGTATCAAAACGGTGGCGGAATACGTGGACAAGGATGCAGTTCTGCAGCGGGTGAAATCCCTTGGCATTAAC
The DNA here is from genome assembly GCA_964468905.1 of uncultured Rhodoferax sp. Classification (GTDB taxonomy): domain Bacteria; phylum Pseudomonadota; class Gammaproteobacteria; order Burkholderiales; family Burkholderiaceae_C; genus Allorhodoferax. Next base: position 10,228 of record CAYXWW010000075.1, on the reverse strand, counting down.
TACGCCCAGGGCTTCCACCTCCACAAGCCAGAACCTGTCGATCTGCTTCTGTTACCCCAAACCAGTGCTGCGTGAATATCGCGAACAGCGCGCTATCGGAAAGTCCAAAACACCACTGCCGCAACCGCCGTTGGCGCAAGCGCGGCCAGCAGCAAGCCCATGGGGTGAACAACGCCTTCGTCAAAGTGCTGGCGCAGTATGGCAATGCCTGCCGGGTTGGGCGCGTTGGCAATAATCGTGAGTCCACCACCGGTCACTGCACCGGCTACCAGTGCGTACTTGAAGGCGTCGCTCAGGCCCTCAACCAAGGAGCCGAGGTAGGTTAGCGCGGCATTGTCCGTAAAAGCAGTTAGCACAATGGCCCCTACAAAGACCTCTTCATTCCCCATGCGCATCAGCAAGGGTTGCAGCCACCACTGTTGCTGACCACCCAGTACCACGAGCCCAGCCAAGAAAAACGCCACCAACAAACCTTCTTTCAAGATCAGCGGGTCTTGGTGGTCCTCGTAGGCGTGTGCTACGCCCAGAAAAAAGAGAAACAGGCCCAAAAAGATGGCGGGGTAATGCGCAAATACCACCACACCCACCAAGAAAAGCAGGTGTACAGCCACCAGTGCATACGGGACAGCTGGGCGCTGGCCCTCAACCATGGCTTGCAGGGGCAAAGCCTTCAGTTCCTTGCGAAACCAGATCGACACCCCTACCGCATTGATGACCACCGCCACCGCCGCCTTCCAGCCAAACGTGTGCGCCATAAATGCCGTGTCCCAGCCCCACTGGGCTGCCACCATCAGCACCGGTGGCGCGGCAAATGCAGTGAGCGTGCCGCCAATGGATATATTCACAAACAACACACCCAGCGTGGCGTACTTGAGGCGGGTAGACACGTTGCGAGCAAAAAATTGACTGCCCAAAATCAGTGCTGCGAGTGTCATGGCTGCGGGCTCCGTGATCAGTGAACCCAGCAAGGGCACCAGCACCAAGACCACCAGGTAGTAGCCCAGACTGCCGCCCAGGGGAACGCCCCGTGACAGCCACTGCACCAGCACCATGGCGGCGTGAAGTATCGGCCTGGTGGCTGCAATCACCATGACCGCAAACACAAACAGGGGCTCGGTGTAGTTGCGGGTGTCGATGTAGGCAATGGCGGCATCGGCTCCAAGCATCCAGCCCATGGCGATGGCCAGCACCAGCGCCCAAAAGCCAAACACCACTTCCACTTCGCCCAGCCAGTGCCACAGCCCTGCATGGCGTGGTTGCAGGCGTGCCAGGTGCTCAAAATATTTGGTTGAAAAGGTGTGGACGATGGCCAGTGCAAACAACAGGCTGCAGACCAGTTCAAAAGAATTCGTGGGCAAAGTTGTCTCCAGTTGGATGCGGTGCCTACAGGTGCACGATTGCCCATTGTCGATCACCCGTGGCATTGCCCCAAGTTGTGGGGTTTAGCTGCTATAACCAGCACTTCCATTTCACCCATTCGCCCACCAAACCCGCGCTATGCCACGATTTTCGCGACTGATTTTCGCCCTTGTCTGCCTCATGTTGCAATGCGCCACAGCCGCTGACCGCCCCAAGGTGGGCTTGGTACTGGGCGGCGGCGGGGCGCGCGGTGCGGCGCACATCGGCGTGCTGGAAGAACTAGAACGCCTGCGGATTCCGGTGGACTGCGTGGCAGGTACCAGCATGGGTGCATTGGTAGCTGGCGCGTGGGCCGCAGGGCTGGATGCATCCACCTTGCGCAAAGCGTTGGCCCAAGCAGACTGGAATGACTTGTTTCAAGACAACCCGGGCTACAACGACGTCAACTACCGCAGCAAGCGACTGGCCAAACAGTTTTTGCCCGGCAGCGAAGCCGGCATTACCGCCGATGGTGTGGTCACCCCACCCGGCGTGGTATCGGGCCAAAAAATCAAGTTATTTCTCAACCAACTGGTGCATGCCGATCAGGGGGATCGACAAATCGAGCAGCTGCCATTGCCGGTATCCATCATTGCAACCGACATTGCAAATGGTGAGCGAGTGGTGTTCCGCCAGGGCAGTTTGACGCTAGCCATGCGGGCCAGCATGTCGGTGCCCGGCCTCATGGTGCCGCTGGAGTATGGTGGCCGAAAGCTTGTCGATGGCGGTCTGGTGGACAACCTGCCCGTGCAGGAGGTTCGCGATCTGTGTGGGGCTGACATTGTGATTGCCGTCAACGTGGGCTCTCCCCTGCTACCCGCCAGTGAGATCAACGGATTTCTCTCAGTTTCGTCGCAAATGGTCTCGATCTTGACCGAGCAAAACGTCACGCGCTCGCTGGCACAGTTGTCGGCCAAGGATATTTACATCAAACCCGATTTGACCGGCCTGACAGCTGCGCAATTTGAACGCAATGGCGAAGCGGCTGACCGCGGACGCGCCGCCGCCCAAGACTCTGCAGCGCTGCAAGGCCTTTCTGTGGACGCACTGACGTACACCGCGTGGCGTCAGCGCTGGACCGCCCCGCCCAGCGCACCACCCACAGTCGACGCCATAGAAATTGTGGGTCTTGAACGGGTCAACCCTGCTGCAGTGGAGCGGTATGTAGAGCAAAAGACGGGCGAACCACTCAACGTGGCGCGGCTGAACCGCAACCTCCTGCGCGTGTATGGCGACGGCTACTATGAGCGGGTGGACTACACCCTGTCTCGGGAAGGTACCCACAACCTGCTGCGCATTACTCCGGTTGAAAAAGCGTGGGGGCCAGACTATGTGCGCCTGGGACTGAACCTGAACTCCACCCTTACCGGGCGCTCCACCTTCAGCTTGCGCGCAGCCTACCAAAGGACCCTGCTCAATGACTGGGGAGGGGAGTTGCTGATGGCGGCCGAGTTGGGCACTAACACGGGTGTCGGCGCAGAGTTCTATCAGCCGCTGGACGCGGCGCAGCGCTATTTTGTGGATGCGGCTGCGTCGGTGCGGCGTGAGAATTTTTCACTGTTTGTGGACGACCTGCGCATTGCCGACTACCGCAACAGTGTGGCGCGGTTGGACCTGACCGTGGGCACCAATGTCGGATTGAATAGTCAGGCAAGGCTGGGCATGCGCACGGAGCAGCAAACGGTCAACATCGAAACTGGCGTGCCGCTATTGCCGACCGAGCCCCTGCATGTTCGCGGATGGCTCGCCAGCTGGGAAACCGATCAAAAGAACCAGTTGCATATCTCGACTACCGGCTGGTCAGGAAAAGGTAGCTGGTTTGAGTCGGCCGGTGGCGACTACAACCGCTTGAACCTGAACCTGGACGGCTCGTACCAACTCAACCGCTGGGTGCTGGGCTTGCGTGGAAGCTTCGTGGGCTCTACCTATGGCGTCATGCCGCCACAAGAGATGGGTCGTCTGGGGGGCTTTCTCAACCTGTCAGGCTTTGCCAATGACCAGCTCCTGGGCGACAAGGTGAGCTACGCCCATATGCGTGCCGAACGTATCATGGGCCGCATGCCTTTGGGCTTGCGTGGTGATCTGCGCATTGGCGTGGCACTGGAGGCTGGTCGTGTGGGCAACCCGGTGTCAGAGCCACGTCGCACCGGTTTGCTGAATTCAACCGTCATCTATATGCGCAGCGAAACACCGTTTGGCCCCGCCTATATCGGCCTGGGCCAATCCAGCAGCGGTCCGGTCAATGCCTACTTCTTCATAGGTACACCGTAAAAAGTGCCTGTAGCCCTCGTAAAACAAGCGTAAGTAGCTATTAGTTTTATAGCAATCTACAAAAACCGGTCCAGTATCTTGCGGCTATGGGCATCCAGCGCCAGATGGTCGCGAACCAAAAACTGGATGCCATGCGAGTCCGACACCAGCAAGGTGCCGTCTGTGCCAATGCGTCGAATGTCTTCATCGCCACGCAACACAAATTCCGTGGGGCCACGGTCTGTTTCAACGGACCAGGTGCACGGCGTGGAGTAACTGGTTACCGACAAAATGGTTTCGATGACCGGCATGAACTCGCGCGTGGCCAATTCCTGGCGAATCAAACTCTGGAAGGGCTCGGCCACATCCACCAGTTGTTCAATCCAGGCAACCTCATGACCATCCGTATTCACCAGTGAAATGCCCACTTCGGGCGACTGAATCGGGAAGGCCCGTACCGGCACCACACCCTCGAAACGCACATCCTGTTCGGTCGTCAAGATCAGTTTGCCAAACGTGTCGCGCTGCAAGGTCCATGCGGCCTGGATCATCAAGCTGGCTTCGTTCATTCTGCGCCTCCCATGTCAATGTCGTGATTGCGCGCTTGCGCCTGGTACAGGTTGTAGTAGGCACCCTGAGCAGCCATCAACACATCATGTGGGCCCTCCTCCACCACACGGCCTCGGTCCAGAACCACCAGCCGATCGGCACGGTGCAGGGTCGACAAGCGGTGGGCAATGGCAATGGTGGTGCGGCCCTTCACCAGATTTTCCAGCGCCTTCTGAATCTCTTTTTCTGTCTCTGAGTCGACGGACGATGTTGCCTCGTCCAGTATCAAAATGCGCGGATCGATCAGCAGTGCACGGGCAATGGAAATGCGCTGGCGCTCGCCGCCCGAGAGGCCTTGCCCGCGCTCGCCCACGATCGAGTCATAGCCCTGTGGCAAACGCAAAATGAATTCGTGGGCGTGGGCCGCTCGCGCAGCGGTAATAATCTCAGCGCGGGTCGCATGAGGTTTGCCATAGGCAATGTTCTCTGCAATCGTGCCAAAGAACAAAAAGGGCTCCTGCAGCACCAGACCAATGTTTTGACGGTAGTCCGATACGGCATACGAACGGATGTCCACGCCATCGACCTTGATAGAGCCCTCTGACACGTCATAAAAGCGACATATCAAATTGACCAAGGTGCTTTTGCCCGATCCACTGTGGCCCACCAGGCCAATCATTTCGCCAGGCTCAATGGTCAAATTAATGCCGCGATTGACTTCGCGGTTGCCATAGCGAAAGCCCACGTCACGCACCTCAATGCGCCCCTGTACCTTGCCCATGGGAACCGGTTGTGCTGGCTCGGGCACGCTGGAGACGTGGTCCAGAATGTCAAAGATGCGCTTGGCAGCGGACGCCGACTTCTGCGTCACCGAGACAATGCGGCTCATCGAATCGAGACGGCCATAGAAGCGGCCGATGTAGGCAATCGCCATCAGCAGCATGCCAACGGTGATGGTGCCATTGGATACCTGCCAAATGCCGAACGCCCAGACCACCAACAGGCCCACCTCGGTCAACAGTGAGACGCTGGGCGAAAACAGTGACCAGATTTTGTTGATACGGTCGTTGACCAACAAATTGTGGTTATTGGCCTCGCGAAAGCGTCGGGCCTCGCGCTGCTCTTGCGCAAAGGCCTTGACGACCCGTATGCCGGGTATGGTGTCTGCCAGCACATTGGTCACTTCACCCCACACGCGGTCGATTTTTTCGAAACCCGTGCGCAAGCGGTAGCGCACAAAGTGGATCATCCATCCAATAAACGGCAAGGGCACCAGCGTGATCAAGGCCAGATACGGGTCCATGGTGAACAGGATGACCGCGGTCATGACGATCATGATCACATCACTGGCAAAGTCTGTCAGGTGCAGCGACAAATAGACAGCAATGCGGTCACTCTCGCTGCCCACGCGCGAAAGCAAATCCCCCGTGCGTTTGCCGCCAAAATATTCGAGTGACAGGCGCAACAGGTGCTCATAGGTGGTGGTGCGCAAATCGGCGGCAATGCGTTCCGATACCAGCGCCAATACGTAGGTCTTACCCCAGCTCAAAACCCAGGCCAAGAGGCCGGCCCCCAACAATGCTGCCAAGTAAAAGGCTATGGTGCTCGTCGGAACATGCAGGCCGTTCTGCAAGGGAATGAGCACCTTGTCGACCAACGGGGCTGTGAGGTAGGGAGGCACCTGGTGCGCAGCCGTTCCCAACAGCATTAACACAAAACCCAATAGCAGTTGCCCCTGGTAGGGCTTGGCGAAACGCCACAACCGAAACAAGGTCCAGGTGGAGGGTGGCGTGTGGACCACCTTGGTACAAATCGGGCACTCCTCTTGGTCTGGCTCCAGTGGCGCCTTGCAGCTTGGGCAGGTGTTGTGCAGGGGTTGCGCAACGGGCAAGCCCGATGCATGGCTGTGCATATGAGATTGAAACTGATCCACCAAGCGAATCGCCTGCAGGTTTTGCGCCAACGTAAAACGCCAGGTGGCCAGCAGGCCGTCGCTATCCACCAGGTTCAAATGCCCAACCCCGGCATGGTCGTGGTGGCGCAGCTCCAGCCCATCGCGGTAGGTCCATTCTTGCCAAGTAACTTCGCCCGAAGCCCGGGCCAGTAGCCGCCGTTCCGTGACGACGACCAGGCTGTCCACAAAATGTAAACGGGCATCCAAGTCAACCTCAAGAGACGCCAAAACGTTCTCACCGGTATGCAATTGGGTTTGTAGGGCATTGCGCCACGGCGCAGCCAAGTCGCCCGACAAGGGGCTAACAGCAGGAACTTCAGGGGTCATTGGGTGCAACAGTTTTTCTCTTTTGGCAAGCGCCATACTTTACGATACTCGGTTTGGAGCACTTTCTCGCAGGGCCGGTGACATGATCAGTGAGCCGGGTGAGCGAGAATACACAACGCGGCCAGCCCCACACCGGTGGACTGACCAACAAAAAATACCAGCCATGATGGACCAGAAAAAGATCGAGATTCTCCGGGTAACGCACCTGCGCGGCCCCAACATTTGGACATACCGCCCGGTTATCGAAGCATGGGTCGACATCGGCACCCTGGAGGACTACCCGTCCAATACCATCGCGGGCTTTTATGACCGTTTGGTGGGATTTTTGCCAAGCCTTGTCGAACACCATTGCAGTCCAGGGGTACGCGGCGGCTTTTTGGAGCGCGTGCGCGAAGGCACTTATGCGGCCCACATCGTCGAACACGTCACGCTGGAGCTGCAAAACCTTGCTGGCATGCGTACCGGTTTTGGCAAGGCACGGCAGACGTCCAAGCGCGGTGTCTACAAGATCGCCTTTCGTACCCGTCAGGAACAGGTAGGCCGCGCGGCGCTGGTTGCCGGTCGCGACCTGGTGGAAGCGGCCATTAATGGCACGCCTTTTGATGTGAGCGCGGTCGTGAGCCAGTTGCACGACATGGTCGACGATTTATGTTTAGGCCCCAGCACGGCACACATTGTGGATGCGGCCACGGAGCGCAAGATTCCATCGATCCGCTTGACAGAAGGCAATCTGGTTCAATTGGGCTATGGCGTCAACCAGCGGCGGATCTGGACTGCAGAAACAGACCAAACCTCGGCCATTGCCGAGGAAATTGCCAGCGACAAAGACTTAACCAAGGCCTTGCTCAAGTCCTGCGGTGTGCCGGTACCCGAAGGCGAATTGGTCAAGAGTGCTGAGCAAGCGTGGGAGGCGGCGCAGGAGATTGGTGTACCAGTCGTGCTGAAACCCTACGACGGCAACCATGGGCGTGGCGTGTCATTGAATCTGTGCACCCAAAGCGATGTTGAAGGGGCCTACGCACTGGCCCACCGCAAAGGCAATGGCAGTGCCGTCATCGTCGAAAAATTTATTCCTGGCAACGAGCACCGTCTGCTGGTCGTCGGCAAGCAAGTGGTTGCTGCGGCGCGCGGTGAGTCGCTGTGGGTTGTGGGCGACGGTGTTTCCAACATCGACCAACTGGCCGAAATCCAAATCAATTCAGATCCGCGGCGCGGACGGGGTGAGGATGCGCCACTCAATGTTTTGATTCCCAGCGAGACAGGAGAAATCATTCTGGAACTCGAGCGCGTAGGCCTGACGCCAGAGTCCATCCCACCCAAGGACCAAAAAGTCCTGATCCAGCGTAACGGCAATGTAGCGTTTGATGTCACCGACATGCTGCACCCCAGCGTAGCCGCAGCAGCGGCTTTGGCAGCGCGCGTGGTGGGCCTCGACATTGCTGGTGTGGACATGGTTTTGGAAGATGTGACCAAGCCAATGACCTCACAGCGCGCCGCAGTCATTGAAGTCAATGCAAGCCCTGGCTTGTTGGCGCATATCAAGCCAGCAGACGGCGCGGGGCGTCCGGTTGGCAAAGCCATCATTGAACACTTATTCCAGCAAGAGCGCGACGGCCGCATTCCCGTCGTGGGCATCACTGGCACGCAAAAGATAGGGCGTATCGCGCGCATGGTGGCCTGGTTGGCACATATCAGCGGCAAGCAAGTCGGATTGGCCTGTAGCGAAGGCCTGTACCTCGACGGTCGTCAGGTGGAAGCAAAAGACTGCGCGCACTGGGAGCCCGGCCAGCGCCTGCTAATCAACCGATCCGTGCAGGCGGCGGTATTTGAAAATGGCAGCCACACCATATTGGCCGAAGGACTGGCCTATGACAAATGCACGGTGGGCATCGTCACAGACGTCGGCTGGGATGAGTCTTTGGTGCCTTTTGATATTCTGGATGCGGAGCAGGCTTTCAAGGTCGCTCGCACCCAAGTCGACGTTATTTTGCCGACAGGAACCGCGGTATTGAACGCAGCGGACCCACAAGTCGTGGAGATGGCAGAGCTGTGCGACGGCAAAGTTATTTTCTACGGCATGGATAGCAAGCAATCCGTATTGGCACAACACCGGGACGCCGGTGAACGCGTGGTTTTTGTACGGGACGATCAGATCGTCTTGGCCCATGGAAGCAAAGAAGTTGCGTTGCTTCCACTGGCTTCGCTCAAACCGGCCAAAGCCTCGCAGCCAGAAATGGTGATGGCCGCCGTTGCCGCCGCATGGGCGCTGAACATCCCCCCAGAACTCATCGGTGCAGGCTTGCGCACGTTTGAATCCAATCCAAGAAAAACACCCTATTAGTTGGCTGCACAAGCGCCCGCCAACGACTGACCTGTTACCAAGAGACATACCATGGAAGTAACCCGTATCCGTGCCCTGCGTGGACCCAATTTGTGGAGTCACCACACAGCGATCCAATCCATCGTGTCCTGTGACCCGATTGAACGCGCCATTGAAAAGCTTGATGGATTTGAAACTCGATTGCGTGCGCGGTTTCCGGAGATCAGTCCATTCCAACCCACCGGCCATGATGAGTCAGTTGCCATGGTGCATGTTCTGGAACTCGCAGCACTGGGTTTGCAAGCACAAGCAGGCTGCCCGGTCACTTTCAGCTGCACCACACCAACCGTAGACGCTAACGTTTACCAAATGGTGGTGGAGTACAGCGAAGAAGCTGTCGGGCGACTGGCCCTGGATTTGGCCCAGGCGCTGTGTATGTCCGCACTGAACGACACGCCTTTTGACTTGGCTGAAGCACTTACCCAGTTGCGTGATCTGGACGAGGAAGTTCGACTGGGACCCAGCACCGGCTGCATTGTTGACGCAGCCGTTGCGCGCAATATTCCGTTTAGCCGCATGACCGAGGGCAGCATGGTGCGCTTTGGCTGGGGCAGCAAGCAACGGCGCATTCAGGCGGCTGAAATTGACAAAACCAGTGCGATCGCTGAAGCCATTGCACAAGACAAGGAATTAACCAAAAAGCTGCTCGCAGCAGCAGGAGTGCCGGTCCCCACCGGTCGCGCTGTGAGCGACCCCGAAGACGCCTGGGCAGCAGCATGCGAAGTCGGCCTTCCGGTCGTGGTGAAACCAAAAGATGGCAACCAGGGAAAAGGGGTGACGGTCAACATCACGACCAAAGAACACCTCACCAAGGCGTATGCCATAGCCAGTGAGTTTCGTGACGATATTCTGGTCGAACGCTATCTACCCGGCAACGACTACCGTTTGTTGGTCGTGGGCGACAAGTTGGTTGCCGCGGCGCGCAGGGATCCTCCCAAAGTGGTTGGAGATGGTGTGCATACGGTTGCTGAATTGGTTGACCAGGTCAATTTGGACCCTCGCCGTGGTAGCGGCCATTCCACGTCGCTCACCAAGATTCGCATTGACGATATTGCCCGGAGTTGTCTCGCCAACCAAGGTTTCTCCGTCGACACGATTCCCACCAAGGGACAACGCGTCAATTTGCGCAACAACGCCAATTTGTCCACGGGCGGCTCGGCAACCGATGTCACAGACGATGTTCACCCCGAGGTTGCTGCGCGCGCGGTAGCTGCGGCCCACATGGTCGGCCTTGATATTTGCGGCGTTGACCTTGTGTGCGACAGTATCTTGCGCCCCATTGAAGAGGTTGGCGGCGGCATTGTCGAAGTCAATGCGGCTCCCGGCCTGCGCATGCACCTGAGCCCATCGTTCGGCAAGGGCCGGGCGGT
>CAYXWW010000074.1:0-16375 GCA_964468905.1 uncultured Rhodoferax sp. | reverse complement strand
TGCTTCTATTCTTTTCTGTAGCCCGTTCTGCACACACCAGCCAAGCAGAACGGGCGAACGAGGCAACCGGAATCACCGCGCAACCCGCAAGCATTGCAAGCATCGAGTTGACGACCGACTTGGGCGAGAAGATGCCAACGGACAAATTGTTGGATGTGTCACCACTGGCATTGCGGATGAGCAGCCCCTTTAACTCAGGTTACTGGCTGGCAGCAGCGTAATACCCGAATTGCCAGTCGAAGATTGACTGGCTGCAATTGACACGAAAAGGCCCATCCAAGTGATGGGCCTTTTTTTGTGCTTGCTAGGTTCCCTGCTATTCCATTGCTGGGCTTTTGGGCATACGTTGCAGTTGCTGAACCAAGTCAACATACGCAGCCACCGGCACTTCTTCAGCCCGCCGCTGTACGTCAAAAACTCCTTGGAACTCGAGCGATTCCAGCCAGCGGCCCAGTGTATGGCGCAGCAACTTGCGCCGTTGGCTGAATGCAACCTGAACCATTTCGCTCATCAGCGACAGATCAATAATCGGTGGATTGGCCAGCGGCACCATGCGCACAACAGCGCTGTTGACGCGGGGCGGCGGGTCAAAACTTTCCGGCGGAACTAACAACACATTTTCCATGGCATAGCGCCACTGCAGCATCACACTGAGGCGTCCATAAGCCGAGGTTGCAGGTTTCGCAACCATGCGATCAATGACCTCTTTTTGCAGCATGAAGTGCTGGTCTTCGATAGCGTCCACTGCTTCGAGCAAATGAAACAAGATGGGTGTTGAAATGTTGTACGGCAAATTGCCAACCACCCGCAGCTTGCCCACCAAGGCCTTGCTTGACCCTTCGGGGGAAACAGCATCCTGCGTATCCCAGTGGGTCAGCAACTGCGGAAAATCAACTTTCAGCACGTCTGACTCAATAACCCGCAGGTTCCCGTGGCTCCGCAGGCGCTGAGCCAGGTCTCGATCCAATTCAATAACGGTGAGTCGCCCCAGGCGTTCAACCAGGGGCTGGGTCAATGCTGCCAGACCAGGTCCAATTTCCACGACGCGCTGCCCGGGTTTGGGCCCAATCGCGTCTACGATCGCATCAATGATTCCGCCATCCGTCAGGAAATGCTGGCCAAACCTTTTACGCGCGATATGCTTCATAGATGGCGCTATTGCGGGGGATCACGAAACTCCACGAACGCTTTGCTGCGGAGTTCTTCCGACCATTTCTTGAACGCCGCCTCGTATTTGGTTTCTTTCAACTTTGCGCGGATCGTTTCACGAATCTCGCGTTGGCTTAGTTCAACCCTGCGGCGCTCCAGTAGCTGGATCAAGTGCACACCAAATCGCGACACCACGGGCCCACTAACTTGCCCTTCTGCCAGTCGATTCATAGACTCTTCAAACTCAGGAACGAAGGCGCCCGCAGCGACCCAACCCAGATCGCCACCCTGCGCCGCACTACCGTCTTGGGAAAATTCGCGGGCGAGTGACTCAAACGAAGCGGCACCCGACTCCAACCGCTTTCTGAACTCGATCATGCGGGCTACCGCAGCCTGCTGCGACAGCTCTGGTCCCGGCCGCAACAAAATGTGCCGCGCGTGGCTTTGCACCACTCCTTTGGGCGCAACAGCAGCTGCACGACGGTCTACAACCTTCAAGAAATGGTAGCCTGCACCAGTACGAACGATGTCTGACACGCCCCCCACCGGCAATGCTTGGATAGCCGACACGAATGCTGGCGGATACCGGTCTGCCCTGCGCAGGCCCATCTGCCCGCCGTTGCTGCGATCTGCAGCAGACAATTCCAGTACCAATGCCCCAAAATCTTCACCCGCGCGCAGCCGACTCTGTACTTTTTGTGCTTGCAGGTATACCGCGTTGGCCTGTTCGGTAGAAGCTTTCTCCGACAGGGAAATCAGTAGGTGGGCCAGGTTGATTTCTTGCGCCATGGGGTCAACACTGTCGGCCTCTTGCTCTGCGATATGGCGGTCAATGTCGTTTTCAGTGATACGGATGCGACCCTCAACCTCGCGCTCGTACAAGCGTTGCAGCGTCAACTGGTCACGCAATTCGGCGCGAAATTTCGCAGGCGTGATGCCATCCTTGGCCACGCGTATGCGCAACTCGGCCACGTCAATCTGGTTTTGCCGCGCCACGTTTTGTTCCGCCAAGTCCACAGCGGCATCTTCTATGCGAATTGTGTTTTCGACTGCTTCCTGCATTTGGACCCGATCGTTGATCAAACGCTCCAGAACAATACGGCGCAATTCGGCAGCTGCAGGAGGTGTTTGGCGTTGTCGCACATATTCTTGGGTCAATCGACCCACTGCTAAACGCACCTCATTGTTTGTCACGGGCTCCGTATTAACAATAGCAACGATATAGTCCGCTGGCAGCGAAGTCTGAGCCGACAATCCCGTCGCCATTGCAAAGCACATCAATCCAAGGGCGGGTGTCCAAATTCGGAAATTCATGGTTCTTCAATCGTAGTTGCTAAAGCGGCTGTTCGTGCCACCTGTGTCACGCAATGTTTGGTATCGCGAAATGTTCTGGGTCAATGTTTGTACGGGACTTCCGCCCACGCCCAAACGGGTGAAGCCAACAAACTCCAACTGGAACATGAGGCGCCCGGTTGCCGTAGAGCTACTGGTTTGCTGGCGCTCCAGCACGACACGGGCCAGCCAGCAGCCCGCATCGTACTCGACACCCAGAATCGTGTCGACTAGCCGTCGTTCATTCAAACTGTAGTTCAAACGCCCCACAGCATAGTAGCGCCCTACATTTTGCCCGCTCCCCGCTGCAGCGTCTTGGCTTGAGGCGCCCCACGGATTGGACAGTGGCCACTGCCAGCTCACGTCCACCTGCTCGCTGACACCGCGTTGGAAGCGGTAGGCAGCGTTGACAACCCTGTGGTTGCCTGGGTTGTACCGTGCACCCACTGTAGAGCGAACCGACTGGTCGGTTTTGCCGTTGTACTGCACCGTAGAGTCCACAGCCCAGCGCTCCTGTATATTGACTGAAGCGCCCAACATGACGTCGCTGAATCCAGCCTCCGCAGGTGCCTCTGCAGCATTCAGTGTCACGCGCTGGGTCTCAAACCGCAACCGTTGGGCCATGCCAAAGCGCGCCAATTGGGCACCGGTTTCAGCGTCGAGAAAGCGCGTAGTTAACCCAAGCGTCAGCAGGTTGTTGTCTGAAATCTTGTCGTGGCCAACAAATCCATTCTCCGTGAAGATGGTGGCAAAGTTAAAGTCGTTGGTGGCAGTGTCATAGTTTGGCAGCGCACTCTGGCCACTGAAGGGCGTGTAGACATAAAACGCACGCGGCTCCAGCGTCTGAACCAGGTTTTGCCCCATGAGTTGCAGCTCTCGCTCAAACACCAAACCGCCATCCAAGCTCAGCGTGGGCACCACCCGGTCCGCAGATCGTGTACCGTTAGCCAGGATGCTGTCAAACTGGTACGTGGTAGCGTGCAACTGAAACTTGGGTGTGACAAAGCCCTGCGGTGCCAACCAAGGTCGGCTGACCTGCAACAGCGCCAAGGCACGCTGTGTATTGGGCTGCAGTGTTCGGCTGCGATCCGCTTCAAACTGGGTAAAGTCACCATCCACAGAAACGTCAACGCCGCCCACATTGGTCAACGCGTAGCGTGCGGACAATTGGGGAACGCGATCATAGGGCGGAACAATTGGCGCGGTCACGTCTTGCAGGGTTTGCCACTTGAGTACGCGTACCGAGCTGGAAAACGCGCCCAAGCCCCAACTCGCAGTCAGCCCTGATGGCAACAGTCGCTGGGTGGTTGCCACGCCGACACTGGCGCTGGTATTGGCGATCGCATTGGCATCGGCGATCGTGTTGCTTCCGTTGAAATCACGCCAATAGTTGTCGTCGCTGACGCGGTTTACATTGGCGGCCACACCAATAGGCCCCAGCGGCGTATCGACCAGGCCCTGGTGCAGAAATGACATGCCCCAGCGATCGGAGTCCGTCAGTTTGTCGGCAGGCATGTAGTTGGCCTTGGCGATGCCCGTGTAGGTCGGCTCCAAATAACGAAATTCCGCTCCAACATCCACGCCCCTACGCGTCATCAACGTGGGCGTGAACGTAGCATCACGGTTGGGTGCAATATTCCAATAGTAGGGGACCGAAAGTTCACCACCGTTGTCCGTACCCCATCCGATCGTAGGCGGCAAAAACCCGGATTTGCGCTTGCCGGAAAGCGGGAAGCTGATCGCTGGGATCGGCAAAATGGGAACACCCTGGAAGCTCAATACAGCGCCATGCGCTATGCCCACGTCTTCGTCATTGTCCAGACTGATGCTGGTGGCCCGCAATACCCAGTCTGGCATCCAGTCGGGGCCCGGATTGCGCTTGCAGGTGGTGTAGCTGGCATGGTGAATCACCGTATGACTCTCATCCAGAAAATCAGCACGATCGGCCTGGCCTTGGCCACCACTCTTCAAAAAGTGGTAGCGCGGCTCGTTAAAAAAGCCCTCGAAGGTTTCAACCTTGAGCTCGAGCAACGGCCCCTCAAACACATCGCCCTTGCGATTGATACGCACAGTTCCACTAGCCCTGGCCAAATCGCTGGGTTGGTCATATTCCAAGCGGTCGGCGCGGATAACTGTGCCTGCCTTGCGCAACACTACACTGCCTTCAACGACCATGTCCAGATCGGGTCGACCCGACATGTGGTCGCCGCTGACAAACACGGGCAATTTGTCGCTTTGTTCCGGCAACAGCTGCTCTTGAAGCAAGCCTGTGTTTTTGAGCGCAATAGGCGTTTCGATCGCGTTGGCCGGTACGGCTTCAATCGATTGCGCTGACACACTCGTGCCTGCACCCAGCAGCAATGCGGCGGCGACCAGATTGGACAATCCGCCGGTGCGACGCGGTGCGCCGACGCTCGGGCGGGCATGGGTGCCAGCGGCAAGGTCAACAGGGTGCAGTGGTTCTGCGCAAGAAGGCATCAATAAGTGTGGTGTAGAACGACTTTGTAGAATGGATTATCCATGAGCCCAACCACCAACACCGTTCCTCCTGCATCCGCCACCCCTCCTCTGTGGAGTGACCCCAGCCGACAGGCCTTGTTTGAATCCTGGCTTGCCCAGGTGAAAGACGCGCATGGCCTGGAGCCGTCATCCGTGCGCCTGGCCTCGGCAGATGCCAGTTTTAGGCGCTACCTGCGGGTTGACACGACCGGAGCACACGCCAGCAAGAGCCTGATCATCATGGATGCGCCACCGGCTCTGGAAGATTGCAAGCCATTTGTACACGTCGCCAATTTGATGGCGCAGGCCGGCCTGAATGTGCCGCAAGTATTGGCATGGCAGGAAGACCATGGCTTTATGTTGCTCGCCGACTTGGGCGCACAGACCATGAAGCAGGTGATTCGTGCTGAAGACCCTCCACCGCTGGATCTGTACCTCGAAGCGGTGGAAACTCTGATTCAATGGCAGTTGGCGTCGCGGGAAGGCGTGCTGCCTGCCTATGACAAGCCCTTGCTGCTGCGCGAAATGGAGTTGTTTCCGCATTGGTATGTGGGCGAGCACCGGCACTTCACACTCGATGCGGCTCAGCGCAAGACACTGGACGATGCGTTTGAAAAAATTGTGGCCAACAACCTGGCGTGGCCGAGTGTCTACGTGCACCGCGACTTCATGCCCAGAAATTTAATGGTTCCCGCTGTACAGGGCGGCACAACATCTGCTGACGCCAGTCCTCGTGCCAACAAGTTAGGTGTGCTGGATTTTCAGGACGCGGTCTACGGGCCCATCACCTACGACATCGCGAGCTTGATGCGCGATGCGTTTCTGAGCTGGGAAGAGGACTTCTGCCTGGACGTCACCATCCGCTACTGGGAGAAAGCCCGAAAGGCCGGCCTACCCGTCGGGTCCGACTTCGGCGAGTTTTACCGTGCGGTGGAATGGATGGGGCTGCAACGGCATCTCAAAGTTGCTGGCATTTTTGCCCGCCTGACTTTGCGTGACGGCAAGCCCCAGTACTTGGCCGATACACCACGCTTTATCGCCTATATGCGGGCTACCTGCGGGCGCTACATGGAGCTCAAACCCTTGTTGCGCTTGATTGAAAAAGTCGAAGGCATTGCCCTGCCCAATGCCTATGCTTTCGGTAGAACCTAAGCAGAATGACCCGCTAGCCCTCGCAAAATAAGCGTGAGCTGCTCCTAATTTCATAGCAATTATTTTCATGTCGCGCTTCTTCTGCCCTGTTCCCTTTATTGGCGGCGCACTGTTGGACTTGCCACCCGGCGCGGCGCGGCACGTACAAGTGCTGCGCATGCAACCGGGTGACGCCATCACGCTGTTCAACGGCACGCATAGTCCTGCGCACGGCACAGACGTGGGCTATGCCTTGGGTGGTGAGTGGGATGCAACGATCACCCACATGGGCCGCACCTCAGTGCAAGTGCAACTGGGCACGCACCACGCCGTAGAGCGCGAACCCGCCATCCGCATACACCTGGCCATTGGTATGCCAGCGAATGACCGCATGGACTGGCTGGTGGAAAAGGCTACCGAGCTGGGAGTTGCCAGCATTCAGCCCCTGATGACCGAGCGTAGTGTGCTGCGGCTATCCGGCGAGCGGGCCGAGAAAAAGGTCGCCCATTGGCAAAGTGTGGCCGTTTCGGGCTGTGAGCAGTGTGGTGGAAATCGCGTGCCGACCATACACCCTGTCAAAACGCTAGCTTCCTGGCTTCAAACACCGTCCGACGCGGCCTCCCATACCAAGCTATTGCTGTCACTGGCTGCTGATTCGGCACCGCTGCGCCAAGACCTGCACCTGGGTGCTGCGCAAACTACATTCCTATCCGGCCCGGAAGGCGGGTTGAGCGCAGCCGAAGAAACTGCGGCAATTGCCAGTGGCTATGCGCCGGTTTCGCTAGGGCCACGCGTGCTGCGGGCAGAGACAGCGGCACTGACCGCTTTGGCCCGTCTATTGTTGTAGGCGCGGCCGCTCGGCATACCGAAAGCGGGCAGGCCGCTAACGCGCAAGACTGGGGTTCAAGGCTTTGTCAGCGCACGCAACCCGCGCATGATTTCTTGCGTTGCAGCTTGCGGTGCCAACTGGTTGGTGTGCAAGAACTTGGCCGCCACGCTTTGGAAGACGGCAGACTGTTCATTGGTCATGGTGACCGAATTGTCTGGCACCAGACTTCCGCTTTTGCCCGAAGCAATCATGTCATCCATAGACTTATGGGCACAAGTGTCAAACTTGCCGCGTGGAATGCCAATGCGCGCTGGAATAGAACCCTTATTCAGGTTAAACACCTCCTGAAACTCCGGGCTCATCACGGTCTCCGCCAATATCTCCTGTGCTTTTTCCTTGTCTTTGCCTTGAACCCGGAACATCGTTAATGCGTCAATTACAAAAATAAAGGCATTCGCAGTACCCGGTGCAGCAACACAGACGAAATCTTTGCCCGGCACCTTACCCTTGGCCAGAAATTCGCCCTTGGCCCAGTCGCCCATGAACTGCATGCCACCCTTCGCATGAATCACCATGGAAGTTGCCAAGCTCCACTGACGATCTAAAGAATACTTGTCAATGTATGGCTTCATGCGGTTCAGGGTTTCGAACACTTTGACCATGGTGGGGCTCTCGATGGCAGACTGATCGAGATGCGCAAAAACTTTTTCGTAAAAGACCGGCCCGCCCACGCCTAGTGCAACCGCTTGCATCATGATGGCATCCTGCCACGGCTCCCCACCATGGGCAATGGCAATCATGCCCGCCTTTTTGATTTTTTCTGCCGCGTCAAAAAACTCGTCAAATGTCGTGGGGATGCGTGCACCGGCCTTGTTAAAAACTTCGGTGTTAATCCAAAGCCAATTAGAACGGTGTACGTTGATGGGCGCTGATACGTAATGGCCCTGGAACTTCATGCTGTCGGCAACTACTTTGGGCAGCAGGCCATCCCAGTTATCGCGTGCGGCAACCGCATCCAAATTGGCCAAGATACCGCCTTTGCGGCCCATCTTGCGCATTTCGGGAATCCTGGTGTGGGCCGCAGTAACGGCATTCCCAGACTCAAACCGCTTGTTCAACGCAACATTTGCTTCAGCATCTCGACCCAACGCAAAGTCCTTCCAGTCCACGCCCTTATCGCGCAACATGGTCTTCAAGGCATCGATCGACTTGGCTTCGCCGCCCGAGACCCAAAAATGCAGCACTTCTACTTCGCCGATCATTCCCGTCGCGCACATGCCGGTAGAAGAAGCGGCCAGCGCCATCACCACGGCCCCTGCGCGCAGTGCTTTTGAAAATGCCGTCATCGTGAACACTCCGAATTGGTAAACAACATGCTAGTTCAACAACATGCGTGAACCCGGACGATTGTTTGCGCTCGACAGACTGTTTTCATCCAACACAAAAACACTGACGGATTGCACGAGCTGCATCGCCTGCTCTTGCATGCTCTGTGCGGCGGCGGCGGCTTCTTCTACTAACCCGGCGTTTTGTTGGGTCATATCGCCAATTTGAGAAATGACATTGCTCATTTTCTCAATGCCTTCACGCTGTTCGCCACTGGAGGATGAAATATGCGCAACCATGCCACCCACTTGGTCGATCGATGCAACGATTTCGGTCATTGCGCTTCCTGCACGGGCAACCAAGGCACTACCTGCTTCAACGCTTGCTACAGAATCCCCAATCAATGTCTTGATTTCCTTGGCTGCACTGGCCGACCGTTGCGCCAGGGTCCGCACCTCAGCGGCAACGACTGCAAACCCACGGCCCTGTTCCCCTGCACGGGCCGCTTCAACCGCCGCATTGAGCGCCAGGATATTGGTCTGAAAGGCAATCGCATCAATCACACCGATGATGTCAACAATTTTTTCAGAACTGCTGGTGATGGCGCCCATTGTTGTCACAACGTCTGACACGACCTTGCCACCGGTATTCGCACACTCAGAGGCCTTGACCATGTATTCATCGGCCTGGCGCGCATACTCCGAATTTTTGCGTACGGTGTCGGTCAGCTTCATCATGGCATGGGTAGTTTGCTCAATGGCACTGGCTTGCGTTTCCGTGCGATTCGACAGGTCCAGATTACCCTCGGCGATTTCCTGCGACGCAGTGCTGATCATGTCGGCACCAGATCGCACACTGTCGACAATATTGACGAGGCTCGCGTTCATGTCGTACAACGCACTAAGCATCTGCCCCGTTTCATCGTTATCCACACGGGTTGGTTTGGCGCTCAAATCTCCCCTTGAGACACGTTGAGCCAGCCCAACCGCAGCATTCAATGGTGCCGTAATACTGTTGGTCAATTTGTAGCCGACCGCGCCAGACAGCAACATGGCGGCCGCACAGATGGCGATCATGATGAAGTTTGCGCGATCCAGCGCAACTTCAAAACTAGTCATATTTGCTGAAACTTGCTGGTTTTGCAGGGCAACAAGATCATCCAATGCCAACAACCATTTTTCTTGTACCGGAGCCGCTTTGGTGGTGAGCGCCTTGGTTGCCATGTTTCCATTGAAGCCAGCCACCGCTTCTTTGGCCTCCACAATAAAAGGGGCAATCTCACGTTCAAATTGTTGCAAGCGCGTGAGGATTTCGCGCTCGTCGCTGCTCAAGCCGATCTGGATAAACTTCGCCTCACTCCGTTTGTAAGCATCTTGCTCGCCAACGATGACGGCCATGTCTTTGGGCATTTGGATGACGTCATTGGAAGCACCAATGCTGCGCCCCAAGAGCACCTGCCGAAACAATGCGGTGCGCATGGATGCCAGTTCAGTGGACTTGCCGGTTGCGCTGCTAACAGAGCTGCTCAAATCATTGCGTGCACTGCGTGATGACAGAACCGAAATGGCTGTCACACCGGCCATCAAAAACAAGATAAGAATGAAAGAAAGGGCCAGACGCTGGCCGATCTTTATGTTGCGTGTGAGCATAGTCAAAGTCTCAAGTCAAAAATGGCATCTATTTCGGCCATATGCTACGAGTATGGTAGGTTTAGACCCGCATCGACCCAAGTAAAAACCCGAACTCTTTGCATCCACTGTGGGCAGGGTAGACGGTGCTGCGCAGTCTATTGTGGCCACTAGTAAAAGCGGTAGATTTGTTTATGCTAGGCTGACGTCCCCACTAATGGGGCCTTGTGCAGACTACAGTGCCACATTCAGTCAACATCAGAGGAGCCCGACTTGATACCCGAAGCCATGCTTAATTCCATGCGTGCCACAGGTCTTGGAGCCCTGATGAAGGGTGCCGGCCTGCTGACCCGCTTCATTCCCATCCCGCAACCCACTTTGCTGGTGGGCCCAGGCTCCAGCGCGCGGTTGGGGCAGGCAATAGCCGGATTCGGCCATCGCAAGATCCTGATCGTGACCGATAGCATCATCTCCAAATTGGGGTTGCTCAAGGGACTGACGAATGCGCTGACAGCGGGCGGTGCGCACTATGTCGTGTTCGACGAGATTACCGCCGATGCGCCCATTCCGCTGATCCAGAAGGGCATTGACTTCTACGTAGACGAGGGCTGTGACGCCATCGTGGCCTTTGGTGGTGGCTCCAGCATGGACGCGTCCAAAGCAATCGCAGTGGCCGCGTCCAACCCCAAACCGCTGACACAGCTGGCGGGCTACCTCAAGGGCCTGCGCGCGCCTGTCAAGGTCTATGCCGTTCCCACCACGGCGGGTACGGGCTCTGAGGTGACCGTCGCAGCTGTTATCTCTGACCCGGTGAACCACAAGAAGCTGGTCATTGTGGACCCGCGCATGGTGCCCAAAATGGCTGCACTGGACCCCTCGCTCATGACGGGCTTGCCGCCCCACATTACCGCTGCTACGGGCATTGACGCGCTGACCCATGCGATCGAAGCGTTTGTGGGCAACTGGACCACGAGTTACTCTGACGGCATGGCGCTGTCGGCGGTGGGCCTGATTTTTGAAAATCTGCGCACCGCCTACACGCACGGCAAGAACCTGGAGGCCCGCGAAAAAATGTCGCTGGCCTCCACCTATGCCGGTTTTGCATTTACCCGGGCCAATGTGGGCTATGTGCATGCCATTGCCCACCAGTTTGGCGGCCTGTACCACACACCGCACGGGCTGGCCAACGCCATCATGTTGCCGCTGGTCTTGAAATACTCCCGCCCCGCCATTGAACCCAGGCTGGCACTGCTGGCAGTCGCCGCGCGGGTAGGCACCGATGGTGAACCCGAACAGGTGCTGGCCCAAAAATTTCTCGATGCAGTGGACCAGCTCAACCACGACCTGGGCATTCCAACCTACTTGGAAGCCCTCAAGGAGTCCGACATTCCAGACCTGGCCAAGGCTGCCTGCTGGGAGGCACACACCAACTACCCCGTACCACGGTATATGTCGCAAGACGTGTGCGAGGACTTGATTCGCAAGGTACTGGCACCCAAGAATCCCCCCGCGAAGAAAACCAAACGGCGCAGCGCTGCCGCAAGCGGCAATAGCTAAGGCTGGAAGACGGAAGACACACGAGGAACTGCAATGAAAAAAATAGTATCGGTTACGCTGGGTTCGTCCAAACAAGACTTCGAATTCAAGACAGAGTTTTTGGGGCAATCGTTTTCGGTGCGCCGCATGGGTGCGGACCAGGACACAGGCAAGGCCTGGGAACTGATGCGCCGCCAGCAAGCCACAGCGGATGCCATTGGCCTGGGGGAAATTAGCGACCACTACCACGTCGGCTTGCGCACCCTCATCAACAAGGAGACGCAGCGTCTGACCAATGTGGTCACCCGCGTCCCCGTCACCACCGGGGCCACGTTGCGTCGCCTGCTGCAGGTGCGAGCCGTGCGCTATGTGCAAAGGGAGCTAGGCCACTACTTCAACAACAACCTGGTGCTTTTCCTCTCCGGCATGCGCAACTACGACATGGCGGTGGCCATGTCGGACTACACCAAGAACCTGAGCTTCGCCGACGCGCTATTTCAAACCGGGGCCCCCACCATGCTGGGTTCACTGGAACAACTGGAACTGTTTGCCAAGGGCAGCAACCTCATGCTGTCCGGAAAAACGGGGCAAATGCTCGAAGCTGCACTGCCAACACTCAAGAACCGGTTTGTGGCCGAAGTGGTGGCCAAATCCCACGTCATCGTGGGCACCTTTGCCGAGATCAAGGCGGTGGGCAATGCTTCCAACCTGGAAGGAAAGACCATCATCACTTCCGCCGTAGACGACCTGCGCATGGCATTTTTTACCCGGTGCAAGGTCAACCTGGTGGTCGACGTCTCGCCCAAGCTGTTCCCCGAAGTAGTGGGTATCAACACCCTAGAAGCCATGATGCTCGCGACAATGGAGAAATCGCACCAAGAAGTACCCGACGAAGATTTTGGGGAGATTCTGGACGAGTTGCACGTCAAACCCCGCCTTCTGCACCCTACGGGCACGTTTCGCAACATCCGCCGGTTTGCGTTCGTCATCCATCCCTTGAGCCAGAACTACATCAAGAAGGCATTCCCCATTCCCGCTGCGACACCCAAGTTTGTGATGGACAAGGTCGAAACCCTGGCCGCCCACTTGCCACCCATGGTGTATTGCAAGATGAGCAACATCGTCTCGCCCACCGGTGCCGAGGCCGAGGGCTGGCTGATCAGTGTGGGTGGCACGCCCAAAGAGATGCTGACCCGCAGCCCCGAGTTCACCTACCGCCGCCTGCTGCAGGCGTCCAAGATGGCCGAAAAAATGGGTGCGCAGATCATGGGCCTGGGTGCCTTCACCAAGGTGGTGGGCGACGCTGGTGTCACCGTGGCACGGCGCTCCAGCCTGCCTATTACCACCGGTAACAGCTACTCGGCATCGGGTGCGCTGTGGGCCGCAGCCGATGCCATGCGCCGCATGGGCCTGCTGAAGGTCAACACGCACAACAAAAAGGTGGCAGCCAAGACCATGGTCATCGGCGCATCGGGCTCCATCGGCTCGGTTAGCGCGCGCCTGCTGGCCATGTCGTTTGACGAGGTCTATCTGGCGGGGCGCACCCTGAGCAAGCTCGATGAACTGAAAGCCTCGATCTTGAAAGAGACACCCGACGCCAAGGTGTTCACCACCGTTGATTACAACGACCTGCTGGCCGACATGGACATGATCGTCACGTCCACACCCGGTGCGGGCAAAGAGATTTTGGACATCATGCGGGTCAAGCCCGGCTGCGTCATCACCGACGTGGCACGCCCACTGGATTTGCCCGCAAGCGATGTGGCCAAGCGCCCTGATGTGTTGGTCATCGAGTCCGGCGAGATTGATCTGCCCACCAAGGTCAAAGGCTTGAAGAGCATTGGCCTGCCACCCAACGTGGTCTATGCCTGCCTGGCCGAGACCATTGTGCTGGCGCTGGAGGGCCGCTTTGAAGTGTTCACCGTGGGCCGCGACACCGAATGGGAAAAGGTCAAAGAAATCTACAAGCTGGGCCTCAAACACGGAATGAAGCTGGCCGCTATTTCCGGTGTGAACGGTGTATTCACCGACGAAGCCATTGCCAAGGTAGTGACACTGGCCAAGAAGGCGCGGCTCACCTGGAAAGACAGCGCTGCGAACAAAGCCAAGCAGTCTGCCACGCCGGTCGTTGCCAAAAAGACGAAGGCTCCTGCCAAGAAGGCTGTGACTGCTAAGACTCCAGCGGTAAAAGCACCTGCAAAAAAGGCCGCGCCGGCCAAGAAGGCAACGCCGCGCAAAGCCAACGCTTAAATTGCCCGGCAGCAACAGCAATGGATTGCTCGCCGCCGACACCATTGCCGACAAAGAAGCCGGTACCGTCATCGTGCACGGAGGCTATGAAAGCCGGGTGTGGGTCGATGGGAAGGATAAGCAGCTCGAAGCAGGAGCCATAGGCGGCCACTGGGAAGACAAACGCACTATCAGCACAGACCACATTGCCAAACGCACGGGTGACTGGGAAGGCACGGCAGACCAAGAGCAGCATCGGCATGGTGGGGGCACTAAAAGTAATTGCTATGGAGTTGATAGCTGCTTACGCACATTGCTCGAGGGCCGGTGGCTTGTTTCATTCAAAAGCGCAAATGATGAGGCGTGGCGACAGGTCGCATAACATCGAACACTGTAGCCGTTACCATATGCGGCTAACGCAAACGTCATAGCCCAACACCGTAGCAAATACTGTATGACTTTCAAAGGCATCAAAACTAAAGCCAGTATCGCTGTCGGCGCGTGTGTGTTGCTCGTGCCGATGCTGGCTGCCTGTGGCACAACAGGTGAAGCTCCGGCTAAGAATACGTCAATCAAAGTAAAAGCACCCACCATGTTTCGCTCACCCAGCACGCCCAAAGATGTATTGCTCAACTTCAAATATGCGGTCGAACATGATTTGCTTTTACAGCGCAGTTTTTATGAGCCAGAGAAATTGCGATGGTTCTTGGGGGAGTACGAGGCGACGGCGAATCCGAATAACACGCCAATCCAGCAAGTGTTTGACTACACGACAACTGAGAGTGCTATTTACTCTTCTTGCGTTCAATTTGGCAGTTCGACTTGGTATGACGCTCAAAATACGGCTGTAGGGCCAATGGGGTTTAGCGGTGCCTTCGGTGTTCGGCTGAAATACACCGATGCGAACAACGATGCCCGTCGAACTTCGCTGTGTTCGCAGTTCAATGCGGACACGATGCAACAAGTATTTGGTCCCCCCACTAGAGTTTCAAGCATCTTTCCACCAGATGGTTCACCGCCACCACATGGCGGTAGTGGCATTGTGTTTGGCGAGAAATCGCACCCGCTCGGGCATAACAATATTAGTTACGACTTGAGTACTGCGAAAACCCGCCGGACAGTTGAATTCTTAGTCATTGGCAATGGGCTGATCCGCTCTGTTGGTTTCCGTTCTAGTCAACGGTTGGGAGAGTAAACATGGTCACAGTAGCCTTGACCCCAAAAGCGTTAACGATGTTGTCGAATGAGAAAAGCGGTCTTTCGCCCGCAAACATTCGGAGCATCACTTCAGCCGCCAACCAATCCCCCTACTTTGCAGGGCAGCTAAATGAAGCGGCAAATCGCGACGTCGTTATAAATGTCGATACTCGTCCTGGCCTAGGTACAAAGTTTGACGGAAGTACAAACACAAAGACCATCGTCATCGACCCCACCTGGCTACCCGGATCCGGGCACACGACCAATGAAGTACATCCGAATCAGTTTGCAGCCGTACTGGCACATGAACTGGGTCACGCACTATCGCCAGGCGGGTATGGCTGGTTTGGCACGATCAGAAATCCAACAGATGCCAAGATAAGTGGACGAGTGAACGAAGGCGTAGCGTTGTCGTCGGAATTCATTGTTGCAACCCAAATGGGCACAAGCATGCACTCGGACCCGGGTGTGGTGGGTAATCGGTCCGCACTCACGCCGCTTTTGCGTACCGCAGCCACAAACAATGGGACTGATATTGCCGCTCTAACCTTTGACAGTCCAGCTGCTAACGCGTTTCTCAGTCCAACCGGTAATGCGGTGACCGACGCCGGCACTTGGAATGGCGCGTCAAAAGGCTCAGTAGCACCACAACTGACATATGACGAATACAACGCTGATTATTGGGTTATCAGTGTGTGCAGCAATACGTCGAGTACTGCAGCAGTCACAGGGTCCAACGTGGATTGGAGCAATGTGCCATCAGGCACATTGAGCTATGCACTTACGGCAGATGGAGGGTGTACATACAGCTTTCCCGGTATTAGGTTGCGCACAGGCGGTACGGCTAGTTTGTCTGGCGGTGTGGCTGCGACTGGCGCACCCATTGCAGTTAACGTCACATTGGATACACCCAATGGCATTACTACTAATACCGATGGCACGACGACGCAAACCACCAGCACAACGGACGGCGAATTTTCCCGAATTGTTCACACCACTACTTTTGACAGTGATGGAAAAATCCTGACCGAACAACATTACGCAATCAACACACTGGACAACACCACAATTCCGTTAAATGCTGACGGCACTTACATTGTTCAGCCTGCCGTCACAACACTGCCCGCCAATGCTGAAGCAACAACCACAACCACAACCGCCAGCACAGAAACTTCAGAGCAAAAACAGCCTCCAGCCCTCGCGGAACCTGCACAACCAGCTATAGAAGCAGCAGCAACCGCCCCCGACTTCACCCCCGAACAAATTGCCGGCATCAACGCCGGTACAGGCTTTGCCAGCAACATCTTCTCCCTGCGCAACTGGGACAAGATGGACGACTTGGGCCATGTCAATGCACTGGTCGGCACCTACAACGCCTACACCGCACTGAGCAACCCCATAGGTGGCACCACCGCCATGGGCCAGGTCGGCGCAGGCCTGGGCCTCATCTCTGCCGTCAAGAGCGGTGACGGCCTGAGCATCGCCACCAGCGGGGCCGCCTTTTACAACAGCTTCTATG